>CACHRU010000027.1 GCA_902582345.1 uncultured Pelagibacteraceae bacterium | reverse complement strand
TAAATGCTGAAAATCTAGTAGTGGGGAGACTAGCTGCATATATTTCTAAAATTTTAAGGGGAAAAAATAAACCAACTTTTAATACACATATAGATAATGGTGATTTTGTAATTGTTACAAATGTAGATAAAATAAGATTTACCGGAAAAAAATTTAATAATAAAGTTTATTATAAACATACTGGTCACCCTGGTGGAATTAAAAACTTCTCACCATCAGTTCTGTCTTCTAAAAATAAAATTGAAGATATTTTAAGACTTGCTGTTAAAAGAATGCTTCCAGGCGGTCCTTTAGCAAAAAAACAACTTACAAAACTTAAACTGTATCAAGGAACTAATCATCCTCACCAATCTCAGAAAATTGAAGAAATTAACTTTAAATCAGTTAATAGAAAAAATTCTTTATCTGCATAATGAGCAACTTAAATCAAACTTCAACTAATAAAATTAAATTAGATTTTAAAGAAAGCAAATATGCTACTGGTAGAAGAAAAAAATCTATTGCAAAAGTTTGGGTTAAGAAAGGATCTGGCAAAATATATGTCAATGGAATTGAGATGAACAAATATTTCAAAAGACCTGTTCACCAAATAATAGTTACAAGACCTTTGGAAGTTTCTAAAGTTTTGAATTCATATGATGTAAAATGTTCTGTAAAAGGAGGAGGTCTTTCAGGACAAGCAGGAGCAATTATTCACGGTCTATCTAGGGCACTTGTTTCACACGATGAAAGTCTTAAAAAAGGATTAAAAAAAGAAAAACTCACCACAAGAGATTCCAGAGTTGTTGAAAGAAAAAAATACGGACATAGAAAAGCCAGACGAAGCTTTCAATTCTCTAAAAGATAAATCATTTAAATTTAAAATATTAATTTACAGTGATATAAGGATTTATGATCCCAAAAAAAATAAATATTGCAATATTAGGAGCTACTGGCTATGTCGGTTTAGATTTAGTCTATTTGTTATCTAAACACCCAAAAGTTGAAATTAAGTACTTATGTGCCCAAAAGAGCGTTGGAAAAAAAATAAATAAATTCGATAAAAGAATTAAAAAAAATCTTCCTAAAATCTCAAGCGTTAAAAATGTAGATTGGGAAAATATTGATTTATTATTTTTGTCATTACCCAACGGAGAGGCCCAAAAAATAATAAAGAAAACTTTTGTTTATAAAAATTTAAAATATATAGATCTTTCGGCTGATTTTAGATTAAAAAATTATAAAGATTATGTGAAATGGTATCATTTGAGACATAAAGCAAAGGAATTAATTAAAAATAGTATTTATTCAATATCAGAGTTCAATAAAAAAATAATAAGCAATTATAGAATTATTTCAAACCCTGGTTGTTATCCTACTTCCATTCAGTTAGCTTTAATACCGCTTATTAAAAAAAAAATAATTAAATCTGAAAAGATTATTATTGACTCAAAATCAGGGTACTCTGGAGCCGGCAAAGGGTTTGAAAAAAAATTCAAAGGAAAAAATATTTTAAAATCTATCCAAGCATATGGTATTGAAAAACATAGACATATGTCAGAGCTTGATCAAGAATTCAAAAGAGTGAATAATTTAAAATTAAATTATTCATTTAACCCTCATGTAATTCCAACATTTAGAGGCTTGTTATCGACAATTTATTTAGAACTTCAAAAAGGAAAGACAATTAATTCAGTTATTGGATGTCTTAAGAACTACCATAAATCAAATTATTTTGTTAAAATTTCCAAAGTAAATGAGCCTATTGGAACAGGCAAAATCATAAATACAAATTTTTGTTTAATTTCAGTATGTAAAACTAGAAAAAAAAATAATATTGTTATTTTTTCAGCTATAGATAATTTAGTTAAAGGTGCATCTGGTCAGGCAGTACAAAATATGAATTTAGCATTTGGTTTTAAGGAGGGGTTGGGTTTGAAATGAAATTTATATTTTTCATGATTTTAGTTTTTTTTTTAACAAATTGTAGTTCTACAAAAAAAGTTTATTTGTGCGGTGATAGAGAATGTGTGAATAAAAAGGAAGCGAAC
>CACHRU010000026.1 GCA_902582345.1 uncultured Pelagibacteraceae bacterium | reverse complement strand
TAATTAAAAAGTTATTTTATGAGTGTTGAATTTAAAAAAAACAGTAATGGCAAATGTCCAGTCATGCACGGAAGTATGACGTCTCAAACTACTCCAACTCACTGGTGGCCAAAAAATCTTAATCTTGATATATTACATCAACATGACTCAAAGACAAACCCGATGGGTAAAAAGTTTAATTACAAAAAGGAAGTTAAAAAGTTAAACTTTAAAGGACTCAAAAAAGATTTAATTAAATTAATGACTGATAGCCAAGAGTGGTGGCCTGCTGATCTTGGTCACTATGGTGGTCTATTTATCAGAATGGCATGGCATTCTGCAGGAACATATAGAATTGCTGATGGTAGAGGAGGAAGTGGAACTGGAAACCATAGGTTTGCTCCTTTGAATTCTTGGCCTGATAATACAAATTTAGATAAAGCAAGACGTTTACTTTGGCCGATAAAGAAAAAATATGGGAATAAAATAAGTTGGGCTGATTTAATGATATTAGCTGGGAATATGGCTTATGAGTCGATGGGCTTAAAGATGTATGGGTTCTCTTTTGGCAGAGAAGATATTTGGCATCCAGAAAAAGATGTTTACTGGGGTTCTGAAAAAGAATGGTTGCAAGATAAAAGATATTCAAACAATGGTGATCGTAAATCTTTGGCAAACCCATTGGCAGCAGTTGTAATGGGATTGATTTACGTAAACCCAGAGGGAGTAGATGGTAAACCAGATCCTCTTAGAACAGCTCACGATGTAAGAGAAACTTTCGGTCGTATGGCTATGAATGACGTAGAAACCTGTGCTTTGACAGTTGGTGGTCATTCAGTAGGTCGAGCTCATGGAAATGGAGATGCTTCATTATTAGGTCCCGAACCAGAGGCAGGAGAAATTCATGAACAGGGATTTGGTTGGAATAAAAAGGGTGGTGGAGGTTTGGGTGTAAATCAAGTGACTAGTGGTATCGAGGGAGCATGGACTACACACCCAAATAAATGGGATGACACTTACTTAAAACTTTTATTAGATTATGACTGGGAACTAAAAAAAAGTCCAGCCGGAGCAAATCAATGGGAACCGGTAAATATGAAAGAGGAAGATAAACCAATCGATCTTGCTGACGCCTCTATAAAAAGAAATCCAATTATGACTGATGCTGATATGGCCATGAAAATGGATCCAAGTTATAGAAAAATTTCAGAAGAATTTAGAAAAAATCATAATTATTTAAAAGATTCTTTCACAAAAGCTTGGTTTAAATTAACGCATAGAGACATGGGACCAAGAAAATATTATATAGGCCCAGATGCACCCAAAGAGGATTTAATTTGGCAAGATCCCGTTCCTCAAGGTAAAAAGAGTTTTAATATTTCTAAAGCTAAAAAACTCATTGAGGCTACTAAGCTCAAAAACTCTGAATTGATAATAACAGCTTGGGATAGTGCTAGAACTTATAGAAGAACTGATTGCAGAGGTGGTGCTAACGGAGCTAGAATTCGCCTGCTGCCACAAAAAAATTGGGTCGCAAATGAACCAGAGAAGTTAGATAAAGTACTTGTTAAGCTGGAGAAAGTCGCCAAAAAAGTAAATGCCAGTTTGGCAGATATCATAGTTTTATCAGGTAATATCGGTTTAGAAAAATCAATAAATAAAGCTGGTTTTAAAGTAAAAGTCCCTTTTACTCCTGGAAGAGGAGATGCATCTCAAGATCAAACAGATATTGACTCTTTTAAAGTTTTAGAACCTCTTCATGACGCATTCAGAAACTGGACAAAAGAAGAGTATGCAGTAAGCCCAGAGGAAATGATGCTCGATAGAGCCTCACTTATGGATTTATCAGCAAAAGAAATGACAGTTTTAGTTGGCGGGATGAGAGTTCTAGATACTAACCATGGTGGAAGTAAGCACGGTGTTTTTACCAACAAACCAGGCAAACTAACTAATGATTTTTTTGTTAATTTAACAAATATGGACTTTATTTGGAAACCACTCAATAAAAATCTTTACGAGATTATTGACCGTAAAACAAAAAAAACTAAATTTACAGCAACAAGAGTAGATTTAGTCTTTGGCTCAAATTCTATTTTAAGATCTTATTCAGAAGTGTATGCTCAAGATGATAATAAAGAAAAAT
>CACHRU010000025.1 GCA_902582345.1 uncultured Pelagibacteraceae bacterium | reverse complement strand
AAAAAAGAATAAATAAAGGAAGTGAAGCTGCTAAAGCAGTCATGTCAGTATTAAACGATGCATCAAAAAGATAAGAGATTAATAACTCCCAGAGTAAGAATTATACAGAAACTTTACGGTCACATGATGAATCCTGGCGAAAAAATCGTATATTTTCAAGGTCAATATAAAAAGTTTATAAAGGATGTTGTAGAAGGCACTATTGAAAGAAAAGAATTGATTGAGGAAACAATAGAAAAATATATAAAAGAAGATATTAATCTTAATCGTACTGATAAATTACTTAAAATTATATTATTTTGTGCAATATTTGAGTTTTTATTTAAGCACAATAATCCCAAAAATGTTATAATAAGTGAATATTTAAAAGCCTCTGAGTTCTTTTTAGAGCCTGCACAGATTAAATATTTAAATGCGATTCTTGATAAATTATCCAAATTTTTGAAAAAAGATTGAAAATATACCAAAAATATATTTAAATTTTAAAACTTTAGCTTGCCTTTAGAGCTTTAATTTGGCATTTATCACTCTTTAAATGAATTCATCATTAGAACTTTTATATTTAATTATTTTCACAGGCATCTTAGCGGTTGCGTATAGCTATTTACTATCAGGTCAAATATTAAACGCTAGTCCAGGGAATTCAAAAATGAGAGAAATAGCTAGCGCTATTCAAATAGGAGCCAAAGCTTATTTAAACCGACAATACAAGACTATAGCAATAGTAGGAGTAATAGTTTTAATTATTGTAAGTATTTTTTTTAATTTTCTTGTAGGATTAGGCTATTTTATTGGAGCTTTTTTGTCCGGTTTAGCTGGATATGTGGGTATGTTAATTTCAGTTGAAGCAAATGTAAGGACTGCTGAAGCCTCTAGGAAAAGTTTAAACGATGGACTGTCTATCGCTTTTAAATCCGGTGCAATCACTGGATTGCTTGTTGCGGGTTTAGCGTTATTAGCAATAAGTATCTATTATCTAATATTGGTCAATTTAGATGTAAGCAGTAGAGATATTATTAACGCTCTTGTGGCCTTAGGATTTGGTGCTTCATTAATATCTATTTTCGCAAGATTAGGAGGAGGAATTTTTACTAAAGGAGCAGATGTTGGTGCTGATTTAGTGGGAAAAGTAGAGGCGGGCATCCCAGAAGACGATCCGAGAAATCCAGCGGTTATAGCAGACAACGTAGGAGACAACGTAGGTGACTGTGCTGGTATGGCTGCAGATTTATTTGAAACATACGCAGTCACAATAGTTGCAACAATGGTTTTAGCTTCTATCTTTTTTCCAACCGACACTAATATGATGATCTATCCATTAGCTATTGGTGGTTCATGTATAATAACATCAATAATTGGAACATGGTTTGTGAGACTTGGAAAATCTAAAAATATAATGGGTGCATTGTACAAAGGATTCATCGCTACAGCTTTACTTTCGTTATTAATTTTATATCCCATAACGGACTCATCGATTGGATTAGAAAAAATATATAGTGTTGGTAATGTTAAATTTAATGGATTTGATTTATATATCTGTGCAGTTTCTGGTTTAGTAATCACTGGACTTATAATATGGGTTACAGAATATTATACTGGAACTAATTTTCGACCAGTAAAAAGTGTTGCTAACTCATCCACTACTGGACATGGAACTAATGTAATTCAAGGTTTAGCAATTTCTATGGAAGCAACTGCTGTACCTGCTTTGATTATTGTAATTGGAATTCTTTTCACTAATAGTTTGGCAGGTCTTTATGGTATTGCTATAGCTGTTACATCCATGCTTGCTTTAACGGGTATGGTTGTTGCTTTAGATGCGTATGGACCAGTAACTGATAATGCTGGAGGTATTGCTGAAATGTCCAATCTACCAAAAAGTGTAAGAAAAACTACAGATGCACTTGATGCAGTAGGTAATACAACAAAAGCTGTAACTAAAGGATATGCAATTGGATCAGCTGGTTTGGGTGCGCTAGTTTTATTTGCCGCCTATACAGAGGATATTAAATTTTACTCAAACGATACATCTTCGGCACTTTATGGAACAATAGTTAATTTTGATCTATCAAATCCGTTTGTAGTAATTGGACTCTTAATTGGAGGTTTACTTCCTTATTTATTTGGATCGATGGGAATGCAAGCGGTAGGAAGAGCAGGAGGGGCTGTTGTGATAGAGGTAAGAAGGCAATTTAAAAAAATACCTGGTATAATGAAAAGAAAAAGAAAACCAGATTATGGTAAGTTAGTA
>CACHRU010000024.1 GCA_902582345.1 uncultured Pelagibacteraceae bacterium | reverse complement strand
GAATAAAAAAAAAGTAAATGTTTCAAGCTATTTAGTAAAAGAGACTGATACAATTGAAGTAAGAGAAAAATCGAAAAAATTAAATATAATTGATGGATCGCTTCAAAATAAGGAGAGAGATGTACCTGGTTACATTCAATTAGATGAAAAAAATAAATCTGTAAAATTAGTAAGAGTTCCAAAATTTGCAGAGGTACCATATCCAGTTATTATGGAACCTAGTTTAGTTATCGAATACTACTCAAGATAATATTGAACTTTTTTAGTTTATATAAAAGATACATTAAATTTCTTTTAAAAAAAAAAATTGATATAGATTTAGATCCAGATTTTAAAGAAAAAAATTTGGAGGAATTATTTCTATTTTATGGAACTGATAAAGCTGACACTTGGCAAAATAATAAAAATCTTGGACATGGATATAGCAAATTTTATGAAAAGTATTTTGATAGCATTAGGTCAAAAGAACTTAAAATATTAGAGATAGGAAGTTTCGCTGGTGCATCTGCAGCTTCATTCAAAAAATATTTTTTTAATTCTGAAATTTATTGCGTAGATATTAATATTTCTAATTTTAAATTTTCTTCTAAAAAAATTAGTGTTCACGGCTTAGACGTTTCTAATCAAAAAAAAGTTAATAAATTTTTGAGAAAAATTGGTGCAAAAAATAAAAATTTTTTCGATATTATTATTGATGACGGTTCACATAAACTCAGTGATATTCTAATTTGTTTAAATACTTTTATTCAAAATTTAAATAGTAATGGCGTCTATATAATAGAAGATTTTAAGCTTCCAAATTATCACTCTCACTTAAATGATGTTAATGAGTATAAAATTGATGAATTATGTCAGAAGATTCAACAAAGAGAAAATATAATATCTGAGATTTTAAATGCTGAAACGATCAGTATGTTACAAAAAAATTTTACTTTTAAAACGTATAAGGGAAACTTAAAAGAGTCGGATATAGTTTTTTTTAAAAGATCAAATTAAAGACTTTTCTTCTAATAATTTTTTAAGATCTCCTTTTTCAAACATTTCTTTGACAATATCGCAACCACCTATAAACTCTCCTTTAATATATAATTGAGGAATAGTTGGCCAATCACTAAAGTCTTTTATGCCCTGTCTCAAGTCATTGCTTGCTAAAACATCAACACCTTTAAAATTTATTCCTAAATGCTTCAAAATATTTGAGACCGCCATTGAAAAACCGCACTGTGGAGCTTCAGGTGTTCCTTTCATGAATAAACATATTTCATTCTCATTGATTAATTTTTTTATATCATTTTCTATATTCATTATTTTTCCATTGTTGTTAAAGATAAAGCATGCAATTCATTACCCATTTTACCTTTCAAAGATTTGTATACCATTTTATGTTGTTCAATTTTACTTTTACCCTTAAATATCGAAGATTTAATAGTAGCAGAATAGTGATTATTGTCGCCCATCAAATCTTTAATTTCAATGGTGGCGTCAGGTATTGACTCCTTGATCATTTTTTTAATTTCTTCTATTGGTAATGCCATTAATAATTATAATACCATTTATTGTTAATTTTATATAGATCATTAGTACTAATTTTAAACTCTTTTTCTAGCTCGAAAAATTCTTTTTGAACTACTCCGATTAATTCATGAAATATATTGTTTTCTTTTAACATTTTTTTAACTTTTTCATATTTATCCTGATCGATTTCCAAACAATATCTTCCCTGATCTTCACTAAAGAAAAATTCGAATAAATTTGAGAAGTATTTTGGTTTATTAATTTTTAAGCCTAAGTTTGAATTTATACTCATTTCGGCCAAAGCAATAATCAAACCACCAGAGGAGATATCATGAACTGAATTAACCATATTATTTTGTATCAACTTAAGAACGATTTCCCCATTATTTTTTTCATTTAGAAGATTTACTTCAGGTGGAGGCCCATCGTTAAAATTAAATACTTCTAAAAATAATGCACTTTGGGTTAAATGACCAAAATTTTTACCTATCGATATAATTAAACTGCCTTCCTTTTTGAAAAAATTTTCAATAGGTTTATTTAATTCATTTATTAATCCTACACCACCGATGACAGGTGTCGGATAAATATTTTTTTTATTTGTACCATTATAAAAAGAAACATTTCCAGAGACCACTGGATAATCCAGAAATTCGCATGCAGATTTAATACCTTTAACACAATCAGCGAACTCCCCCATGATTTTGGGATCTTCCGGATTTCCAAAGTTTAAACAATTTGTTATTGCTATAGGTTTTGAGCCTACAGAAATTAAGTTTCTCCAATTTTCGCAGACAATTTGTTTACCTCCTGAGAAGGGGTGAGATTTACAATAGATAGCTGAAGAGTCTACTGTAACAGAAATTGCCTTTTTTTTTCCATGAATAC
>CACHRU010000023.1 GCA_902582345.1 uncultured Pelagibacteraceae bacterium | reverse complement strand
AAGTGATTTTTATGAGCTCCTAGATAATATATTTCTGACTGCTTAAAATGGTTTTGCAGGCTTATTATTAAAGAAAACAACTGTATAGAATCGCCAAGTCCTCCACCAGAGTTGTATATTAATATTTTTTTTTGCATTTGTAGATATCTCGTTTATAAGGTTAAAAATAATATATTACAAAGACTATATGAATAAAGCCCTCGTGGTGAAATTGGTAGACACAAAGGACGGGATACAGCAAGATTAGAGTCTCAGACAGTCTCAGGTAGTCTCAAAACATTATCAAACCTCATTTTATTATTTATCCCTTCAATTAATATTAGAAATCAAGGGAAATTAATTTGTGAAGACTAGAAGACAACTAGAAGACAGAAAGATAATATTATAAGATTTTATTAATGAAATTATTTCCAATGAGAACTGGAAACTTTTATATCGTTCAAGAGATTTTTTGAGATTAGGTTATATTGAAGAATTTTACTCAATTAATTGAATTAATTGAAAACTAGAATCCAACTAGAAGCCAGTATGATGATTATGATTGTTAACAACAATCATACAACCTGCAATATACACATTATAACTGTTAAAAGCGCATAATTAATGTCAATTAACACTATTAACCATTGTCACTTGACAAGTGTCACATAACACATATATAATACTATTTAAAAAGAAAGGAAAATTATGAGTAAAAAATCTGATAAGTTCAAAGAGCTCGCAAGAAGCAGAGTTAATAGAGCAATAAATATGATTAGGTTGATCGCTAATCTTGGTAATAAAGCACATTATGATTATACACCTGAGCAAGCTAGAAAGATCGTTAATGCTCTAAATTCTGAGGTTAAAAACGTTTCTACTAAATTTAATTCTAAAAAAAGAGGGACGGAGGAATTTACTATATGAGTATAGACCGTGAATTAATAAGAAGAGGCGTTATCGTACCTGATTTTAAAAGAAAAAAAAATAATGATCTTAGTTACACATTTAAGGGAAGATATTATCTCAGTTATACTAAAGCTCGAGCAAAAGCCAGATCATTAAATTTACAGGGTGCATCTGATTGGAAAAAATATTGTTACCTTAATGATGCACTCCCTCACGGTGTACCTGAAAGTCCAGAGATAGTTTATAGAAATAATGGATGGGTAAATTTTAATGACTGGTTAGGCATAAAAGTTGTCAAGAAGCTTATTAACAAAAGAAACAAGAATAAATCCAATACTAAAGTCATTAAAATAAAGCCTTTGGATAAAGTTAAAAATTATAAGTTCTCTAAATTAGCATCAAAAAGATTACCAAATGCTTTAAATGCTGTTAAGCTAGTTGGTAATTTAAGTAGAAGAAGCAGCTATGAGTATTCAGATGCAGAAGCACAATCAATTATCAAAAGTTTATCAAAAGCAATGAGGGATCTTAGAAAAAAATTTAAATAATGAATAACAAAGAAATCAAAAATTTATGTTTAAGTCTAATGAACGCTCAAGACAGTAAAGAAGTTGTAGAATTATTGAAGAAATACGATTTATGGGATAATGATGATCTTTGGAGAAACTATGGTGAAAGAGAAGGTAGTTGGGGAACTATAAATAACCAGGGAAATCCTGCTTTTGCATTAACCGAAAAAATTACTAATGCAGTAGATGCTGTTTTAATGAACAAGTGTTGGGAAAGTGGTAAAGATCCAAAATCTGGTGATAGATTATTGCCAAAATCACCAAGAGATGCTGTTCATAAATATTTTGAAACAAATAAAGAAATTAAATCTTACAATCTTGATAAGTCCTTATTTGATGAAAATCTTGAAGATGTTGCTGGTCTCCAACAATACTGGACTGATAAAAAATCAAGGGAAATTGCTGAAGAGAATATAAATTTATCTGTTAGTGGCGATAAAGGATATCACCCTAATGTAATAATTGCAGATAAGGGTGAAGGGCAAACACCTGAAAAATTACCTCAAACGATTATGTCTCTTCACGTTGGTAATAAAAAAGCCATTTCATTTGCGCAAGGTAAGTGGAATCAAGGAGGAGCTGGTGCAATTTTACATTGTGGACAAGATTCTAAAATTCAACTTCAATTTGTTCTTACAAGAAGAAATCCTAAGATATTAAAAAAATTTTCTAATCAAAAATCATCACTTGCCCAAAACTGGAGTTTTACAATTTTAAGAAGAAACAAACCTAAACTAGATACAGATGTTAGTGAGGCTAAATACCTATGTCCCTTAGAAGATGAAAATGGCGATCGTGTTATACCATTAAATTTTAGCTCAGATGAAATGGCTATATTTCCTCAAAAAGGATCTCAGTTTACAAAAAAATCAGAACATGGAACAGTAATCATTCTGTACGAATATAAGATTGCAACAAGTGCAGCAATATTTGGATCTGACTCTCTTTTTAGACAATTAGATATTCAACTTCCTAGAATACCTTTGCCAGTTCGTTTACATGAAACGAAAAAAAAAAACAAACAGCGAGAGAACAATCAATAACTAACAGGGG
>CACHRU010000022.1 GCA_902582345.1 uncultured Pelagibacteraceae bacterium | reverse complement strand
TTTTTGATTTTCTAGATCTTTAATATTAATAAAATTGTTAGATAAATTTTTATTGTTTTTAACTATTTCATTAAAAAAATTCCAGGCCAGCACTAAAACTATTGAATTTTTATCTGTAATGGGACTCTTTTTTTTTATAGGAATTTTCACTCCAGGAATAAATTTTCCATGCTTTAATTTGTTGTCTTCAATTATATAATCAATTCCATCTTTTATTGAAAAAAAATTTAAAGCCGTTGTAGCTTTTGCAGGCGATCCATACCCAATAATCCTTTTATTTTGAGATTTAAATTTATTTAAATTTTTAATAACATTTTCACGAACTTCATAAACTCGATCTGCAAAATTTTGATAAGTTTTAAAATTTTTAATACCAAATTTATCCTCTTCTTTTAAAAGATCTTTAACGCTTTTCTCTATCTTTATTTTTTTTCCTTTCTTGATAAAAACTCTAATGGAGCCACCATGAGTATTAATTCTCTCTACTTTGAAAATTTCTGCTTCAAATTGTTTAAAAAAGTTTTTTAATGAGGTTAAAGACCAATAATTATAATGCTCGTGATATATATTATCAAAAGTTAAATCTTTTAAAGTATTTAATAAGTATTGTACCTCAATAATAATTATTCCTTTTTTACTTAACAAATGTAACATACATTCTGCCATCTCCTTTAATTTATCAGAATGGGCAAAAACGTTTGATGCTAAAATAATATCAGCATTTTTTTTAATCTTTTTTAAATTTGCTTTTTCCAAAAACCCATTGAAAGTTTTTATATTATTCTTATTAGCTATCCTTGCTAAATTTTTTGCAGGTTCAATGCCTAACAAATTTTTGAATTTTAAATCTTTAAAAGGTTTTAATGCAACTCCATCATTGCTTCCAATATCAATTACATAAGATTTTTTTGGCTTAAGATTGAAATCTTTTACATATTTTTTTGCAGCCTCGCTGAAGTGACTCCTGAAAGAAGAAGAAGTCGAAGATGTATAAAGATAATTTGAAAACATTTTTTTTGGGTCAATTGCTATAGATAATTGACAGTTATAACACTTATCACAAAAGTTTACCTCTAAAGGGTAAAGATCGCATTCTTCCTCTTTATTTTTTAATAAATTATTTGCTAAAGGCTGGTATCCTAAAGATAAAACTCTTTTTAATTTTTCATTCCCACATGACCTGCATTCAAATTTGTAATATTTCAATAGCAAGTTTTTTTCTTTTTCAGATACAAAATTATGTTTTATTGTGTGAGTGATCCCATAATTATCATGTTCTCTTTCTCCTCTAACTAAATTCAAAAAAGTTGTGTCTTTGGAAAAAACCATTGTATGCGCAACATTCGGTTTTATAATGGATAGCTGCCCTTCGTTTACTACTTGTGTTATTTTAGGAGAGTTTGGATTAAGCAAATCTTTGTAAACCTCAATTATCTGTCCTTTAGTGAATAAACATTTTTGTTCTTGCTGCGGATGATAGTGGTTTGCTCTTATTGTTCCTTTCTTTGAATCAATAAGTCCAATGAGATTTATTGGTTCAGTTAATTCATGGTTGCTTATTTTTCCTCTAGAGTCTATGAATTCATCATGTCCATCCCTTACATACTCCAAATCTTTTGTTAGTTTTTGTTTTGACCATTTAAAAATCATTTCTTTTATACTCTCATCTAAATTATAAAGAAATTTAAAACCTGTTTTTAAAAGTTTTCTATTTGAAAGAGAGGATCCTAAGTTTGGAATTTCATCATTAGTTTCTTTTAAAATAACTTTTGGGTTATATTTTTTACAAATTTCGGCAACTTCTTTCACAGTCACAGTATCTTTTGTCAAATTAAATATCTCTTTTGAAATATTATCTCTATCATCCATGTATTTAAAACATCTCGCAACATCAATTAAAGGAACTAAACTCTTGATCTGTCTACCACCAGAGAACAATTTTAAAGTCCCGTTTTGTGATGTAATTTTTGAAAAAAGGTTAGGCATAATATCAACTCGAGCGGTATCTAAAGAGTACCCATAAACTGAACCTAATCTTAGTATTATATAATTTTTTCCTGAGTCTTTTAATTGTTTTTCATTAACAGCTTTTGAGGTAGAATATGAAAGTATAGGTTTTAAAACCTCATCCTCTAAAATATCATTTTTTACTTTATCAATACCCTCGAATACTACATGTGTTGAAGGAAAAATTATTTTACAGTTATTATTCATGGCATCAAGAATATTCTGAGTTCCTTGCTCAGCTACTTTTTTAATATTTTCATCTAGTAAATTGTTACTTTCGCTCTTTACTCTAGGTACACTAGTTATGCCTGCAAGGTGATGAATTGTATCTGCGTTTTTGCATTGCTGCAGAATAAAATCTTTATCAAGAATATCCCCCTGAACAAATTCAATATTCCAATTTCTTAATTGATTCACTCTTTCTGAAACAAATCTATTGTCTATAACAGTTATGTTATTATTCCAACTCACTCCTGAATAAATTTTACATAGTTCTGTTCCTATATATCCAAGCC
>CACHRU010000021.1 GCA_902582345.1 uncultured Pelagibacteraceae bacterium | reverse complement strand
AGCAATTAAGTTAAAAGCAGATAAAAATATCAATATGAAAAAATATTTTGTAAGAGAAGATGAGATTGGTAAATTAACTCACTCTATAGATGAAATGACGAAAGAACTTCAAAAAAGAACAGCAAGGGCAGAAACGTTTTCAACTGATTTGGCTCACGAAATTAGAAATCCTCTTGCCTCTTTGAAAGGTGCCTCGGAATTATTAGATAAAAACGAGCACGGCAATGAAAGAGAAAAACTTTTAAAGATTGTAAGCCATGATGTTGAAAGAATTGAGAGACTTATTACTGATTATTCACAAATGTTAAAGGATGAAGCATCTCTTTCCAGAGAAAAAATGAAGTTAGTAAATGTTTATTCAATGATAGAGGAAGTTGTAGAGGAATTCAAACAAAATTTGTCAAGTCAAAATAAAAAAATTGAAATAAATATTTTATCAAAAAATAAAAAT
Organism: uncultured Pelagibacteraceae bacterium; assembly: GCA_902582345.1. Lineage (GTDB taxonomy): Bacteria > Pseudomonadota > Alphaproteobacteria > Pelagibacterales > Pelagibacteraceae > Pelagilacustribacter. Next base: position 2,137 of record CACHRU010000021.1, on the reverse strand, counting down.
CATAAAAAATTATTTGTATTTGGTATACACAACCGTCTAGAACAAGTTGTTGCTAATTTACTTGATAACGCCATATCTTTTAGCAAAAATAATAGCAAGATTGAAATTGAAATTAAAGATAATAAAGAAAATTGCATTTTTATAATTAAAGATCAAGGACCTGGATTTGGTGAGGGTTCGACTCAAAAAATTTTTAAGAGGTTTTATAGCAATAGGCCGACAAAGTTTGGCAAACATTCCGGGTTGGGCCTCAACATAGTAAAAAATATTGTTGAACTTCATAAAGGAGATGTAAAAGCTTCTAATAGAACTAACAAAAATGGTGCTCAAATTGAAGTCCATTTACCAAAATCAAGCTAGTTTTGTTCCTTGATAACATTTAATTATATTGTTAAAACTAAAATTCATAATGACTAAAGATTTTAAAGTAAAAGACATCAAACTCGCTGAATTTGGTAGAAAAGAAATTTCTCTTGCAGAAACAGAAATGCCAGGTTTAATGGCAATAAGAAAAGAGTATGGTGCAAAAAAACCTTTAAAGGGAGCTCGTATATTAGGCTGTTTACATATGACTATTCAAACAGCAGTGTTGATCGAAACTCTGGTTAAGCTAGGTGCAGAGTGCAGGTGGTCCTCTTGCAACATTTTTTCTACACAAGATCATGCTGCGGCAGCTATTGCCGATGCAGGTGTGCCTGTGTTTGCTTGGAAAGGTGAAACTGAAAAAGAGTATTGGTGGTGTGTAAAACAAACTATCGAGGGAAAAAAAGACTGGTTGCCTAATATGATATTAGATGATGGAGGTGATCTTACAGCTTTGATGCATAAAGAGTACAAAAATTTACTAAAAAATGTAAAAGGTGTTTCAGAAGAAACAACCACAGGAGTGTTAGCACTAAAAAAAATGGAGACAAACAAACAATTATTAATTCCAGCAATAAATGTAAATGACTCAGTAACAAAATCAAAGTTTGATAATCTATATGGTTGTAGAGAAAGTTTAGTAGACGGGATTAAAAGGGCAACAGATGTAATGATGTCAGGAAAGGTAGCAATTGTTGCTGGATATGGTGATGTTGGAAAAGGTAGTGCTGCTTCATTAAGACAAGCTGGTGCACGGGTTCTAGTGACAGAGACTGATCCTATTTGTGCGTTACAAGCTGCGATGGAGGGTTATGAGGTTGTGTTAATGGATGAAGCTATTAAGGAGGCAGATATAGTCGTCACAGCGACGGGCAATAAAGATATTGTAACTGCAGATCATATGCGGGAAATGAAAGACAGAGCTATTTTATGTAATATTGGTCATTTTGATAACGAGATCCAGGTTGAAGCTTTAAAAAACTATAAGTGGGACGAAATAAAACCTCAGGTTCATGAAATAGAATTACCAAGCAAGAAAAGAATAATTTTGTTAGCAGAGGGTAGACTTGTTAACCTGGGATGTGCAACTGGACACCCAAGCTTTGTTATGAGCGCTTCTTTTACTAATCAGGTTATCGCTCAAATTGAATTGTGGAACAATTCAGACAAATATGAAAATAAAGTTTACGTGCTACCCAAACATTTAGATGAAAAAGTAGCAATGTTACATCTAGGAAAAGTTGGGGCAAAGCTTACAAAAATGTCAAAAGAACAAGCAGATTATATTAGCGTTAAACAATCAGGGCCATTTAAACCAGATACTTATCGCTACTAAATAGTAGCTAATGATAATTAAATCTTTAGATCAACTTAATTCTTTATCAAAAAAAGTGGCGAACCATATTGAGGAAAGTGATTGTATTTATCTAATTGGAGAAATCGGAGTTGGAAAAACTACTTTTACAAGATATTTAATTAATTATTTACAAGAAAAAGAGGGATTGAAAATGACTGAAATACCAAGCCCGACCTTTAATCTTCTTTATGAATACGATTTTAAAAAATTTAAAATAATGCATTACGATCTTTTTCGAATTAAAAAGAAAAAAGAGCTTCAGAATTTAGGTTTATTTTTTGATGAAAAAAAAGAAGTTAAGATTATTGAATGGCCAATTTTATTAAAGACACCTAAATTATCTAAATTAGAAATCTATATGAATTTCACTAAAAATAACGATGAGAGAAAAATTAATTTCAAAGGCACTGGAAAATG
>CACHRU010000020.1 GCA_902582345.1 uncultured Pelagibacteraceae bacterium | reverse complement strand
AGAGAGAAAAAATTCTGTATTAAGTTACGATTACTTCGATACAGTAAATTTGGTATTACCTTATCCTGACTCTAATATAATTCATTATACGAAAGAATTTAAAGATAATTTCAAAACAAAAGATATTTTCGGTAAAGGATTTGGTTTATTTGATGATGGTATTGATAAAAATAAAAAAATTTATGCTGCTGCTATAGGAGACTCTTTTACAAGAGGTGTTGGATCATTAAATAATTTAGAAAACGGTTGGGTAGAATTAGTTGAAAAAAAATTAAAGCATATTGATATAATAAATTTAGGAAATTTAGGTGGTGGTTTAAAATCTCAAAGTTATGGATATGATATGTTGAAAAAGTATTTTAGACACAACCTTGTAATATATAATTTTTCATCTCCTCAAGATCTTTTTGAAAATTTTACGGAAGTAAATCCATCTATTTACATTCGCTATTTAAAAAAAGAAAAAAATCTGTCAAAAAAACAAGTTAAAATTATCATTGATAAAATGAATTCCTACTCAGGATATAAACCGCACTTAGAATATTTTTTAAATTATAGATACAATTCTTACACACTGGGTTTTTTTATGAAAGTAATTGAACTAATGAGAAATAAAGGCTTAATTGTCGAAAAATATTTGCCAGATTTTTTTACAGGAAATTCTCAAGAAAGAAGAGAATTTTTAAAATTTGCAAAAAAAAACTTTTCCCAAAAAGTTAAAAATTACGATAATTTTAAAATGCAAGTAGAGAATATTGATGGAAAAATTTTTAGGTATTTAAAAGAATATAAAAATGAAAAATATTTAAATGAAGGGGTCAGGCATTCAGCCAATTTAATAAATAATTTTTATGCGAATATTGTTTCACAACAAGATAAAAAAAAATTTATATTAATTATTCACCCTACAAAAAGTGAGTTATATTTCCCTTTTTTTTCGAAAAATGACATTAAGTATAAAGATTATTCATCTTATTCAAAAACAAGGTCGTTATTAAAAAATAATTTAAATAAAAACATCAAAGTATTAGATTTATTTGATTATTTATCAATCCAGTTAAATAATAATCCAAAAATAGACTTGTATTATCAAGAAGATAGCCACTACTCATTAAATGGTCAAAAAATAGTATCTGATATCATTTCTGAGTATCTCAAAACAATCAATTAATCTAATCAAGATTAAATTTAGATTTGTAATCTTTTTTTAATTCTATGTCTTGATTATTTTTGTAAAGAATAAAGTTTTCACAAACTAAAATATCTAATTCAGTTCCCATAAAACAGTTAAAAGCATCTTTTATATTACAAACTATTGGTTCACCTCTCACATTAAAAGAGGTATTAACTAATATTGGGCAAGATGTAATTTCTTTAAATTTCTCAATTAATTTATAATATTTAGGGTTAGTTTCTTTATGCACTGTTTGTATTCTTGCAGAATAATCGACATGCGTCACCGCTGGAATTGAGGATCTATTGATATTTAATTTTTCTATTCCAAATAATTTCTTTTCTTTGTCTGTCATCTCGATTTGTTTATCTTTTTTTACATTTGAAACTAAAAGCATATAGGGACTTTCTGTATTTAACTCAAACCAATTATTTACTTCTTCTGCTAGTACTGATGGAGCAAAAGGCCTGAAGCTTTCTCTGTATTTCACTTTTAAATTTAAATCCTTTTGCATGGTTTTTGATCTTGGGTCAGCTATAATCGATCGCCCGCCTAACGCTCTAGGTCCAAATTCCATTCGACCTTGAAACCAACCTACAATTTTTCCATTACTCAACTCTTTAGCTGTCACCTCTATAATTTTTTCCTCAGAAAGTTTTTCAAATTTTGCCTTGAGATTAAGTAATTCTTTTTCTATTTTATCATTTCCAAATCTCGGACCAAGATATGATCCTTTCATTTGGTCGTCTTTATTAATATCTCTTTTTTGATTTAATTCTTTATGCCAATAAGCAAGTGCAGCTCCTAAAGCTCCACCTGCATCTCCAGCCGCTGGTTGTATCCATATTTTTTCAAAAACTTTGTTCTTTAAAATTTTTCCATTAGCTACACAATTTAAAGCTACCCCGCCTGCTAGACAAAGATTTTTAATCTTATACTCTTTTGATAGTGATTTTGTAATTCTAAGTATTACTTCCTCTGTTACTTCTTGTATTGAAGATGCAATATCCATATGAAATTGTGTTAAAAGATCTTTTTCTGGATTTCTAACTGGTTTACCAAATAAATTTGAAAAATTATCATTAGTCATTGTTAAACCAGTCGCATAATTGAAATATTTCATATTCAATCTGAAAGAACCGTCTTCCTTTAAATCTATTAAATTATTAAAAATTAAATCTTTATATTTTGGTTGTCCATAAGGTGCCAAACCCATCAGTTTATATTCTCCACTATTAACTTTGAATCCTGCGTAATAAGTAAATGCAGAATATAAAAGTCCAAGCGAATGAGGAAAATGTATCTCCTTTAATATTTTTAAATCACTATTTTTTCCTATGGCTACAGTTGTAGTTGCCCACTCGCCAACTCCATCTAGAGTTAAAACAACTGCTTCTTTAAATGGTGAAGGAAAGAATGCGCTAGCTCCATGGCTATAATGGTGCTCCGAAAATTTAATTTTGTCTATATCATCAAAT
>CACHRU010000019.1 GCA_902582345.1 uncultured Pelagibacteraceae bacterium | reverse complement strand
GTGGTTATGCTTTACCAGGTGTTATTTTAGGAGTAGCATTTATAACTTTCTTTGCTTGGCTTGGAGACACATTAAACTATATTTTTGGATTTAAAAATTTTAAAGGTTTATTTATAGGCTCAATTTTTGGTTTAGTCCTTGCATATTTTATTAGATTTTATTCATTAGCCTTTAATGGCATTAAATCAAATTATTTAAAAATAAATCAGTCAATTGACGAAAGCTCATCTCTAATAGGACTTTCTAAAATTCAAACATTCAAAAAAGTTCACATGCCCTATCTTAAAAATAGTTTTTTATTAATAGGTATTCTTATATCACTTGAAATAATTAAAGAATTACCCATCACTTTAATTTTAAGGCCATTCAATTTTGAAACATTTGCGACTCAATCATATATTTTTGCATCACAAGATCTTTTAGAGGCCGCATCATCACCTGCTTTATTTTTGATTTTTTGGTCAGGTATTATGATATTCTTTAGTTCCAAATATATACTTTTAGAAAAATAAGACTATATTGGTTTCATGCAAAATAGTTTTTTTGAAATAAAAAATTCAACATTCTTTGCAAGCAATAAGAATAAAGTTGTTGAATTTAATTTAAAAATTGATCAACCTGGTGAAATAGTTTGTTTACTTGGCCCATCTGGAGTTGGAAAGACAACTATTTTGAGGTCGATAGCTGGGTTACAAAAGATTGAGAGTGGTGAAATATATTTAGACGGAAAATTAATTTCTTCAAAAGAAATTCATGTAGAACCTGAATTAAGAAACATCGCCTTGTCTTTTCAGGATAACAGTTTATTTCCTCACTATAATGTTATTGATAACATCAATTTTGGTTCAAAGAGAAATTCAAATTCTAAATTTAAGTTAACTACTAACGAATTAATAAATATACTTCATTTAAATAATTTGGAAAAAAAATTCCCACATCAAATTAGCGCTGGTGAGGCCCAGAGAGTTTCTTTAGCAAGATCTCTCATTTCAAAACCTAGCTTACTTCTGATTGATGAACCTTTCTCAAACATCGATCAAAGTCTGAAAGGAGAATTACAGCTTAATATTAAAAAACTTCTTAAGGAATTAAAAATTACAACTATTATGGTAACTCATGACTCATATGAGGCTTTTTATATGGGTGATAAATGTGGAATAATTTTGGACCAAAAATTAGAACAATACAACACTCCTTATAATATTTACCATTATCCTAATTCAGTAAAAATAGTTAAATTTTTAAATAGGGGCGTTCTAGTCAATGCAAAAGTTATTGATAATGAAACCTTGGAAAATCTAGACTTAGGAATAATAAAAGGAACTTTAATTAATAAATTTTCTAAAGGAGCAAAGGTAAAGTTATTGCTTCAACCTGATGATTTAAAACACGATGATAAAAGTGATTTAAAATTAGAGGTAATTGATAGAAAATTTAGGGGTACTGAATTTATATATTTAGTTAAAACTAAAAATAATGATTTAATACCTATCTCAGTCGACTCACATCACGGTCACTACCATGAGATAAAAGAAAATTTTGGTATTAAAAAGCCGATTTTTATTGATCATTTAGTATGTTTTTGATTTTATTAAATGATATAAACTTACCAAAATGAAATTTTCATTAGAAATCACATCTAAAACCAACCTATCATCTTTGCCAAGCTTGAGAGATGTTTATGTTACCATGCTTCCAGGCACTGATTTTAGAGAAGTTGCAGAAAAAGCTGATGAACTTGTTCGTTATGGGTATAACCCAATACCTCACTTTCCCGCTAGATCAATTAAGGATCTATCTGAACTTAAAGAGTATGTTAAAATGTGTAAAGATTCTGGTGTAAAACAAGCATTAATCATAGGAGGGGGAAGGGAGCCAGTCGGAGAATACCACTGTTCGTTGCAACTTATTGAAACAGGGTTATTCCAGGGTATGAAGATAGGAATTGCTGGACACCCAGAGGGTTCCCCTGATATATCCGATTCAGAGTTAGAAAAAGCAATGAAACAAAAAACGCCTCTCGCTGATTATATTGTCACTCAATGGCTTTTAGATCCAAAAGCGATTGCAGAATTCATATCAAAACAAACTCTTCCAGTTCATGTAGGAATTACTGGTCCTTTAAAAATAAGCAGCCTATTAAAGTTTGCGAGTATTGTTGGGGCAAAAAATTCTCTGAATTTTCTCAAATCTAATACAAGTAAAGCTTTAGATTTGTTGAAGCCTAAAGATCCCAATGATCTAATAAATGACCTTAAACAATATACTAAGCATTTCCATATCTATACTTTTGGCGGTCTAAAGGAAACCAATAAATGGTTGATTGAAAATAATTATGCCAAAGAAAAATAAAAAATTAAAAAAACAGAAATCAAAAAAAAAATTTAAAGTCATTTCGCTAAAACAAGAAAAGATTAATTACGACAAAGTTCGTCATGAAACTTCCGTTGACCAGTCAGATAGACAAGTTCCTTACAATTTAAGACAAAGTGGTCCTACTAAAGTAGAAATGTTAATTTCTACAAGAGTAAGAAAATCTCCTTACTGGCACTTGTCCATGAAAGCAGGTTGTTGGAGAGCCACAGTATATAATAGAATATATCATCCTAGAGGTTATGTGAGACCAGAAAAGGGTGGAGCAATGGTAGAATATCATGCAATAAAAAATCATGTCACAATGTGGAATGTTGCTGTTGAAAGACAAATAAGAGTAAAAGGACCAGATGCGGTTAAGTTTGTCGATTATGTAATTACTAGAGACGCAACAAAAATTTCTACAATGAGAGGAAGATATGTAATTTTATGTAATTACAAAGGAGGAGTTCTTAATGATCCAGTATTGTTAAAAGTAGCAGAGGATGAATTCTGGTTCAGTTTATCAGACTCAGATATTGGATTATACCTACAAGGTGTAAATTCGGATAAAAGATTTAATGTCGAAATAGATGAAATAGACGCTTGTCCAGTACAAATTCAAGGGCCAAAATCCAAAGCTTTAATGAAAGATTTAATTGGCGATCAAGTTAATATAGATGATATGCCTTTTTATGGATTAGCAGAAGCAAAAGTTGGTGGAAGAAGTTGTGTTATCTCTCAATCTGGATTTTCTGGTGAAGCTGGATATGAAATTTATCTTAGGAACGCTACTTTGTATGCTGAAGATATGTGGAACGCAGTATTAAAAGCAGGAAAAAAACATAAATTGATGGTTATAGCACCTGCTCATCACAGAAGAATTCAAGCAGGAATTTTATCATGGGGTCAAGATTTAGATCATGAAACAAATCCTTTTCAATGCAATTTAGGATATCAAGTTTCTCTTTCAGGCAAAGGAGTGTGGGAAAAAAAAGGTGATTATGTTGGCAAAGAAGCTCTTGAAAAAATGAAAGCACAATTGCAGAAAGGTGAAAAACCTTACAAATTACAATTAGTTGGTTTTGAATTTGGTGGAAAACCAATCGAAGATTATGCCAATGATTTTTATTTAATTTCTAATAGCGATGGAGGCAAACCTATTGGATATATAACATCACCATGGTATCATCCTGAAAAAGGGATGAATATAGCGATGGGATATGTTCCCTACGAAGGTCATTTGAGTGCAACAGGTTTTCCGATAGGAAATTTTGGGAAAAAGTATAAAATTCATTTACCAAAGAAATACTCAAGTAAGCCCGTAGACGCGATTGTTGTTAAAGTTCCATTTACTCAATCGTATAATGCTAATACGAGGGAAGTTTCTTAGCGCCCTTAGCTCAGCTGGATAGAGCATCGGTTTTCTAAACCGAGGGTCGGAGGTTCGAATCCTTCAGGGCGCGCCATAAAATTTTTATCAAATTTAAATTTTTTTAAAGTTATTTTTATTTTTAGAAAGTTTTATGAATACGTTTTTCTTCTTTTTTGTGTATAAAAAAACATTCTCATTTATTCTTTCAATTTTAATCCCGTTCCAAAATTCTTTTGAGTAAAAATC
>CACHRU010000018.1 GCA_902582345.1 uncultured Pelagibacteraceae bacterium | reverse complement strand
TTTAAACGAGGAGGAGCCAGCTGAAATTGAAGCAAGTAAAAACGATCTAGCATATATAAAATTAAACGGGAGTATTGGTTGCATGGTTAACGGTGCAGGTTTAGCAATGGCGACAATGGATATAATAAAACTATACGGCAAGGAACCTGCAAACTTTTTAGATGTTGGTGGCGGAGCTTCAAAAGAAAAAGTAACAGCTGCTTTTAAATTAATAATATCTGATAAAAATGTAAAAGGTATTTTAATAAATATATTCGGTGGAATAATGAGATGTGATGTCCTAGCTCAAGGTGTCATAGATGCTGTCAAAGAGACTAACCTTAAAGTTCCTTTGGTCGTAAGATTAGCCGGAACAAAATTTAAAGAAGGTAAAAAATTACTTGATGATTCTGGTTTAAAAATTTTGTCTGCTAATGACTTAAATGATGCAGCAAAAAAAATTATTAAGGCTGTAAGTTAATGTCAATATTGATTAATAAAAATACCAAAGTCATTTGCCAAGGATTTACAGGTAAACATGGCTCTTTTCACTCAGAACAATCGATAAAATATGGGACAAAATTAGTTGGGGGGGGTAACCCCAAATAAGGGCGGGCAAAAACATTTAGGTTTACCAGTTTTCAACACCGTTCATGAAGCAAAAAGTAAAACAGACGCTAATGCTTCAATGATTTATGTGCCACCAAAGTTTGCAGCCCAAGCTATCCTTGAAGCAATAGATGCAAATTTAGAACTAATAGTATGTATTACTGAAGGCATACCAATTATAGATATGATTAAAGTTAAAAAGGTTTTAAAAAAAAGCAAAAGTAGATTAATTGGTCCTAATTGCCCTGGAATTATCACACCAGATGAATGTAAGATTGGAATAATGCCTGGAAACATTCATAGAAAAGGAAATGTAGGAATAGTATCAAGATCAGGTACACTTACCTATGAGGCTGTAGCTCAAACTACGGAAAACGGAATGGGCCAAACAACATGCATAGGAATAGGTGGAGACCCAGTGAATGGAACTAATTTTATAGATTGTTTAGAACTTTTTTTAAAAGATGAGGAAACAAAATCAATTATTATTATTGGAGAAATCGGTGGTAATGCTGAGGAAGAGGCCTCTGATTTTTTGAGAAAATCAAAAATTAAAAAGCCTATGGTAGGTTTTGTTGCTGGTCTCACTGCGCCCCCCGGGAGAAGAATGGGCCATGCCGGGGCCATAATATCTGGTGGAAAAGGTGGAGCTGAAGATAAAATAGAGAAGATGAAATCAGCAGACATAACAATAGCAAATTCACCAGCAGATATAGGAAAAACTCTATTAGAAAAACTTAATGGTTGATTTTTTTTTAATTATGTTAAAATAAGACAAATGTCCTCGTCAAAAGATAATAACGTTTTCAAAAAAACATCATTTCTACAAGGAAATAACTCCGCTTTTATTGAGGAGTTTTATTCACAGTACATAGAAAATCCAGAGACCCTACCAGAGAGCTGGCAAACTTTTTTCAAAGGTCTAGATGATGATATTTCAGTCGTTTCTAAAAACATAAATGGACCAAGTTGGTCACCAAAAAAAAGAGAAAATAATTTCTCAAATAAACAAATTAATTTAAATAAAGAACCAAACGATTATGGATTAGATCTAAAATCTGTGGAGCAGGCAGCTAAAGACTCTGTGAGGGCAATAATGCTTATTAGAGCATACAGGATTAGAGGGCACTTAATTGCAAACCTTGACCCTTTAAACTTACAAAAAAAAAGCGAGCACTCCGAGTTAAACCCCGAAACTTATGGTTTTACAAAAAAAGATTACAATAGAAAAATTTTCTTAGACGGAGTTTTGGGACTTAAATATGCAGATTTAAGTCAGATTATTTCAATCTTAAAAAGAACTTATAGTTCAAACATTGGTTATGAGTTCATGCATATGGGCGATCCTGAGGAAAAAGCATGGATAAGAAATAGAGTAGAGGGACCTGAAAAAGAAATAAATTTCACTGATAATGGAAAATTAGCAATTTTTAATAAAATAGCAGAAGCAGAAATTTTTGAAAAATACTTACATGTTAAATTTATTGGAACTAAAAGATTTGGTTTAGATGGTGGTGAGTCCTTAATTCCCGCATTAGAGCAAATAATAAAACGAGGCGGTAATTTAGGAGCTAAAGAAATTAAGATAGGAATGCCACACCGTGGAAGATTAAATGTTCTAGCAAATGTGATGGGAAAACCTTTTAGGGCAATATTTAGTGAATTTTTTGGAAAAAAAGTAACTTCAAAAAAAGATTTTGAAGGTGATGTCAAATATCATTTAGGTGCATCGTCAAATAGAGAATTTGATGGAAACGTTGTGCATATAAGTCTTACAGACAATCCTTCGCATCTTGAGGCTGTAAATCCTGTCGTATTAGGACAAGTAAGAGCGAAACAATTTTTTCACAAAGATGCTAAACGAAAAAAAGTTATTCCTGTCTTAATTCATGGAGACGCAGCATTTGCTGGGCAAGGTGTAGTTGCAGAGTGTTTTGCAATGTCCGGACTGCCCGGACACAATATTGGAGGTACAATACATATTATTGTAAATAATCAAATTGGATTTACAACTGCACCTAGGTTTGCAAGATCTTCACCCTATCCATCGGATGTTGCTAAAACAGCTCAAGCACCAATATTTCATGTAAACGGAGATGACCCGGAGGCTGTTGTACATTGCGCCAAAGTTGCGACTGAATACAGACAAAAATTTAATAGAGATGTAGTAATTGATATGGTTTGTTATAGAAGATTTGGACACAACGAGGGAGACGAACCTTCTTTTACTCAACCAATTATGTACAAAAAAATTAAAGCACATCCAACTACACTTTCTATTTATGGGAATAAATTAATAAAAGACTCTCTAATTTCTAAAAAATTTGTTGAGGAAAAAAAAGATAACTTTAAAATTTTCTTAGAAAAAGAGTTCAAATCTTCAAAAGATTATAAGTCAGAACTAAAATGGTTTGATGGAGTATGGTCAAGGTTTAAACCTGGTTTAGGCAAAGACAAAAGAGGAGTAAGCGGTGTGGATCAAAAAAACCTAGTAAAAATTGGAAAAAATATTTCAACTTTACCTAAAAATTTTAATGTTCATAAAACAATATTAAAAATTTTTGAAAATAAAGAAAAAATGTTTACAAAAGAAGAACCTATAGATTGGTCTACAGCTGAGTTACTTGCATTTGGCACTTTGCTTACAGAAGGTTTTTCTGTAAGATTATCCGGTCAAGACTCTGGAAGAGGAACTTTTAGTCAAAGACACTCAGTTATTCGAAATCAGTCAAATCACGATAGATACATACCATTAAACAACATCTCAAAAAATCAAAAAAAATTTGAAATTATAGACTCACTTCTTTCAGAATTAGCAGTTTTGGGGTTCGAATTTGGTTATTCTTTATCTGAACCAGAAACACTTGTTATATGGGAGGCTCAATTTGGTGATTTTGCTAATGGTGCTCAAGTTGTAATTGATCAATTCATTACCTCAAGTGAATCTAAATGGGGAAGAGCAAGTGGTTTAGTTCTCCTTTTGCCTCATGGTTACGAAGGTCAAGGACCCGAACATTCTTCGGCTAGATTGGAAAGGTTTTTACAAATGTGTGCTGGAGAAAATATTCAAGTGATTAATTGTACTACCCCTGCTAATTATTTTCATGCTTTGAGAAGGCAAATGCATAGAGATTTTAGAAAACCTTTAATTGTCATGACACCAAAATCTCTACTACGACATAAAAGATGTGTTTCAAATATTGAAGATTTTACGAAAAAAAACTCATTTCACAGGGTTCTCGAGGATCATTCTTATGAAAGTAAAAGTGGATTAATAAAACTTAAAAAAGATAATAAGATTAAAAAAGTTGTGATGTGTTCAGGTAAGATATATTTTGATCTAATAGAGGCACGTGAAAAAAACAAAAATGATGAAGTTGTATTTATCAGGATAGAACAGCTGTACCCCTTTCCTGCTAAAACTTTAGCTTTAGTACTTAAAAGATACAAAAATGCTGATTTTTTCTGGTGCCAAGAAGAACCCAAAAACATGGGAGCTTGGAACACAGTACGAAATTATATAGA
>CACHRU010000017.1 GCA_902582345.1 uncultured Pelagibacteraceae bacterium | reverse complement strand
AAAAATTTCGGCAGCGAAGTTTATAAAAGTTGGTTAAGCAACATAGTTTTGCTAAAAGAATATAATGATTATTTAATTCTAAGTGTTCCCACAAGATTTATAAGAGATTGGATTGTATCTAGGTACTTAGATAAAATAATAGAACAAGTTCAGCAGTTTAAGAAAAGCTTAAATAGAATTGAATTCAAAATTTCAGAAGATGGTAAAAATCAAATTTCAGATTTAAGAAACAATGATTTTGGGCTTGGTAAAATTTCTGAGATTAAGGACTCCATATTAAATTATAATAGATTGAACCCTAATCTTAACTTTGAAAACTTTGTTAAAGGTTCTAGCAATGAGCTAGCATTTACATCCGCTAAAAAAACATGTGAGCAAATTTCGAGATATAACCCTTTATATATTTACGGTGGTGTAGGCTTAGGAAAAACGCATCTATTAAATGCAATTGGCTTAGAACTTCAAGAGTCTCATAACGTAATGTTTATTTCAGCTGAAAGATTTATGTACCATTTTATAAAATCGATAAAAAAAAACGACATGGTTAATTTTAAAGATTTTTTCAGAAAATCTTCAGTGTTTATTATAGATGATATACAATTCATTAGAGGAAAAGAGGGTCTACAAGAGGAATTTTTTCATACTTTTAACAGCTTAATGGAAAAAAGTTCTCAAATAATAATTTCGGCTGACAGACCCCCAACAAAGCTGGATAGAGTTCAAGACAGAATTAAATCCAGATTATCAGGAGGTTTAATAGTTGATATTGAAACACCAAATTTAGAATTAAAGATTGAAATAATTAAAAAAAGAATAGAGCAAATAGAATCTCAATTTAAAGAAAATTGCAAAATAAATGATGAAGTTATTAACTTTATAGCAAACGAAAGCAAAACAAATATAAGAGAATTAATAGGTATTTTAAATCGATTAATTGCTTTTAGTAGAATGAATAAGAAAGATTTGAGCGTTACGGATTGTAAAAATATTCTTAAGGATGTTTTTAATCAAACAAGAATTATTACAGTTGATAAGATTCAAAATATTGTTTCTGGTTATTTTAACATTACTTTAACAGATATGCTTTCACAGCGTAGATCTAGACCTTTAGCTAGGCCAAGACAAGTTGCGATGTATCTCGCAAAGACAATGACTACAAGATCTCTACCAGAAATTGGAAGAAGATTTGCAAATAGAGATCACACAACAGTTATACATGCTGTGAAAACTATCACCAAATTGTCAGAGACCGATGAGGAAATGAAGAAAAATATAATACAAATAAAGGAATTATTATTAGAAGATCAATAAAATGCAATTTTCTATAAAAAGAGATCTATTACTAAAATCATTAAATTTAACCCAAGGAGTGATAGAAAAGAAGAATACACTCCCGATACTATCCAATGTATTATTGGAAGCAAAAGACAACAAATTAATAATTGTTGCTACGGATTTAGATTTAGTCTTTTATGACGAAATTAATGATATTAAAATAGAAAAGGAAGGCAGTACCACAACATCAGCTTATATTCTTTTTGATATCTTAAGAAAAATATCGCAAAACTCTGACATAAATTTTTTTCTAAAAGACAAAAATAAATTAGATGTTAAAGCTAATAAAGCAAATTTTAATCTTTTATGTTTACCAATAGACAATTTTCCAAATTTTTCAAATAATTTTGACTCCACAGAAATAAAAATAAATAAAGATAAATTATTATCACTTATAAACAAAACTAAAATTTCAATTTCAAATGATGATACAAGACATTATTTAAATGGAATTTTTTTACATACAACAAAGCTTTCTGATAAATCTTTTATAACCGGAGTTGCAACAGACGGACACAGGTTGTCATCCAGCTCTGTTGAGATAAAATCTTCCGAAAACGTGAGTCCTCTTATACTTCCTCGAAAAACAGCTTTTCAATTGAGCAATCTCTTGCAAGAATACCAAGGAGAAGTAGTTTTGCAAACCAGTGAAAATAAAATTCAATTTAAAATTGGAAAAACTAAAATTATTTCAAAAGTTATAGATGGTAAATTTCCAGATTATAAAAAAGTCGTACCATCATCTAATGATAAATCTCTTACAAGCTCAAAAAGAGATTTCATAAATTCAGTAGAACGTGTAATTACGGTTTCGATTGACAAAAAAGAGGGTGTAAAACTCAAGATCTATAAAGACAGTATTAATCTATCTGTTCACAGCACTAATTCAGGAGACGGTAATGAAAATATACCAGCAAAATTTAATGGGGCTGAAACTACAATAAGTTTTAATTCCAAATATCTTATAGACATCGCTTCCCAAATCGAAGACGAAAATATTAAAATGTTAATCAAAGATTCAATTTCACCAGTTTTGATTGAAGATTTAGCTGATAAAAATAGTTATTATGTAATAATGCCAATGAAAATTTAATTTTGGCTTAAAAGCATTGATTTTCAACATTAATTCATCATCAAACTCGACTGAGATTTTAAATAAGTCTTAAAAAGTGATATAAATTTAAAAAATTAATCAACAAGAATGTCTAAAAACTCAACACAAAATACTCAAAAAAGTTATGGAGCGGACTCTATTAAAGTCCTTAAAGGACTTGATGCTGTCAGGAAAAGACCTGGGATGTACATCGGTGATACCGATGACGGAACAGGTTTGCACCATATGGTTTTCGAGGTGGTTGATAATGCTATTGATGAAGCATTAGCCGGATATTGCAAAAATATTATAATTACAATTAATAAAGATAATACTGTAACTGTTGAAGACGATGGAAGAGGTATCCCAGTTGATATTCATAAAGGAGAAAAAATTTCTGCCGCAGAGGTTATTATGACCCAATTACATGCTGGTGGAAAATTTGATCACGATTCTTATAAAGTTTCAGGTGGTCTTCATGGAGTTGGTGTATCGGTTGTGAATGCCCTCTCGGAAAAATTACAATTGAATATTTATAGAGATAAAAAAGAATATCAAATTCATTTTAAAGACGGTAATGCAGTAAAACCACTTAAACACACTGGCTCATCAAAAAAAACTGGTACTAAAATTACTTTCTTGCCATCAAAAGTTATTTTTTCCTCAATAAAATTTAGCTCTTCAATAATAGATAAAAGAATTAGGGAGCTTGCTTTTTTAAATAAGGGGGTAAACATAGTTTTGAGAGATGATACTGGATCAAAATTGAAAGAACATAATCATAAGTATGATGGTGGAATTTTGGAGTTTGTAAAACACTTAAACAAAAAAAAACCTATTTTTAATAACAAAAATGAGAAGGAGGTTTTCAAGAAACCAGTCTATATTAGTGCATCAAAAGGAAACGTAAATGTCGAATGTTCTTTTGAATGGAATGCTGGATATTCAGAGGATGTACTTCCATTTACAAATAATATACCTCAAAAAGATGGTGGGACACATTTATTAGGATTTAGAAGTGCTTTAACAAGAATTATTAATAAATACGCAACAGATAAAATTAACAAAAAAAATAAAATCTCACTATCTGGTGAGGATATTAAAGAGGGACTGACTGCTGTTTTATCTGTTAAAATGCCAGATCCAAAATTTTCATCTCAAACAAAAGACAAACTAGTTTCTTCAGAAATCAGATTAATAGTTGAGAGCATTATAAACGATAAAGTATCCACATGGTTTGATCAAAACCCTTCTGTAACCAGAAGCGTTTTAGAAAAAATCACTCAAGCAGCAATAGCTAGAGATGTTGCTCGTAAAGCCAGAGATAATGTTAGAAGAAAAGGAGCCTTTGAACTCTCAGGGTTGCCGGGGAAACTTGCGGACTGTCAAATACAAAAAAGGGAAGGAACAGAGCTTTTTATAGTTGAGGGAGACTCAGCAGGTGGTTCAGCAAAACAAGGTAGGGTTAGAGAGTTTCAAGCTGTTTTACCTTTAAGAGGCAAAATTTTAAACACTTTTGTAAATGGTAATTCTAAGAAAATAAATGGCACCAAAGATGATCATCATAATAAAGCTTTAGCAAAAATGATGTCTTCTAATGAAATTGTAACACTAATAAATGCATTAGGAACAGGATCAAAAGATTTTAATATTGAAAATTTAAGATACGATAAGATTATAATAATGACCGATGCTGATGTAGATGGATCACATATAAGAACTTTATTATTAACTTTTTTTAACAATTATCCATTTAATCAATTAATCGAGAAAGGTCATTTATATTTAGCTCAACCCCCTTTATTTAAAGTTACTAATGGTACAAAAAGTATTTATATTAAAGATGAAAAAGAATTAGAAAAACATATTTTAAAAACTTCAAATAAAAAAGAAGATAAAAAAATGAAAAAAAATTCTCCTTCATAT
>CACHRU010000016.1 GCA_902582345.1 uncultured Pelagibacteraceae bacterium | reverse complement strand
ATAATTACAAAATCTAAATCCCACTTTTTAAAAATTTCTTTTGCTTTTTCCTCTTTGTCGTCTTCTAATATTATTAGCATCCGTTCTTGACTTTCTGATAACATCATCTCGTAGGGTGTCATATTTTCTTCTCTACAGGGAACTTTATCTAAATTTAACTCTAAACCTAAATCACCTTTAAAAGCCATCTCAACACTCGAAGAAGTTAATCCTGCAGCACCCATATCTTGAATTGAAATAATTGAATTATCTTTCATAAGTTCTAAACACGCCTCCATTAATAATTTTTCAGTAAAAGGATCGCCAACTTGAACCGTTGGTTTTTTTTCTTCAGAATTTTCATCAAATTCTGCTGAGGCCATAGAGGCACCATGTATTCCATCTCTTCCGGTTTTTGATCCAACATAAACAACGGATTTATTTAAACCTTTTGCTTTAGAGTAAAATATTTTATCTTTTTTGGCGAGACCTACAGCCATTGCATTAACTAGAATATTTTCATTATATGTTTTGTTAAATTTTGTTTCCCCAGCAACTGTTGGTATGCCTACACAATTACCATATCCTCCTATCCCAGAAACAACACCATTCAAAAGCGTTTTTGTTTTTTTATTTTTAATATCACCAAAATGAATAGAGTTTAACAAAGCTATTGGTCTAGCACCCATTGTAAAAACATCTCTCAATATACCTCCAACGCCAGTTGCAGCACCTTGATACGGCTCTATAAATGAAGGATGATTATGACTTTCAATTTTAAAAATAATAGCATCATTATCACCTATATCTATAACACCAGCATTTTCTCCCGGTCCTTGAATTACGTATTTATTTTTAACAGGTAAAGTTTTTAAATGAGTTTTTGATGATTTATAAGAACAATGCTCATTCCACATTGCTGAAAAAATTCCTAACTCTAAAAGATTTGGTTCTCTACTTAAAAGTTCTTTAATTTTTTTAAATTCCTCATCATTTAAACCATGTTTCTCTACAATTTTTTTTGATATTTTCATTAATTAAGCAAACTATTAAAAAGTTTTATTCCATCCTGGTTTGAAATAATCGAGTCTACCATTCTTTCTGGATGAGGCATCATACCCAAAATATTCTTTTCATCATTAAGAATACCCGCTATATTATTTATAGACCCATTAGGATTAGAGTCTTTGTCTATATCACCGTTTGTGTTACAATATTTAAAAGCTATTAAATCTTTGTCCTCTAAAATTTTAAGATGTCTTTCATCGGTAAAAAAATTCCCTTCATTATGTGCAATATTTAATTTTATTAATTCATTTTTTTTATATTTATTACAAAATTTATTTTTATTATTAACAACCTTTAAACACACATCTTTCGAGAGAAATTTTAAGTTTTGATTTCTTAATAAAGCACCTTGTAATAATCCTGCTTCAATTAAAATCTGGAAACCGTTACATATACCCAAAATAAGACAACCCTTTTTTGCAGCTTTTATTACTTCGTGCAGAATATTAGATTTAGCTGCTATTGCTCCTGATCTCAAGTAATCACCATAAGAAAAGCCCCCAGGTATAACAACCAAATCTGATTTTGGTAACTCATTATCCTTGTGCCAAACCATTTTATTTCTGAAATTTGATTTTTCTAAAGCACGCGCAATATCACGATCACAATTAGAACCTGGAAAAACGATTACTGAAGAATTCATTTATAATTTGAGTATTTCAAAGTCTTCTATAATAGTGTTAACCAAAAGCTTTTTACACATCGAGTTAACCTCTGCTTTTGCTTTTACATCGTCTTTTTCATTTATTTCAATTATGAAATATTTACCTTGTCTTATTCCCTTTAGCGCGCTCATTCCCATATTTTTTAATGTCTGTTCCACAACTTTCCCTTGAGGATCAAGTACATCTTTTTTCAAAGTAACTGTAACTGAAAATTTCAATTTATCTTTTTTTATTGAATTTTAGGGATGTTGCTTTTCCAAATTTAACTTCGCTTATGTTAGTTTCCTCTGGCATTATACCTAATCTTCTTGCTACCTCTTGGTAGGCTTGAACTATATTACCTAGATCTTTCCTAAAACGATCTTTGTCTAATTTTTTTTCGCTTTTTACATCCCATAGTCGACAAGTATCAGGACTTATCTCATCTGCAAGCACAATTTCGTGTTTATTTTTTTCCTTATTCCAAACTTTTCCATACTCTAATTTAAAATCAACTAACTTAATTCCAACTCCTCTAAAAATACCTTGTAGCAAATCATTTATTCTAAAGGTCATTTTATCAATTTCGTTTATTTCGTCCTCTTTTGCCCATCCAAAAGCGAAGATATGCTCTTTTGCTATTAAGGGATCACCAAGTTCATCTTTTTTATAACAATATTCAAATAAAGGTTTTTCAAGCACAGTCCCATCTGCAATACCCAATCTTTTTGACAAAGAGCCAGTAGCAATATTTCTGACAATGAATTCTATTGGCAGAATTTCAGCATGTTTAATAAGTTGCTCCCTCATATTTAGTCTTTTTATTAAATGAGTTTTAATACCACATTGAGATAGACTAGTGAGGATATGTTCAGAAATTCTATTGTTTAATACACCTTTGCCTTCTACACTAGCTTTTTTTAAATTATTAAATGCAGTTGCATCGTCTTTAAAATGTTGAATTACTAAGCCTTGTTCATTTGTTTCATAAATGATTTTGGCTTTGCCTTCATATAGTTTTTTACCCTTATTCATAGAATTTAATTTTTTAAACTTCTATTGAAAATTATATTAATTCTCTTGGTATGATAACTAAAATCAAAGAGCTTTTTCAGTTTATTAACAGGTATTTTTTTATTGATTTGTGGGTCATTTATAATGATTTCATAAAACGATGATTTGCTATTCCATGATTGCATTGCTCTTTTTTGAACTATTGAATATGCTTTCTCTCTAGAGAATCCTGAAGATGTGAGTTCTAGTAAAACTCTTTGAGAAAAAAATAAACCTTTAGTAATGTTCATATTTTTAAGCATATTCTTAGGGTAAATATTTAAATTTTTAACGACATCGTTTAGTCTTACCAATGCAAAATCTAATGCTGTAGTGGAGTCAGGCCCTATGTTTCTCTCAACTGCTGAATGTGAAATATCCCTTTCATGCCACAAACTTATATTTTCAAGAGCGGGTATTACAGAAGATCTAATTAATCTAGCAAGACCAGTTAAGTTTTCACTAAGAATGGGATTTTTTTTATGAGGCATAGCTGATGAACCCTTCTGTTTTTTTCCAAAAAATTCCTCAACTTCTAAAACCTCTGTTCTTTGAAGATGCCTTATCTCTGTAGCAAATCTTTCTATTGAACTTGCAATTATTCCCAAAGTTGAAAAAAAGGAAGCATGCCTATCTCTAGGAATAATTTGAGTAGAAATAGGTTCAACTTTTAAATTAAGTTTTTTAGCAACATATCTTTCAATTCTTGGATCAATATTTGCAAAAGTACCAACTGCACCTGAAATTGCACAAGTTGAAATCTCATTTACTGCGTTTACCATTCTATCTCTATTTCTTTTAAACTCTTGGTAATACGAAGCTAGTTTTAATCCAAAAGTTATAGGTTCAGCATGAATTCCATGACTTCTTCCAATACATAAAGAATATTTATGTTTAATTGCTTGAGATTTTATCGATTTTAATAAATTATTTATATCTTTAAGAATAATTTCACCCGCTGAACGTAATTGTAAATTAAAGCTAGTATCTAAGACATCAGAAGATGTCATTCCTTGATGTAAAAATCTACCATCGTTTCCAACTTTTTCATTTATAGATGTCAGAAAAGCAATTACATCATGCTTTACCTTCTTTTCGATCTGCAAAATCCTTTTAACGTTTATTTTTGCTTTTGATTTAATTTTTTTAACTTTTCCTTTTGGTATGATATTTATTTTTTCCATGGCTTCGGCAGCTGCCAATTCGATCTCAAGCCACAATTTATATTTATTTTCTTCGCTCCAAATCTTTTTTAACTCTTTCCTAGAATATCTTTCAATCATAATTTATATGGAGGAAAATTTAACCCTTTTTTTGATCGGGTAAAAATTTCATATCCATCTTTTGTTATACCAACAGTGTGTTCAAATTGTGCTGATAGTTTTTTATCTTTTGTAACCGCTGTCCAACCATCATTGAGAGTTTTTGTTTCATACCCCCCCTCATTTATCATTGGTTCAACAGTAAATATCATACCTGGTTTTAATTTGTTCCCGTCTCCCTTTTTTCCATAATGCAAAATGTTTGGTTCCAAATGAAATGAAGTTCCAATTCCATGGCCACAAAAATCTCTAACAACTGAAAATCCCTCTTTCTCTACAAAGTTTTGAATTTCGTAACCTAAATCCCCTAAAGTTATGTTAGAATTCAAAATCTTTATACCTTTCATCATAGCATTATAAGTTACATCGATAAGTTTTTTTGCTTTGACTGAGATTTCACCAACTGTAAACATTCTACTTGTATCTCCATGCCAACCATCTTTAAGTGCAGTTACATCGACGTTTAAAATATCACCATCATTTAAAATCTTATTTTGAGGTATACCATGACAGACAATGTGATTAGTTGACGTACAACAAGATTTAGGAAACCCCCTGTAAAATAAAGGAGCTGAA
>CACHRU010000015.1 GCA_902582345.1 uncultured Pelagibacteraceae bacterium | reverse complement strand
CTGCCTCAGGGAGATCAAATGGAGGTCTATTAGTTTCAGCTAGCGCTGAAATAAAAAAAATCACAAACATAGGAAATAATGGAAAAACAAACCAAATATTTGTTTGAGCTAAAACTATATCTTTCAAATTTAATGAACCAACACAAAGCAGCACATTTATAATTATTATTCCTATCGAAACTTCATATGAAACCATTTGAGCTGCAGATCTTATTGCACCTAGAAAAGGGTATTTTGAGTTTGAAGCCCAGCCACCCATAATAATTCCATAAACTCCTAGGGATGAAATTGCAAAAAGATATAATATTCCTACATTTATATCGGCCAAGACAAAATTTTCACTCATGGGAATTACTGCCCAAGCAACCAGTGCTAGTGTCATTGTGACGATTGGGGCCAAAATAAAAATTACCTTATTCGCACTTGCTGGAATTATAATTTCCTTAAAAATAAATTTTAATGCATCTGCTAAAGATTGAAATAAACCAAAAGGACCAACCACATTTGGGCCTCTTCTTTTTTGAATTAAACCCCAAACTCTTCTGTCTAGCCAAACAATCATTGCTACGGATACTAAAACAGGTATTACTAAAAAAATTATTTTGTAAATTTCCTGAAAAAAAATATTTAAGTATTCCATAATTTAATTATTCGTACCGTCTTTTAAAAATGACTTATTGTTTAATCTGCAATCACTCATAGTTTTTGAGGATCTGCAAATTGAATTTGAGTAATAATAATCTAATTTTTTTATATCAATTTTTTCTGGTGTGTAACTAAATTGTATTTTTTTACTGTTGCTTTTTTTAAAATCCGGTAATTGATTAATCTGAGAAAAATTTTTTATTTCTTTTATTGCTTCATTCCTTAAAACTTCAAAGCTTTTGAAAAGTTTTTTATTATCTATTTTTTCAGAAATTAAGCTTAAAATTTTCCAATCTTCTTTGGCATCTCCTGCTGGGTAAGATGCTTTTCTACACTCTTGAACTCTTCCTTCAAGATTAGAAAATAAACCGTTTTGTTCTGTATAAGCCGCACCAGGTAAAATTATATCGGCAATTTCTGCTCCTCTGTCTCCGTGACTTCCTTGATAAACAATAAATTCATTTTCTTTTTTTATGTTCAAATTATCCGAACCAAGTAGGTATAGAAACTTAAATTTTTTATTTTCTAATTTGTCAAAAAAAGAAAAATTATCTTGTATTTCAAAAAATGAACTACAAATATCCAATCCACCGACTGTCGAGGCATTTTGTATTAAAACATTAAGCGCGTTCCATTTTTCATTAATAAATCCATTGTTATTTAAAAATTCTTTAAATCCTTCAAATATAAATCCACCACTTTTAGTTTCGAGAGCTGACTCGCCAATAATTACCATTGGTTTTTTTGCTTTTTTTAATATTTTACTTATTTCGTTTTTTTCCTCAAAAATATTCTTAATATCTTCGGATCTGTCACCGGCTATCTTATACTCGTAAGTCAAATCGCCAGGATTACCAATTGAATAAATTGGGACTTTATTTTTAACAAAAGCTTTCCTTATCCTCGCGTTTACCATTGTTGCTTCATGCCTTGGATTACAACCTATTAGTAAAATTAGGTCAGATTTTTCAATTCCAACAATCGATGAGTTAAACAAGTAATTTAATTTTTCTTGAGGATTGATAAAAAATTTCTTCTCTCTTATCTCTAAATTGGTTGATTTCAAATTTTCAAAAAATCTTCTAAAGGCATAAATTGTTTCGATACTGCACATATCTCCAATATGACCAGCTACCTCTGAAGGTTCGAGCTTTTTAATTTTTTCACTTATTAGTTTTATAGCTTCATCCCAATTTGATTTTTCTAATTTATTTCCCTTTTTAATATAAGGGACATCGAGTCTTTGTTTTAGTAGTCCATCACAAGCATACCTTGTTTTGTCTGATATCCATTCCTCATTAATATCTTCATTTATTCGTGGTAAAATTCTTTTTACTTCCCATCCGTACGTATCAACTCTTATATTTGAGCCAACAGCGTCCATCACATCTATACTCTCGGTTTTTTTTAGCTCCCACGGTCTAGCTTCGAACGCGTATGGTTTAGAAGTAAGTGCACCAACAGGACATAAATCAATTACATTAGCCGAAAGCTCTGATTTCATTGAATTTTCTAAATAAGTTGTGATCTCCATATTCTCACCTCTGCCAATAGCTCCAATTTCTGGTACGCCTGCTACTTCAGTTGCAAATCTCACGCACCTGGTGCAATGAATACATCTTGTCATTTGAGTTTTAATAAGTGGTCCCATGTATTTATCTTTTACATCTCTTTTATTTTCTGA
Source organism: uncultured Pelagibacteraceae bacterium (assembly GCA_902582345.1). Taxonomy (GTDB): domain Bacteria; phylum Pseudomonadota; class Alphaproteobacteria; order Pelagibacterales; family Pelagibacteraceae; genus Pelagilacustribacter. Next base: position 3,486 of record CACHRU010000015.1, on the reverse strand, counting down.
GAATCTTGATTTATCTACTCCATAATATAAAGATTGATCCTGAAGATCACACTCTCCTCCTTGATCACATACTGGACAATCAAGAGGATGGTTTGCTAACAAAAATTCCATAACTCCTTTTCTAGCTTTCTCTACAAACTCAGTGTTTGTCTTAATAATCATCCCCTCAGCCGCTGGCATCGCACAAGATGCAACAGGTTTTGCAGATTTTTCCATTTCAACTAAGCACATTCGGCAATTTCCTGCTATTGAAAGTTTTTCGTGGTAACAAAATCTTGGAATTTCGACATCCGCTAGATCACAAGCTTGAAGTATAGTCATACCTTTTTGAAATTCTATTTCTTTACCGTTAATTGTAATTTTAGGCATTTTTTTTCTCCAATAAATGTTGATCTACCAAATAAGGAATATCTCTTTTTTTCTTAACAATAGGTTCACCTGAGCATCTTTTTTCTATATCTTTTCTAAAATGTCTGAGTAAACCTTGAACTGGCCAGGCAGATCCTTCTCCAAAAGCACAAATTGTATGTCCTTCGATTTGTTTTGTTACATCTTCTAGCAAGTCAATATCGCTCAGAGTGGCCTCCCTTTTAACTGTTCTCTCTAAAATCCTCCACATCCAGCCAGCTCCCTCTCTACAAGGAGTGCATTGACCACAACTTTCGTGCTTATAGAATCTAGCTATTCTTGCCATGCAGGCAACTATGTCCTGATCCTTATTAATAACAATTACACCTGCAGTTCCTAGTCCACTTTTATTTTCTATTAAGCTATCAAAATCCATTGTTATTGTGTCACAAACTTTTTTAGGCAACAATGGCATTGATGATCCACCAGGTATCACCGCTTGTAAATTTTCCCAACCTCCTATAACTCCGCCAGCGTGCTTTTCTATTAATTCTTTAAGTGGAATTCCCATCTCCTCCTCTACATTACATGGTGAATTCACATTTCCCGATATACAGAAAATTTTTGTTCCAGTATTTTTTGGCTTACCGAGAGAAGAAAACCATTTTGAACCCCTTCTTAAAATAGTAGGTACCACTGCAATGGTTTCAACGTTGTTCACTATTGTTGGACAACCATATAGACCTACTAGAGCAGGAAAAGGGGGTTTTAACCTAGGTTGACCTTTATTTCCCTCTATACTTTCCAATAAAGCAGTCTCTTCACCGCAAATATAAGCTCCGGCACCGTAATGAATGTGAATATCGAAATCCCAACCAGTTCCGCAAGCATTCTTGCCTAAGAATTTTTTTTCATATGCTTGATTAATAGCTTCTTGAAGTCTTTGTCCTTCATTAAAATACTCACCACGAATATAAATATAGCAAACGTGAGCTCCAACTGCGTAACCGGCGATTAAAGATCCTTCTATAAGTTTCTGTGGTTCAAACCTTAATATGTCCCTATCTTTACAAGTTCCAGGTTCAGACTCATCAGCGTTTATAACCAAATAGTGCGGTCTTGATCCTAGCTCTTTTGGCGCGAAAGACCATTTTAATCCTGTAGAAAAACCTGCTCCACCTCTTCCCCTCAGCTCAGAATTCTTGATCTCACTAATTAAGTATTCTTTTCCCTTAGAAATTATGTCTTTAGTATTTTTCCAATCATCTCTTTTCAGAGCGCTGTCTATTTCCCATCCAAAATCATTATATAAATTAGTAAATATTTTATCAGATTGTTTAAGCATTCTTTTCCTCTTGAATTAAATTTTTTAGTTTTTCTGGTGAAGTGTTTTTTCTACCTCTATAAGAACCGGGCTTAAGTGGTTTATTTTTTATAATTGAGTCTATTATTTTAATTGTATTTGTTTCATTGAGGTCTTCATAGTAATCTTCATTAATTTGCATCATTGGAGCATTAACACATGCTCCTAAACATTCTACTTCTACCCATGAGCAATTTGAATCTTTAGAAAGCTCACTTTCATTTGGAGAAATTTTTTCTTTACAGATTTTTACTATTTTATCTGCACCTCTTAATAGACACGGGCTAGTCGTACAAACTTGCACAAAATATTTTCCTACAGGTGATAAATTATACATCGAATAAAATGTAGCAACCTCATACACGCTAATGTATGGAATAGATAAATATTTTGCTATGTATTTCATCGCAGCTAGCGGTATCCAGTTCTGATTTTGTTTTTGAGCTAAGTAAAGAAAAGGCATTAAAGCACTTTTTTTATTAGTTTTTGGATATTTTTTTAAAATTTCCTCAGCTACTAACAAATTTTCATCTGTAAATTTAAAGTTTTTTGGCTGATCAGAATGAATTTTTTTTATACTCATCTATCTACCTCACCAAAAACAATATCTAATGAACCTAAAACTGCTGGAACATCAGCTAGCATGTGACCTTTTATTAAATAGTCCATAGCTTGTAAGTGTGAAAAGCCTGGTGCTCTGATTTTACATCTATAAGGTTTATGACTCCCATCAGAAATCAAATAGACACCAAATTCACCTTTAGGAGCTTCTACCGCGGTATATACATCTCCCTTTGTTACTCTGAAACCTTCAGTAAATAATTTAAAATGATGTATCAGTGCTTCCATAGATTGTTTAAGATCTTCTCTTTTTGGAGGAGAAATTTTATTATCAACAGATTTAACAGGACCTTTAGGAAGTTTATTAATACACTGTTTTATTATTTTTACGCTCTCCCTCATCTCCTCAACTCTACACAAGTAACGGTCATAACAATCACCATTCTTTCCTACTGGAATGTTAAAATCTAAATCTTTATAACATTCGTAAGGTTGAGATTTTCTTAAGTCCCAAGCGACACCTGAACCTCTAAGCATGACTCCAGAAAAACTGTAGTCTAAAGCATCTTGTTTTGATACAATACCAATTTCAACATTTCTTTGCTTAAATATTCTGTTATCAGTAAGAAGTTCCTCTAAATCATTAATAATATTTGGAAAACTCTCACAAAATTTTGAAATATCATCAATTAGCTTTGTGGGAAGATCTTGGTGTACGCCCCCTGTTCTAAAATAATTTGCGTGTAATCTTGAGCCTGAGGCACGTTCATAGAAAGTCATCAATGTTTCTCTCTCCTCGAATCCCCATAAAGATGGTGTTAATGCACCTACGTCGAGCGCTTGTGTTGTGATGTTTAAAATATGACTTAATATTCTTCCTATTTCACAAAACATCACCCTTATGTATTTAGCTCGGATTGGTATTTCAATATTTAATAATTTTTCTGTTGCTAAAGCAAAAGCGTGTTCTTGATTCATTGGAGCTACATAATCTAGTCTATCAAAATATGGTAAAGCTTGGGTGTATGTCTTGTGTTCTATAAGTTTTTCAGTCCCTCTATGTAACAAACCAATATGTGGATCAGCTTTCTCAACAACTTCTCCATCTAACTGCAAAATAAGTCTAAGAACCCCATGAGCAGCAGGATGTTGTGGACCAAAATTAAGACTTAAAGTTTTATTCTTTTTTTCCATCTAAATCCTTTTTTTTTATT
>CACHRU010000014.1 GCA_902582345.1 uncultured Pelagibacteraceae bacterium | reverse complement strand
AAGAAAAATCTAAAGACGATCAAAAAATGATACAAGTTTTGATGGGTGATGAAGTGGCACCTAGAAAAGAATTTATAACAAGTAATGCTTTAGATGTAGAAAATTTAGATATTTAACTAGATGAATTTATCAACAATTTTTCGTCTAGGAGAAAATTTAAATCTTGATAGAAAAACTTTAGTTATATTGAGGTGGATTGCAATTACAGGCCAGTTTACCGCAATAAATTTAGTTTATTTTTTTTTAGATCTAGACTTTCCTATAGTTGCCTCTCACATTGTTATTTTTATAGGTTTAACAACAAATTTATTTCTACAATTTGGAATTAAATCGATACAGGTTAAAGATTTTTATGCTAGTTTATTTCTAATTTACGATTTATTCCAACTTTCTTTACTTTTATACTTCACTGGAGGAATATCTAATCCCTTTTCAATTCTACTTATAATTCCAGCAATAGTATCTTCAACATTTTTAAGTATGGGAACAACAATTATTTTAGGAATATTAACTATTATCTCTTTATTTTTGTTATTGATATTTCATTATCCATTACCAGGAATACACGAACTTAACTATACATTCCCAAAATTATATTTAATCGGATATTTTATAGCTATAATTATTGGTTTAGTTTTTTTAAGTTATTTTGGTATAAGATTTGCCGGTGAGTCTAAAAGAAGATCTGATGCAGTAAATCAACTTCAAGCAGTAATCGCAAAAGAATATGAGCTCGAGTCCTTAGGTGGACAAGCGGCTGCTGCAGCTCATTCTCTAGGAACGCCTTTAGCAACAATTAGCGTTGTTGCGAGGGAGCTTAAAAAAGACATAGGTGAAAACAAAGATTATTCTAAAGATATCGACCTCCTTATTGACCAAACAAAAAGATGTAGTGAAATATTAAAAAAAATTTCAAAAAAACAAATCAAAGAAGACCAATTTTTTAGTAAAACTAATTTTGAAAATTTATTAGATGAGATTATCATTAATTTCAAAGAAAATTCATCAAAGCAAATCAATCTTATTTCGGACGGCGATAATAATAAATTTAATTTTCAAAGGTCACCTGAAATCATTTATGGATTAAGGAATTTTATTGGGAATGCTGTAAAATTTGGAAAATCTGCAATAAAAATAGGTATCAAAAGTGATAAAAAAAAAGCAGTTATCAATATATCTGATGATGGACCCGGTTTTCCAGAAGATATAATCGAAATGATAGGTGAGCCTTACATTAAATCCAAATCTAAGCGAACAAGTAAAAAATCAGGAACAGGTTTAGGAACATTTTTAGGAAAAACTCTATTAGAAAGAACTGGCGCAAAATTAGAATTTTCTAATGGAAATATAATGAATGGTGCTTGTGTAACAATAACTTGGAGAATAACTACTTTAACTAATTAAAAATAAATTATCTTGGCTCTTGCTGAGTTATACAATGAATTGTACCGAAACCCCAAACTAATATTGAACAATCTATAGGTACAATTTTTCTATTTTTAAAGTGTTTTTTAAATATTTTTAAAATAATTTTATCTTTTGGGTCATTAAAAATTGGAACTAAAACTATTTTATTTGCAATGTAAAAATTTAAATAACTTGCTGGCACCCTTACACCATCAATAAATTTAGGTTTTGGCATTGGCAAACCCACAATCTTTAATTTACGATCATTTTCAACTTTAAACTTTTTCAATATTTCCCAATTTTCTTTTAAATTTTTGAAATTTTTCTCTTTACTGTTACTTTCTTTTGCAACAAATATTTTATTTTTTCCCACAAATCTTGCAATATCATCTATATGACCGTGAGTATCATCTCCAAAAATACCCTTATTTAACCAAATTATTTTTTTTATTCCAAAAAATTTATTAAATATTTTATGATAGTCAAATTTATTAAAGCCTTTATTTCTTTGTTGAATTTTACTTAACAAGCATTGTTTAGTAGTTAAAAGGTATCCGAAGCCATTTACATCAATTGACCCACCTTCAAGAACAACCTTTTTGCTTTTATATTTTGGGTCTAAAATTTTTTTTTTTGTAAATTTTTGAACTTTCTTATATGCATTGTTATCATTTTCGAAGTTTTTATACTTTGCCCATGCATTAAACTCCCAATTTGATAGTAAACTTTTATTTCTGCTGTTTTTTATTGATATTGGTAAAAAATCTCTTGTCCACGCTCTATCTGTTTTACAAATTATAAACCTAATATTTTTTATTTTACCTTCAAGAATATTTAAAAAGAAAATTGCATTTACTTTTTCAGCATCGTTTTTTACTAAAACGTTTACCAACTGAACCTTTGATAACTCGGCAATTATTTTTGCAAAAATAAAGGGTATTTCCTCAAATTTACCTGGCCAATCCTTATCATTATGAGGCCACGCTATCCATGTAGACTTTTGAGCTTCCCACTCAGCAGGCATCCTGTAAATGCCCCTATTAAGCTTTTTAAGCATCTTTTGGGTTATTTAATATTCCTTTGTAATAATCAATTCTTCTGTCTCTAAAGAAAGGCCAGTGTCGTCTAACATTTTCAACTTTTTTAAAATCAATGTCACAAATAACAGTTTTTTCTCCTAGTTTAGCACTAGCAATGGTATTTCCACTAGGATCAAAAACAATAGTATTTCCCCAAAACTCTAATTTTTTAGATCCTTGCTTCTCAACACCAACCCTGTTAACCGCAGCTACATATACACCATTTGCTATCGCATGAGATCTTTGAACTGATTTCCAAGAGTCAAGTTGAGACTTTCCAAACCTTTTTTTTTCTTTTGGATGCCAACCTATGGCCGTAGGATAAAAAAGTATCTCAGCACCTTTTAAGGATGTTAGTCTTGCTGCTTCGGGAAACCATTGATCCCAACAAATTAAAGTGCCTATGTTTCCCTGAGTTGTTTTGAATGATTTAAATCCAAGATCACCTGGCGTAAAATAGAATTTTTCATAATACTGAGGATCATCAGGTATATGCATTTTTCTATACTTGCCGGTTAATTTACCTTTTTCATTAATTAATACACAACTGTTGTGGTAAATCCCTGATGTTTTTTTTTCAAAAATAGATGCAATTATTATTATTTTTAGTTCCTTAGCTAAAGAACACAAAATATCAGTCGTTTTTCCTGGTATTCTTTCTGCTAAATTAAAATTTGAATGTTTTTCCTGCTGACAAAAATAATTTGATAAAAACAATTCTGGCAAACATACAACTTTTGCTTTTTTTTTGCTAGCTTCTTTAATTTTTCTTATTGCAGATTTTAAATTTTTTTTCCGGTCAGATGTCATTTTCATCTGTAATAATGCTATTCTAGTTTTTACCATTTTATTAAAATAATCTTTGGTACTTTCTTTTTTCTCTATTTTTCCAGTTTCCTCTATGATATGCGTCACTTGCAATTAAAGGTATAACACTTGTAGCCTCTGCAAAAACCATCTGTTCTTTCGCTAGATCAACTTTCCCCCACGAACTTGCCTCCTTTAAAGTCGAACTACTACAAGCCCCATCTCTTGCATCTGCAACAGTGATTTGGATTGCATATTTATGCATATCTACTTTTTTCCCCAGTAGTTCAGCACATACAACAGTATCTTGTACAAAGTTTTTTGGTACACCTCCACCAATCATCAATAAACCTGACTGCTTTGATTTGAGTTTAATTTCAGTCAATTCTCTGAATTCTCTTATTGAGTCTATTGTAATGTGTTTCTTTGGGTTTTGCTCTTGATGCATTACCAAACCAAATCCAGCTGAGCTGTCAGTAAAAGCTGGGCAAAATATTGGAACATCATTATCATAAGCCGTTTCGATTAGTGAACTTTTCTTTTTGGCATTTTTTTTTAAATATTTACCAATTTCTTTTATAAACTCTCTAGATGTGTAAGTTTTAGGTTCCAAGCTATTAGCTATATCACATATGGTTTTATCACATCTTTGTAACTCTTCTTCGTCTATATACGTGTCGTATATTCGATCTATATAATTATTTCGAAGCTCGGCATCGTCCTGAAATTGCGAACCTTGATAATGTTTAAATCCTAGAGCCTCAAAAAAATCCATGTCAATTATTGAAGCTCCAGTAGCTACTACGGCATCAATCATGTTGTATTTAATTAAATCTGAATAAAGGTTCATACATCCTGCTGCAGAGGTTGAACCAGCTAAAGTGAGGAATATAGAGCAATCTTTATCTAATAACATTTCGTTAAAAATTTTTGAAGCTTTAGCAGTATCACGTGACGTAAATGACATTTTTTCCATAGAGTCGATTATTTTTCTAGCATCAAATGATGTGATGTCGACATGCTCTACTGGTGTACTAAGGAATGAATTTTTATTATGTCCAATTTTTGGACTGTTTTTTTTACTCATTAAGCTACTAAGTAATCTAATTTACTTGAGCTGTCATAAAGTGACATAATTGGTTTATCACCCACCTCAACAATTTTATCAGAAAAGAAACCATTAAATTTTGTTCTAAATGTTAGTCCATAAGCTCCTAGCTGACCCAATTCAATATAATCGCCCTCTTTGATATTATTGGGAAGCAAGAAAGGTCCCTTCATAAAATCTAAGCTATCACAGGTTGGTCCAAAAAAATTAAAGGCTGTCAATTTTTTTGATTGCATTCTTCCATTTGAAATCATTCTTGATGGTAGTATAAAATTTGGAACCCCAGCATCGAATAAACTCCCATAAGTTCCGTCATTAATATAAAGGCTATTTTTTTTTCTTAAGTTTACTTTAATTATACTTGAACCACTTTCAGCGACTAATGATCTACCAGGTTCACAAATTATTTCTGGCATTTTAGATAATTTTAATTCTTTCAAACTTTTCTTAATTTCATGCATGTAATTTTCTAATGGCTCAGGTTTTAAGTCTGGATAAATTGACGGGAAACCTCCACCAACATTAATTACATCAGGTATTATCTTTGTCTTTTTAATTATATTTCCGATTTCTTTTATACCTTTTGAAAAGGATATTTTATGCATACATTGTGAACCAACGTGGAAACTAATACCAATTTTTTTTCCATGCTGTTTACATAACCTTACTAATCCCAGCGCCTCACTTGGAAGGGCACCAAATTTTCTTGACAGATCTATTTCAGCAAATTCATTAGAGATAGCTATTCTAATGTACAAATTTAAATCTTTGGCATAATTTGTTGACTCCAAAATCTTTTGTAATTCTTCTTTAGTATCTAATGCGAAATCTTTGACGGAATAATTAAAATATGCTTCGGAAATATCTTCTCTCGCTTTAATCGTATGCATAAAATAAAGTTTTGCGTTCGTATTTAGCTTTGATATCAACTTAATTTCTTCGATTGAAGCTACATCAAAATTATCAACACCGTTGTTTGAAATAAGTTTCAGGACAGTCTTATTAGGATTTGTTTTAACAGCGTATAAGATCTTTCCTGGAAAATTGTTTTTAAAAAATTTGACCGAATTTTCTATACTCTTCGGGCGTATACAGTATACAGGATTTACTGGTTTAAGTATGTTGATTATCTCGTCAACGTTACTAAATTTTTCCATCTTTTCTGTGTCCTCGTTAATTTACACAAATAGGTTTTAAAAAAAATTTTATTAAAAAAACCCCTCTTAAGTCTGCCTTTAAGGTCTTTTTTTGTTTATGTAAAGAAAAAAAACCTTGTTTTTTTCAAATCAATACACATATATAACTTCATGAGAGGATTAGATAAAAACTTACCACAGCTTCAAATCTCCGATTTTGAGGACAAATCATTGCTGATTGTTGATGATGACGATCCATTTAGGAGCCGTTTATGTAGAGCAATGGAAAAGAAAGGATTTGTTGTAAAAGGCGCTAAAACATTGGCTGAAAGCGTGCAATCAGTAAAACAGAATCCTCCACATTTTGCTGTAATTGACCTTAGACTTGATGATGGCAGTGGTTTAGATGTAGTTAAGGAGTTAAAGAAGAACAAAAAAGACAGCAGAATTATCATGTTAACAGGGTACGGAAATCTACCTACAGCTGTAGCAGCAGTTAAAGCGGGGGCCATAGACTACATTGCTAAGCCAGTAGACGCTGATGATGTAGAAAGTGCTCTATTAGCCTCACCTGAGTCGAAAGCAAACCCCCCTGAGAACCCAATGTCAGCTGATAGAGTAAAATGGGAACATATTCATAGAGTTTTCGAATTATGCAATAGAAATGTATCTGAAACAGCTAGAAGATTAAAGATGCATAGACGAACACTACAAAGAATTCTCTCTAAAAGATCACCTAGATAAATTTTTTAGCTTTTTTAAGCGAGGCCAATAATAAGGTAATCAAAGAAATCTTGAATAATTCAGCTAACAGAAAAGGTTTTGCACCCAACTCAAATATCGGTTTATCCCAACCAATCAATATACCAAGCCAAATCAAACCTAAAATATAAATGATACTTACAGATATTATAAGTTTTAAAAAATTTAGAAAAAAGTTTTTATTATAATTGAAATAGCCAGCTAAAAAGCTTGCAAAAATAAATCCGATTAGGTATCCCATCGTTGGTCCGGTAAAATAAATAATGCCAATACCTTTTTCTGGTGATCCAGAAAAAACAGGAAGACCAATTATCCCCTCGAATAAATACAATAAAATTGTAAAAACACCTAGCTTCCAACCAAATATGATTCCAATTACTAATACCATAAAGGTCTGCATTGTCATCGGGACAGGGTAAAAAGGTATTTTAATTTTTGAAGAGATGGCTAAAAAAATAGTTCCAACTAATGCAAAAAATATTCGTTTAATGATTTTTGAATTTTCTAATTTATTTATTATCTCCATATAATTATAATACCTTTTTTCAAAACTAAATCTAGTTTTTTGTTAATTGGACAAAAACATCCTCCAAATCTGCATCATCTGAAGAAATATCAAGTATTTTCATATCATTTTTTT
>CACHRU010000013.1 GCA_902582345.1 uncultured Pelagibacteraceae bacterium | reverse complement strand
GAACATCAAGAGATAAAAACAAGGTTTAATCATTTGTTTCCAAATTGTAAAAGCTTTCAAAAAGTTAAAAATGTATTAGGTTTTAATAGCAAAGGCATCTTTCAAGGAAAAATATTTGTAAAGGATATAGCTCAAAAAACAAATGCTTATCAACTTGGAAAAGCTATTATTTTAAATGATAACTCAGAATTTAATTCAAAACCTGAGTTAGAGATTTATGCCGATGATGTTAAATGTACACATGGCTCCACTTCAGGAAGTTTAGATAAAGATGCAATATACTATTTAATGACTAGGGGTTTGAACAGAAAAGAGTCTACTAGTTTATTAATAGATGCTTTTTTAAATGAAATAATTGAAACAATAAGAAGCGAGTCTGTAAAAGGATTTATCAAATCAAAATTTGAAAAACAAATTTATGAATATTAAATCAGTCAAATCTCAATTTCCTATTTTTAAAAAAAAAATTAATGGAAATTCATTAGTTTACTTAGATAGCGCTAACTCCTCGCAAAAACCGAAAGCTGTTATTAATAGACTGTCTCACTTTTACGAAAATGAATTCTCAAATGTTGGAAGAAGCGTTCACTCTCTAGCAGTAACAGCTACTAACAGATTTGAAGAGAGTAGAGATATTATAAAAAATTTTTTGAACGCAAAACATAGAGAGGAAATTATTTTTACAAAAGGAGCAACGGAGTCAATCAATTTAGTAGCAAGTTCGTATGGTGATAAATTTATGAAAGAGGGTGATGAAATAATTTTAACTGAGCTTGAGCACCATTCAAACTATGTTCCTTGGCATTATTTGAGAGACAAAAAAAAGGCAGTTATAAAGTTCGCTAGGCTAAATGAAAATTTAGAAATAAAAACTGATGAAATAAAAAAATTAATAACCAACAAAACAAAAATGATTGCCCTTACACATATTTCAAACGTTACGGGAGGAATTAGTCCTCTGGAAGAAATCATCGACTTAGCGAACTCAAAAAAAATTCCTGTTCTAATAGATGGAACCCAGGGTGCTCCACATTTAAAATTAGATATGCAGAAAATCGGTTGTGATTTTTATGTTATATCATGCCATAAAATGTATGGACCTAACGGTTTAGGGATACTTTATGGAAAAAAGAAATGGTTAGATCTTTTACCGCCTTATCAAGGAGGTGGCGGAATGATTGACGAAGTTAAAAAAGAAACAATTACTTTTGCAGAAACACCAACAAAGTTTGAAGCAGGAACGATGCAAACGGCTGAAGTTGTTGCGATGGGAGAAGCAGTTAAATTTATTGAGTCAATAGGGTTTAAAACGATCTTAGATCATGAAAACCAAGTTTTAAATTATGCTTTGGAAAAATTAAAAAAAAATAATTCTATAAAATTAATAGGCAATCCAGAAAAAAAAGCTTCGGTCTTATCTTTTACTATAAAGGGAATACACCCACACGATATTGCCACAATCCTCGATGAAGATGGAGTTGCAATAAGAGCTGGTCATCATTGTTGTCAAATTTTACATGAAAAAATTGGAGTATCTGCCACTGCTAGAGCTTCTTTAGGTATATATAATGATAAAGACGACATTGATGTTTTAGACTCATCTATAAAAAAATGCAGAAAGGTTTTCAATATCTAATGGACTTAAAGGAACTTTATCAGGAAATTATACTAGATCACGGAAAAAATCCTAGAAATAAAAAAATTTGTGAAGATTTTAACAAAGAAGCAAAAGGGCACAACCCGTTGTGTGGTGATAAAGTCCATATCTATCTAAGAGTGAATAAGGACAAAAAAGTTGAAGATATTTCTTTTGAGGGCGAAGGGTGCGCAATATCCATTGCATCTGCATCAATTATGACAGAAGTTTTGAAAGGTAAAGAGTTTAATTTATCGAAAAAAATTTTGGACGATTTTCTTAAAATGTTAAAAGACGGTACAAAATTTCAAGTGAATAGCTTGAAAGAAAATGAAAAAATTTCAATGATGTCATTATCAGGAGTTAAAAAATTTCCTATGAGAGTAAAGTGTGCAACATTGGCATGGCATACATTTATTCATGCAGTAGAAGAAAAAAAAATTAACGCTAATACTGAAAAGGTTTAAATGAATAATATTAGAGATGAAGTAATTAAAGAAATAAAAAAAATATATGATCCTGAAATTCCGGTAAATATTTACGACTTAGGACTCATATATAAAATTGAGGTTTTACCTAATAAAAAAGTCAATATTGATATGACCCTCACATCACCTAATTGCCCAGTTGCTGAAAGCTTGCCAAAAAGTGTAAAAAATAATATTTTAAAGATCGAAGGTGTTTCTGACGTGAATTTAAAATTAGTTTGGGATCCACCTTGGGATAAAACAAAAATGTCAGAAGCGGCTAAGCTTGAATTAAATTTATGAACAAACAAATTATAAAATTAACTGAGAATGCAGCTTCTAGAATAAAAGAAATAATGTCTACCGCAGATAAAACTACAATTGGAGTAAGAGTGGGTGTAACTTCTGGTGGATGTGCTGGCATGAGTTACATGATGGAGTACGCAAAAGAAATCAGACCTGATGAGGAGGTAGTAGAGGACAAAGGAGTAAAAGTTTTAATTGACCCAAAAGCAATTATTTATCTTCTTGGAACGGAAATGGACTACAAAAAAGAAAAGTTTTCTTCTCAATTTGTATTCAACAATCCAAATGAGACAGAGAGATGTGGATGCGGAGAGTCTTTTAAAGTTTGAAACTATTGACTATAATACATCTCAAACTCAATTGGATGAGGAGTATGTTCGAATTTATAAATTTCTTGAAATTTTAAATCTATATAGGCGTCAATTTGATCATCAGTAAAAACACCGCCAGCTGTCAAAAATTTTCTATCTTTATCTAAAGACTCCATTGCCTCTCTCAGCGATCCACAAACTGTTGGAATCTTTTTAACTTCTTGCTCGGATAGAGTATATAAATCTTTATCTAAAGATTTACCCGGATCAATTTTATTCTTTATCCCATCAATTCCTGCCATTAACATAGATGCAAAAGTATAATATGGATTTCCTGAAGCGTCAGGAAATCTTACTTCACATCTAGCAGCTTTTTTACTCATTGTTATTGGAATTCTACAAGAAGCAGATCTATTTCTAGCAGAATATGCTAGAAGCACAGGTGCTTCAAAACCAGGAATTAATCTTTTGTAACTATTTGTGGTAGCATTAGAAAAAGCATTAATTGCTTTTGCGTGTTTTAAAATTCCTCCTATGTAATATAGTGCAGTTTTTGATAATCCAGAGTACTCATTACCCATAAAGGTAGGAGTTGAACCCTTCCAAATTGATTGGTGACAATGCATACCAGATCCGTTATCTCCCTTCACAGGTTTAGGCATAAACGTGGCGGTTTTACCGAAAGAGTGAGTTACCATTTGAACAGCATATTTATACAACTGAACATTATCCGCCATATTAGTTAATGTCCCAAAATACATACCAAGTTCATGTTGACTAGGAGCAACTTCGTGATGATGTTTCTCAACTTTTACACCCATATCTTTTAAAGCTTTCAAATATTCACTTCGCATATCTTGCGAACTATCCACAGGAGGGACAGGAAAATAACCACCTTTGACTCCTGGGCGATGTCCTAAATTACCATTTTCATATTTTTTACCTGTGTTGTAAGGACCTTCCGAACTATCTATGTTAAAACTAGTTTCATTCATGTCATTTTTAAATCTTACGTCGTCAAACACAAAAAATTCTGGTTCAGGACCAAAATAAGCTTTATCACCGATTCCTGATTTTTTTAAATATTCCTCAGCTTTCTTTGCTGTTCCTCTTGGGTCTCTTTCGTATGGATTTTTTTTAATAGCGTCTAAAACATCGCAAAATATATTTAGTGTTACGTGAGAATTAAATGGATCGATTATAGGTCTAGATAAATCTGGTTTTAATATCATATCAGACTCATTAATCGCTTTCCAACCAGCTATAGAAGACCCATCAAAAAATACACCTTCATTTAACATATCCTCATCTACAACAGTAGCGTCCATTGTTAAGTGTTGAAGCTTACCTTTAGGATCTGTAAATCTTAGATCAACAAATTCTACCTCTTTATCTTTCATTAATTTGTTGACGTCTTTAATACTCATGAATAATTCCTTTACTAGTTTTATTAAAAACCATATTAAACATAGCAGATATAGTTATTTCAATAGTATAATATATGAATATACCTGATATGCATATTTCACATAATTCAATCTGGACTTGAAATGAGAGAAGCGAAAACAATTGATATTTTATTGTTAACTTTACTCGGTCTTATTTGGGGTTCCTCTTTTTTTAATATAAAGATTGCAACATATTCCTATGAGCCTTTTACTCTTGCGATGGTAAGAGTTTTTTTTGCCAGCATTCCTCTTTTGTTAATTTGTTATTATAGAAAAATTAAAATTGAAGCTTTTTCAAAAAATTGGAAAGATTATTCTTTAATTGGACTTTGCAACATAACAATTCCATTTATTTTAATTGCAATAGGTACTAGCAAGATTAATAGCTACCTGGCCGCAATATTGATGAGCACAACTCCATTAAGCGGATCGATACTAGCACACATCTTTTTAAAAGATGAAAAAATTTCTTTTTTTAAATCAATTGGAATTATAATAGGTTTTTCTGGTGTTATTTTTCTTTTTTTAGACAAAGTAATTTTAAATGAAAATAATTATTTTTATGCCCTCGTTACGATACTCGGTTCTACTTTTTATTCGATAGGCGGATTACTTACTCTTAGAATTAAAAAAAAAGGCAATGAGAATGTTACAACATCAACTACATTATGGTCACTAATTTTTTTAATTCCTTTGTCACTAATTTTTGAGCAACCATGGAATTCAAGTCCAAGTCTTGAGTCGACTTTGTCATTAATTTATTTAGGAATTATTGCCACTGGGTTAGCTTGGCTTATTAGGTTTAGAATATTGACCGTGAATGGCTTGGTTTTTCAAACTCAAGTAGCTTATTTAATACCCATTTTTGGAGTTTTTTTTGGTTATTTTTTATTAGATGAAATTATAACTTGGAGAGTCATCATCTCTTTGTTTATAATAATAATTGGCATCTATATAGTTAAAAAAAATAACAAAGGAAAAAAAAATTAATGCAAACGGTATCACCAGAATTAAGTTTTTTATCTTTTTTCGCATTAATTTCATTTTTTATCTTTTTAATAATACAAAAATATTCATCAAAACTTTTTAATTCAAAACTTCTTGATGTTGATTACAGTAAACCACAATCATTTCATGAGGAAGCAATACCTAGAAGTGGTGGGGTAGCTGGTATAATTTGCTTTATTTTATCGCTTATCATTTACAAAACTCTTTTTTTTGAAATACCCTATGATTATCTAACGATAAGCATAGGTTTATTTTTAGTAGGTTTCGGCGATGATTTTAAAATTAACATAAGTCCAAACAAAAGATTGTTTCTAATGTCAATTATTTTAATTATTTCAATAATATTTTTTTCACTATCTATTGAAGCTGTAGATTTTATTTTCTTAAGCAATTTGTTAGAAAGTAAAGTATTTTCAACATTATTTTTGTTATTTTGTTTTTTGTTTATTATAAATGGTGCAAATCTAATCGATGGCTTTAATGGTTTATTAGCAATACATTTGATTATAATTAATTTTATTCTACTTTTAATCAATATAAATTATCAAAATGAAAACCTTACATTTATTATTGCTTCGCAAATAATTATATTATTTTCATTTTTATTATTTAATTTTCCAAAAGCAAAAATTTTTTTCGGGGATAGTGGCGCATATCTTTTTGGCTCACTAGCAGCTTTAAACGTCATTCAAACTAATAATTACGTTAATGAAATATCATCATTTTTCTTTTGCATACTACTTTTTTATCTTTTTTTTGAAGTTTTTTTCTCTTTTTTTAGAAAACTTTTAAATAATCAATCTCCATTTAAACCTGATAATAAACACCTACATATGTTGATTTATAATTATTTAAAAGTTAGATTTAATTTTAAAAACTTAAATAGTATAAATTCAATTTTAATAAATTTAAGCTATCTATTAATTATATCACCAGCTATTTTTTTTAATCATAATGGAATATTTTGTCGTTATTGGTTTCTTATTACATTAGTAATTTATTTTTTATTTTATAGTAGAATAAGTAGTTTTTTGAAAAATAGAATTGATATATAAAAACAAAAAAAATTACTGGTAATATTAATAAAATAATATAATTATGTTTAAGTTTAAATTTTTTTTAAATAAAATTGGGCAAGTGGCGGAATTGGTATACGCGCTAGTCTTAGGAACTAGTGCCGCAAGGCTTAAGAGTTCGAGTCTCTTCTTGCCCACCAATTAGTTATGAAAATACAAGTTCAGTCAAAAAAAGGTTTGAGAACAGTACTATCAGTTAATATTGATAAAAAATCAATTCAAAGCAAACTAGATGAAAGATTAAAACAGGTTCAATCTGAAGTAAGTCTTAAAGGTTTTAGACCAGGGAAAGTCCCACCGTCTGTAATTAAAAGTCAATTCGGTAAAGCAATTTATGGTGAAGTTATAGATATACTTCTAAGAGAAAGCTCAACTAAAGCCATCCAAGAAAAAAAAATCAGGGTAGCTGGTCAACCTAAAATTGATTTAAAAAGTTTTGGTGAAGGAAAAGATTTAAACTATGAACTTCAAGTTGATGCATTACCAGAAATCAAGCTTAAGTCATTAGAAAATTTTAAGGCAACAAAATACAATATAAAAGTTGAAAAAAATTTGATAGATAAAAAAGTAAAAGAATTAGCTGACCATAACAAAATTTATGAAAATAAAAATGATAATGAAAAAGCTTTGGTTGGGGATCAAATTATTTTTGATTATTCAGCGACTGTAAATGGGGAAAAATTTGAGGGTAGTGAAGGAAAAGGAGTTCAAATTGAATTAGGTAAAGACTTATTTTTAAAAAATTTTGATAATCAACTAGTTGGTGCAAAAAAAAATGATATTAAAAAAGTCCTGGTAAATCTACCAAGCAACCATCCAAATAAAGATTTAAGAAATAAAAAAACAAATTTTGAGTGTAAAATTAATTTCGTAAAAAAACCTACAAAATCTAAAATTGATGATGAGTTTGCTAAACGTCTAGGAGTAAAAGATTTAATCGATTTAAATAGAGTTATAGAAAAACAAGTTTCAGCTCAGTACAATCAAACCTTAAATTTAATCACCAAGAAAGAAATTCTTGATCAACTTGAAAAAAATCATGATTTAGAGATTCCAGAGAATTTATTTAACCACGAGCTTGAGCACATGACTCATAAATTAAATAAAGAAGACAAAGAAAAACATAAAAAAAATAATGAAAAGTTAGCAAAGTCAAGAATTAAACTTGGATTGATAATGAATGAATTAGGAGAAAAGAATAAAATTAAAGTTGATGAAAGTGAAATAAAAAATGAAATTCAAAAACAAATTAAAAGTATGCCCGGTCAAGAAAAAATGATTTTTGAATATTATCAAAAAAATCCAAGCGCCACTCAAAGCTTAAAGAGTGGATTATATGAGGAAAAAATCATAGACTTCATTAAAACGAAAATTAAATTAGTTGAAAAAAATTTAAGCACTATAGAAGCTGAGAAAATCATATCTGATTTTAATAAACCTAAAATTTCAACAAAAGAACAAAAACCGAAAATAAAGAAATCAGTAAGTAAAAAATAAATAAAAATATAAAAATAGTAAAAACTTTCTAATAGTTGTATAAGACATTCTATGAGTCGAATCGAAGAACAAATGAACACTCTCATACCAATGGTTGTTGAACAAACTGGTAAAGGAGAAAGAGCCTATGATATTTACTCAAGGCTTTTAAAAGAGAGAATAGTTTTTTTAGTTGGGCCAGTTAATGATAACGTCGCGTCATTAGTAACTGCACAGTTACTTTTTCTTGAGTCTGAAAACCCAAAAAAAGAAATAAGTTTTTATATAAATAGTCCAGGAGGATTAGTAACAGCAGGCCTAGGTATTTATGATACGATGCAATATATCAATTCTCCTGTATCAACGTTATGTATAGGTCAAGCATCTTCAATGGGATCTTTTTTATTAGCAGCCGGTGAAAAAGGAAAAAGATTTTCACTTCCGAATTCCAGAATAATGGTGCACCAACCTTCTGCCGGATTTCAAGGTCAAGCTACTGACATCCAAATTCATGCTAAAGAAATTTTAATGTTAAAAGATAGATTAAATAAAATTTACTCTAAGCACACTGGAAAATCTGTTGAAGAAATAGCCTCTTCTTTAGAACGTGATAATTTTATGACAGCAGAAGATGCAAAAAAATTTGGATTAATCGATGCTGTTGTTGAAAAGAGAAAATAACACACAACATATAGCCGGGTACACAACTTCTACTTGATAAGTTTAATTCAAGCATCTATTATTAGTATGTTGATTCGTTATGAGTGAAAAAAATAATAAAAATATACTTTATTGCTCTTTTTGCGGCAAAAGCCAACATGAAGTAAGAAAATTAATTGC
The DNA here is from genome assembly GCA_902582345.1 of uncultured Pelagibacteraceae bacterium. GTDB lineage: Bacteria > Pseudomonadota > Alphaproteobacteria > Pelagibacterales > Pelagibacteraceae > Pelagilacustribacter. The sequence goes on along the minus strand of CACHRU010000013.1, from coordinate 4,267 downwards.
AGGTCCAACAGTGTTTATCTGTGACGAGTGCGTAGAACTTTGTATGGATATTATAAAGGAAGAGAATAAGAGTTCCTTAGTTAAACATCAAGAAGGCGTTCCCTCACCAAAAGAAATTTGTAATGTTTTAGATGATTATGTAATTGGACAAAAATTTGCAAAAGAAGTTTTGTCAGTTGCTGTTCACAATCATTACAAAAGATTAAATCACGAAACAAAAAATAATAAAGATATTGAACTTTCTAAATCAAATATCTTACTTGTAGGTCCAACTGGATGTGGTAAAACTCTTTTAGCCCAAACTTTAGCTAGAATTCTTGATGTTCCTTTTACAATGGCAGACGCAACAACACTGACCGAAGCCGGATATGTTGGTGAGGATGTAGAAAATATAATTCTTAAACTATTACAAGCTGCAGATTACAATGTTGAGAAGGCTCAGAGAGGAATAGTTTACATCGACGAAGTTGATAAAATTAGTAGAAAATCTGAAAATCCATCTATTACAAGAGATGTTTCTGGAGAAGGAGTACAACAAGCTCTCCTAAAAATTATGGAAGGAACTGTAGCAAGCGTACCACCACAAGGAGGAAGAAAACATCCTCAACAAGAATTTTTGCAGGTTGATACAACTAATATTTTATTTATTTGTGGAGGTGCATTCGCAGGTTTAGATAAGCTTGTTGATAGTAGAGGAAAAGGTGCCTCAATAGGTTTTGGTGCGAGAGTAAGAAATTCAAAAGAGCTTTCGCTTTCAGATATAATGAAAAATCTAGAACCAGAAGATTTAATTAAATATGGTTTAATCCCAGAATTTATTGGAAGAATGCCGATTATAGCAACACTAAATGATTTAGATGAAAAATCTTTAATCAAAATATTAAAAGAGCCAAAAAACTCACTTGTAAAACAATACAAAAGATTGTTTGAGTTTGAAAATGTTGAGCTTGAGTTTCAAGAAGAAGCGATTCAAGAAATTGCTAAAAAAGCTATAGCTAAAAAAACTGGTGCAAGAGGACTTAGATCAATTCTTGAGAACATACTACTTAAAACAATGTTTGACCTACCAGATCTTGAAAATGTGATAAAAGTAACAATAGATAAATCAGCCGCTAAAAATGGATCCGATCCAATTCTTACATATGGCAAAAAACAATCAACATCTGTGGCCTAATAAATCTACTTGATATTTATCTAATATTTACCATATAAATGTAATATGGAAAAATTAGATTCTAAACCTTTATTGCCACTTCGAGATATAGTCATCTTTCCTTCAATGGTGGTACCATTATTTGTAGGTAGAGAAAAATCAATTAAAGCTTTACAAGAAGCAATGAAAACTGACAAAGCTGTCATATTAGTTGCACAAAAAAATTCTGAAATAGATGAACCGGAGTCGAAAGACATATATTCATTTGGTTGTATAAGCAAGGTTTTACAACTCTTAAAACTCCCCGATGGAACAGTAAAAGTTTTAGTAGAGGGTTTAAATAGAGTAAAAATTTTAGAAGTTCACAAAAGCGAAAACTCTTTTTTAAGTTGTAAAGTTGAAATTATTGAAGAAAAAGATAAGAGTAAAGAAAATTTGCTTCTAGCTCAAAGTATTGTTAAAAAATTTGAAAAACTTTCAGTTCTTAATAAAAGAGATTTAAGCGAGGCGATTGAAAGTATAAAAAAACTAAAAGATCCTTCTCATATAGCAGATAACATAGCGTCTAACTTAAACTTGGAAATTTTTGAAAAACAAGGAATTCTCGAGATTATTGATTTAAAGAAAAGATTGGAGAAAATATTTGAATTAGTTGACAAAGAAACAAGCGTTATTTCAGTTGAAAAGAAAATTAGAGGTAGAGTTAAAAATCAAATGGAAAAAACTCAAAGAGAGTACTATTTAAACGAACAATTAAAAGCTATTCAAAAGGAACTTGGTGAAATAGACGAGGGTAAAGACGAAATCACTAATTTGTCTAAGGCTATAATGTCAGCGAAAATGCCAAAACAAGTTCAGGAAAAGTGTTTGTCAGAACTTAAAAAACTTAAGTCTATGAGTCCGATGTCAGCCGAAGCAACTGTTGTAAGAAATTATTTAGATTGGATGACGGAACTTCCATGGTCAACAAAATCAAAAATAAATACAGATATAAAAACTGCTCAAAAGGTATTAGATGAAGATCATTTCGGTTTAGAAAAAGTAAAAGAAAGAATTATCGAGTTTTTAGCTGTTCAAAAAAGAATTCAAAAAATGAAGGGAAATATTCTGTGTTTAGTAGGTCCCCCTGGAGTTGGAAAAACATCCTTAGGAAAATCAATAGCTAAAGCAACCGGAAGAAAGTTTGTAAGAATCTCATTGGGAGGAATAAGAGATGAAGCTGAAATTAGAGGCCATAGAAGAACTTATATTGGATCATTACCTGGAAAAATTATTCAAATGATGAAAAAAGCTGGAACCAAAAATCCTTTATTTTTATTAGATGAAATTGACAAAGTAGGAAATGATTATCGAGGAGATCCTTCATCAGCTCTACTAGAAGCTCTTGATCCAGAGCAGAATAAAGAGTTTAACGATCATTATCTAGAGGTAGATTATGACCTTTCAGATGTGATGTTTATTACAACTGCGAATACTTTAAATATTTTACCTCCATTACTAGATAGGATGGAAGTTATTAGACTACCCGGTTACACAGAAGATGAAAAAGTTAACATTTCACAAAAATACTTAATACCAAAACAAAGAGAGAATAATGGTTTAAAAAAAGGTGAGTGGGGAATTAATGAGGAAGTGAATAGAAAAATTATAAGAAATTATACAAGAGAAGCTGGTGTAAGAAATTTGGAAAGAGAGATTTCTAAAATTGCGAGAAAAACAGTTAAAAAAATCGACAGTAAAGAAAAAATCAATATACCTTTTAAAGTTAATGACTTAGTAGATTATTTAGGTGTACAAAAATTTAACTATGGAGAAGTTGAAGAGCAAAATAGAATTGGTGTCGCTACGGGACTAGCTTGGACTGAAGTTGGAGGAGAAATCTTAAAAATTGAATCCGCAATTATGCCTGGAAAAGGTAAAATGCAAATAACGGGAAAACTTGGGGACGTTATGCAGGAGTCTGTTAAAGCCGCAAAGTCCTATATTAGATCAAAAAGTTTAGAATATGGTATCATTCCACCTATTTTTGAAAAAAAAGATTTTCATATACATGTCCCTGAAGGCGCTACACCAAAGGACGGCCCGTCTGCTGGAATAGCTATTATTACATCAATTATTTCAGCCATCACAGAAGTGCCGATTAATAAAGACGTGGCTATGACTGGTGAGATCACTTTGAGAGGCGTAGTCTTACCAATTGGTGGATTGAAAGAGAAATTGTTAGCAGCTCACAGGGCGGGAATAAAAAAAGTTCTTATTCCTTACGAAAATAAAAAAGATTTAAGTGAAATACCTGAAGTTATTAAAAAGAATATTAAAATCTTACCGGTCAAGAACGTCGATGAAGTTCTTAAAGTAGCTTTGACCAAAAGCTTAAAAAGAGTAGAATGGGTTGAAGTCGACCAAATCAGTAAAAAAGAAAAAGCTAAAAAAGAAATAAGCACTCACTAGTTTTTTTTAATCCAACCACTCTTTATATAAATTAAGATTATTTGTGACGTAGCTAGGTAGTTCAATGTGTTTAACTTTCTTTAAAATCGACTTACCTGACCATTTATATCCTCTTTGATCAACATTATGATCATACATAACTCTCTTTTCAGAAATTAATTTTTTTAGATCATCGATTTTTAATCCACTTTCCTCGAATTCATAATGATGAGCGAAATTCAATAATTTTTTTTCGAGTTCTTCTGGGGTTCTTAAACAGGTGAAATGCCATCCTCCATTTTTAACATAAATTAAATTTGAATATTTTTTTTTAGAAAATAAAGTATCTAATCTCCATTTTGCATATTTTTTGCCCTTTATGTTTCTTAACCATTGAGGAGAAAGAAAATTTTTAGATTTAGTTGCTTTTGTACCTTGCCAGACAAAATCCTCATAAAATAAATTTAGTTTATAATAAAACATTTTTTGTTCAAAAATGACTATATTGTTTTTGATTTTTGAAAAATTTAATTCATCTAATTTTGGTATTTCATCTAAATCGCTAATTAATATTAAATCATCATCGGAAGTTTCTACTAATCCTCTTTTTAAGCTCTCTCTTTGAAAATAATCTCTAGCCATACCGTTTAATATTAATTTTTTTCCTCTTTCTTCAGCGTTTTC
>CACHRU010000012.1 GCA_902582345.1 uncultured Pelagibacteraceae bacterium | reverse complement strand
AAATTTTTCCTGGGCCTTTATCAAAAGGTCTTTACGGTAAAGCTTTGAAAAAAAAAATTTGGAATCTAGAAGTCGTCAACATCAGAGATTTTGCTAAAGATAAACACAAAACCGTTGATGATAGTCCTTTTGGTGGTGGTAGCGGAATGTTGCTTAAACCAGATGTACTAGCAACTTCAATTGATAAATCATCTAAAGTAGGAGAAAAAATTTTTTATTTAACTCCAAAGGGTAGAAAATTTGACCAAAAATTTGCAAAAAAAATCTCAAGAGAAAAAGTGGTTAATTTAGTTTGCGGGCATTTTGAGGGAATAGATGAGAGAGTTTTAAGTACAAGAAATATTGAGGAGATAAGTATAGGTGACTACGTTTTGTCTGGAGGTGAAAGCGCTGCTATTGTTTTTATTGATTGTGTAGTTCGCTTACTACCTAATGTTTTAGGGAACTCCGACTCAAGAGTAGAAGAAACTTTTGAAAATGGGTTATTGGAATATCCTCAATACACAAAACCTAAAATTTGGGAGGGAAAAGGCGTCCCTGAGGTGTTATTATCAGGAGATCACGCCAAAATTAAAGGCTGGCGTTTAACTGAATCTGAGGCTATAACACGTCGCCAGAGACCTGATCTTTGGAAAAAATATTTAAACAATAAGAAAAATGAAAAACATTGAAGACATAAATAAAGAAACAATTAAAAAGATTGCAGAGAAGAAAAAAATTTCTGATTTTTCTTCAGGTGACACAATTAAAGTTGGAGTGAAAATTATTGAGGGTAAAAGACAAAGAATCCAATATTTTGAAGGGGTGTGTATTTCGAAAAGGAATAGAAGCATTAACTCTTCATTTACTGTGAGAAAAATTTCATTCGGAGAAGGTGTTGAGAGAACATTTGCTTTATACAGTCCAATCGTTGACTCCATAAAAGTTATAAGAACCGGAAAAGTAAAAAGAGCGAAATTGTATTATTTGAGAGATAGAAAAGGTAAATCTGCAAGAATAGCTGAGAAAATAAAAAAAAGAATTGGAATTGATGTAACCCAAAAACAAGAGGAGGAAAAAACGAATCCAGAAGCACAGGCTACTGGCGAAAGTAAAATGAAAGAGCCAGAAATTAGCAAAAATGAAAAAGAACCATTACTAGAAAAAAAACAAGCTTCAGAAAAAAAATCAGAAGCTGAGAATAAAAAAAAACAATAATATTCTCATATGCCAAAAACACTCTATGATAAAATCTGGAATGACCATCTTGTCCATCAGGACGATGAAGGCAACGCTTTACTTTATGTTGATAGACATCTTGTTCATGAGGTAACAAGCCCCCAGGCATTCGAAGGTTTAAGAATGCAAGGTAGAAAAGTTAGAAGACCAGAACTTACATTAGCTGTTCCAGATCATAACGTGCCAACAACTGATCGATCAAAAGGTATAGCCGATAGACAATCAAAGTTACAAGTTGATACTTTAAGAGATAATTGCAAAGAGTTTGGAATAAATTTATTTGATGTAAATGATAAACGTCAAGGAATTGTACATATAATTGGTCCTGAGCAAGGTTTTACTCAGCCTGGAACTGTAATTGTATGTGGTGATAGCCACACAGCAACCCACGGAGCTTTTGGATCGTTGGCATTTGGAATTGGAACTTCTGAAGTCGAACATGTTTTGGCAACACAAACATTAATTCAAAAAAAATCAAAAAATTTTAGAGTAAATGTTAATGGAAATTTACCAGCAGGAGTTACATCAAAGGATGTGATTTTAAAGATCATTGGCACCATTGGAACAGCTGGAGGCACTGGGCATGTAATTGAGTTTGCTGGAGATGTAATAAAAAATTTAAGTGTTGAACAACGAATGACCATATGCAACATGACAATTGAAGCTGGAGCTAGAGCTGGTCTAATAGCCCCGGACGAAAAAACGATAAAATATTTTGAAAACAGACCTATGTCACCAAAAGGTGAAAATTGGGATAAAGCAGTTGAAAGCTGGAAAAAACTTTTTTCAGATAAAGATGCTAAATTTGATAAAGAAGTGAATATTAATGCTAAAGACATAGAGCCTTTAGTAACATGGGGCACTTCTCCCCAGGATGTTTCACCAATCACTGGCGAAGTTCCAGACCCAGAAAAAGAAACAGACTTAGATAGGAAAACAGCTATGTATAGGTCACTTGAGTACATGGGTCTAAAACCAAAAATGAAAATTTCGGATATTAAAGTAGATAGAATTTTTATAGGCAGTTGTACTAACGGAAGAATAGAAGATCTGAGACTTGCCGCAAGTCTTCTTAAAGGTAAAAAAATTGCAAGTGATGTAAGCGCAATGGTAGTACCAGGCTCAGGTTTAGTAAAAAAACAGGCTGAAGAAGAAGGTATTGATAAAATTTTTAAAAACGCAGGTTTTCAATGGAGAGAACCTGGTTGTTCAATGTGTTTAGGAATGAACGAGGATCAGCTTTCTTCGAAAGAAAGATGTGCATCAACTTCAAATAGAAATTTTGAAGGTAGACAAGGGAGAGGGGGCAGAACTCACCTTGTTAGCCCAGGTATGGCAGTTGCAGCGGCTTTAAAAGGATATTTAGCCGATGTTAGAGAGATAAATTAAATGCAAAAATTTTTAAAATTAAAAAGTATACCAGCTCATATTCCATTAATGAATATAGATACGGATATGATTATTCCTAAACAATTTTTAAAGACGATCAAAAGAACTGGCCTTGGAAAAAGTCTATTTTACGAAATGAGATACGATGAATCTGGCAAGATTATTGATAAATTTATTTTAAATAATGAGCCATACAACAAGTCAAAAATTTTAATTGCTGGAAAAAATTTTGGTTGCGGATCATCAAGGGAACACGCCCCCTGGGCACTACTTGACTTTGGGATTAAGTGTGTAATTAGTACAAGTTTCGCTGATATATTTTACAATAATTGCTTTAATAATGGTATTTTACCAATTGTTATAGACGAAAAATCCATTGGAAATCTAGCATCATATTCTGAAAGAAAAGAGGAAATAGATATTGATTTAGAAGAACAAAAAATTTCTTACGGTAATAATAAAATAGAATTTAAGATAGACCCATCAAAAAAAAAGAGACTTTTAGAGGGTTTAGATAATATAGGTATATCATTGAAAAAAATCCCGAGAATAGAAGAGTTTGAAATTTCTTTGAAAAAAGACAAACCTTGGATCTAATAAATGACAAAATCAAAAAGTAGAAAACTATTATTACTTCCAGGTGATGGCATTGGACCTGAGGTCGTAAATGAGGTGAAAAAAATTATTGAATGGTTAAATAAAAATAAATCGTTAGATTTTATAATAGAAGAGGAGTTAATTGGTGGTGCATCTATAGATAAGCATAAAATACCAATTACTGATGAGGTTTTTTATAAATCTTTAGAATGCGATGCAGTTATTCTTGGAGCTTGCGGTGGTCCAAAATGGGATAATTTAGAATTCTCAAAAAAACCTGAAAGAGCTTTACTCAAACTTAGAAAGGAATTAAAACTGTTTGCAAATTTAAGGCCCGCAATTTGTTTTGAACAATTAGTAGACTCTTCAACTTTAAAACCAGAAATAGTTTCAGGTTTAGATATAATGATAGTAAGAGAGTTAACAGGTGGAATATATTTTGGTGAACCGAGAGGAATTGAGCCAATTAAAAACAATGAAAGAAAAGGAATTAATACTCACTCTTATACAACAACAGAAATAAAAAGAATTGCTAAAGTGGCTTTTGATTTAGCTAAAAAAAGAAAAAATAAAGTTACTTCATGTGAAAAATCAAACGTTATGGAAGCAGGTGTTTTATGGCGTGAAGAAGTGCAAAAGTTAAAAGAACAGGAATATAACGATGTAGAATTGGAACATATGCTAGCTGATAATTGCGCAATGCAACTTTTAAGAAATCCAAAACAATTTGATGTCATTTTAGCTGATAATTTATTTGGAGATATGCTTTCAGATGAAGCAGCAATGTTAACCGGCTCTCTAGGTTTGCTACCTTCTGCATCTTTAGGAGCAAAAGATAAAAATGGTAAATTAAGATCACTGTATGAGCCAGTACATGGATCAGCCCCAGATATTGCAGGAAAAAATCTTGCTAACCCAATTGCTACAATTTTAAGTTTATCGATGGCCTTAAGATACTCACTAGATTTAGATAAAGAAGCTGATTTGCTAGATCAAGCTGTGCAAAAAGTTTTAAATGAGGGTCTAAGAACAAAGGATATTGTGTCAAAAGGGAAGAAAGAGGTTTCAACTTCTCAGATGGGTGATGCAATTATATCAAAATTAAATTAATATTAAAAAAATGAAATTTGCAATAATTGGCGCTACGGGAAACGTAGGAAGAAAAACAATTGATTTGTTAGAAAAATCAAATTTAAATGTAGATGAATTATTTTTAGTTGCTTCCAAAAAAAGTGCTGGACAAAAAATTAAATTTAAAAGCCAAGACCAAACTGTAATTTCTTTAGAAAATTTTGATTTTGATAAAGCGGATATTACTTTTTTTGCCGCAGGAAGTTCAGTTGCAGAACAATATGTGAAAGAAGCATCTAAAAAAACTATTGTCATTGATAACTCAAAATATTTTAGGATGAATAAAGATGTTCCTTTAATTGTACCAGAAGTAAACCCAGAGGATATTAAAAATCATAAAAATATTATTGCGAATCCTAATTGCTCTACGATTCAAATGGTTTTAGCATTAAAACCGTTACATAAAAATTTTAACATCAAAAGAGTGATAGTATCAACCTATCAAGCTGTTTCTGGAGCTGGAAAAGCTGCAATGGATGAGTTAATAAGTCAGACTCAAGATTTTCTAGACAAAAAAAAAATTAAGCCAGAAAATTTTACAAAACAAATAGCTTTTAATTTAATCCCCCACATCGATGTTTTCGTAGAAGATGGATATACAAAAGAGGAATGGAAAATGGAAAATGAAACAAAAAAAATATTAGGTGAAAATATAAAAGTTTCTGCAACTTGTGTAAGAGTTCCAGTTATTACATCACATTCTGAGTCAGTAAATGTAGAATTTGACAGAAATTACAATATAGATGAAGTAAAAAAAATTTTAAGTGAAACCCCAGGATGTAAGCTTGTCGATGAACATGCTGATGGAGGATATATTACTCCACTCGAAGCTCAAGATGATTTTAAGACTTATATTTCAAGAGTGAGAAAAGATAGATCTAATGAAAAAGCGATTAATATGTGGATAGTTTCTGATAATCTTTTAAAAGGAGCGGCACTTAATTCAGTACAAATTGCTGAAACATTAATAAAATATGGTATTAAATAATTTAATATGGAATACAAAAAAAATCCTTTAACACCACATCTACAAATTTACGCATGGCAAATTTCATCATTGTTATCTATTACTCATAGGATAACCGGTGTTATCAACGCCATAGCAATAAGTATGATATGTATTTGGTTGTTGCTTGTTATTAGTAGTGAAAAAATTATCTTTGAAGGTATTTTAAATAGTTCATTTGGAAAATTTTTATCTATATCATTATGTTGGACATTTAGTTTTCATATGCTAAATGAAATAAGACATTTAATCTGGGATGCAGGCTATGGTTTTGATCCAAAAATTTCAAAGATAACTGGTTATGCTACATTAATTTTGTCTTTCTTATTAGCGACAATAATTTATTTGATAGGGGTAAATCTTTAATAATGCACAAATCAACAAAAAAATGGTTATCTATTAAGCTAAGTTCCTTGTTTTTAATTCCTCTTATGGCTTGGTTTATTATAAATTTTGTATCTATACTTAATAATGACTATTACAGATTAATCACTTTTTTAAGTGAACAGCCATCGAAAATTTTGTTTACAATTTTTGTTTTTTTATCCTTTTTTTTCTATTCTTTAACAATTAGTGAGATTTTTGAGGATTATATAAGCAACGAAAAAATCAAAAATGTCGCAAATAAGTTAGTATATATTTTTGCTATACTATTGTCTTTAGGAACAATAATAACCATTTATTATTTATAAAATGAAAAGCTATAAAATTATCGACCATGAATATGATGTAGTTGTCCTTGGAGCTGGTGGATCTGGTTTAAGGGCAGCAGTGGGTTTGTCAGAGGCAGGTTTAAAAACAGCCTGTATATCAAAAGTATTTCCAACCAGAAGTCACACTTCTGCAGCACAAGGTGGAATTTCAGCTGCACTTGGTAACATGGGAGAGGATGACTGGAGATGGCATATGTATGATACGGTTAAAGGTTCAGATTGGTTAGGTGACCAAGATGCAATTGAATATCTTTGTAAAGAAGCTCCAAAAGCAGTTAAAGAACTTGATAAATATGGTGTTCCCTTTAGCAGAACTGAAGATGGAAAAATTTACCAAAGACCATTTGGAGGTATGACTAAGAACTATGGTAATGGAACTGTTCAAAGAACTTGTGCGGCAGCAGACAGAACGGGGCATGCAATCCTTCACACTTTGTATGGGCAAGCATTAAAACATAATACAGAATTTTTTATAGAATATTTTGCATTAGACTTAATTATGAAAAATGGTGAATGCAAAGGACTAATAGCTTGGAATTTAAATGACGGTACAATACACCGATTTAAATCACACATAACTATAATCGCTACTGGCGGTTACGGAAAAATATATTATTCGGCAACATCTGCTCACACATGTACAGGCGATGGAAATGGAATGGTTTTACGTGCAGGTTTACCATTACAAGATATGGAATTTGTACAATTTCATCCAACAGGAATTTATGGTGTTGGATGTCTGATATCAGAGGGTGTCAGAGGAGAAGGGGGTTTTCTTTTAAATTCTAAAGGTGAAAGATTTATGGAAAGATATGCTCCCAGTGCAAAAGACCTTGCCTCGAGAGATGTAGTAAGTAGATCCATAGCAATTGAAATTAATGAAGGTAGGGGCGTAGGAAAAGAAAAGGATCACGTTCATCTCCATTTGGACCATTTAGATCCAAAAGTAATCGATGATAGGCTACCTGGTATAGCCGAGTCAGCAAAAACTTTTTCAGGTGTTGATGTAACTAAAGAGCCAATACCAGTTGTACCAACAGTTCATTATAATATGGGTGGAATTCCCACAAACTATAAAGCAGAAGTTTTGACTTTAAATGGTTCAGAGAAAACTGTTCCTGGACTTATGGCAATAGGCGAAGCAGCTTGTGTTTCTGTTCATGGCGCAAATAGATTAGGATCTAATTCATTAATAGATTTAGTAGTTTTTGGTAAAGCAGCAGCCAAGAGAGCCGCTGAACTAGTGAAACCAAATACTCCCCATGAAAATTCACCTAAAAGTGAACTTGATAAGTGTTTAGATAGATTCGATAGAATAAGAAATTCAAAAGGTGAAACTAACACTTCAAAACTTAGATTATCAATGCAAAAAACCATGCAAAGCAAATGTGCAGTTTTTAGAACTGAGAAAACTTTAAAAGAAGGTGTTGATGAAATTAGAAAACCATTCGAAGGGTTGGAAGATATATCTGTTAAAGATAAATCTCTTTTATTCAATACAGATCTTGTAGAATCTTTAGAATTTGATAATTTGATAAGGCAAGCTATGACAACAATGGACTCAGCATATCATAGAAAAGAAAGTCGAGGAGCCCATGCTAGAGAAGATTTCTCAAAAAGAGACGATAAAAAATATATGAAACATACTTTAGCTTGGCAAAACGGTAAAGAAGTGAAAGTAAAATACAGAGACGTACACGCGAGAACGTTAACAAATGATGTTCAGTATTTTCCACCTAAGGAAAGAGTATATTAATGGCTGAGTTTTCCCTTTCAAATAATTCAAAAATAATTAAGGGAGAATATTACAAAGACAAAACTGGCTCAAATAATTTAAAAAAAGTTAACGTTTATAGATGGAATCCTGATGATGGAAAAAATCCAAGGATTGATACTTTCGAAGTTGATATGAATAACTGCGGTCCTAAAGTATTAGATATTTTGTTTAAAATTAAAAATGAAATTGACTCATCATTAACTTTTAGAAGATCATGTGCACACGGTGTTTGTGGATCATGCGCGATGAATGTTGACGGAACAAATACATTATCTTGTATAAAATCTCACAGCGATATAAAGGGAACGTTAAATATTTATCCCTTACCACATTTAAAAGTTGTAAAAGATTTAATAGGTGACTTAAGCAATCTTTATAAACAATATGAGTCGATACAACCTTGGCTTAAAACTTCAAAAACGAACACGGAAAAACAGGAAATATTACAATCTCAAAAAGATAGATCAAAACTTGATGGTTACTATGAATGTATATTATGCGCTTGTTGTTCCACTTCATGCCCAAGTTATTGGTGGAATGGAGATAAATACTTAGGTCCGGCTGTATTACTACAAGCTTACAGATGGATAAGTGATAGCCGAGATGAAGAGAAAAAAGAGAGATTAAAAAAAGTTGCAGATGAATTAAAGCTTTACAGATGCCATACAATAATGAATTGCACTAATTCTTGCCCTAAAGGACTTAATCCAGCAAAAGCTATTGGCTCTATAAAAAAAATGCTTGCAACAAGCTAAAAGCTTATTTATTCAAAGGCTATGAAAACAATAGAACATTTCATCGGTGGTAAAGAGTATTCTGGAAATTCAAAAAGATTCTCCCCTGTTTATAATCCAGCAACAGGAGAACAATCAGCTAAAGTAAAACTTGGTAGTGCTCAAGATTTGAATAAAGCTGTAGAAATTGCTCATACAGCTTTTTTGTCATGGTCGAATACCCCACCATTACAAAGAGCAAGAGTCTTATTTAAATTTAAAGATCTAATTGAAAAGAATGAGGATGAATTAGTTAAAATAATCGTTTCTGAGCATGGGAAAGTTTACGAGGATGCTAAAGGTTCTCTAACTCGAGGATTGGAAGTGGTTGAATATGCTTGTGGAATACCTCAAATGCTTAAAGGAGAGTTTACAGAAAATGTTGGAAAAAATGTTGATAGTTGGTCGCTAAGACAGCCATTAGGAGTTTGTGCAGGAATAACTCCTTTTAATTTTCCAGCAATGGTTCCAATGTGGATGTTTCCTATGGCCATTGCTTGTGGGAATACTTTTATTCTTAAACCATCAGAAAAAGACCCCTCTTGTTCTCTAAGATTAGCGGAACTATTTAAAGAGGCGGGTTTACCCCAAGGAGTTTTTAATATTGTTAATGGTGATAAAGAAGTAGTGGATGCAATTATTAAAAACAAAAATATCTCAGCTGTAAGTTTTGTGGGTTCAACCCCAATAGCTAAATATATTTATGAAAATTGCGCCAAAAATGAAAAAAGAGTTCAAGCATTAGGAGGCGCAAAAAATCATTGTGTGGTAATGCCTGATTGTGATCTTGATCAGGCAGTAAACGGTTTAATGGGCGCGGCGTATGGCTCTGCTGGAGAAAGGTGCATGGCACAATCTGTAGCTGTCGCTGTTGGAAATATTGGAGATGAACTCATTTCAAGATTAAAATCAAAAGTAGAAAATTTAAAAGTTGGTCCTGGAATGGATAAAAATTCAGAAATGGGTCCTTTGGTCACAAAAGATCATTTAGAAAGGGTAAAAGGTTTCGTAGACATCGGTGTCCAAGAAGGTGCAGAACTTGTAGTGGATGGTAGAGATTTAAAATTGCAAGGGTACGAAAAAGGCTATTATATGGGTGGGTGTTTATTTGATAAAGTAAAAAAAAATATGAGAATATATAAAGAAGAAATATTTGGTCCAGTTCTGTCAGTTGTGAGATCAAAAAATTTTGAAGAAGCTTTAAATTTAGTAAACGATCATGAATTTGGCAATGGAGTAAGTATATTTACTAGAGATGGAGATGTTGGAAGATCGTTTTCAAGCAAAGCTCAAATAGGCATGGTTGGGATAAATATACCGATCCCTGTACCGATGGCATTCCACAGTTTTGGAGGCTGGAAAAGATCTTTATTCGGAGACCAACATATGCACGGTCCTGAAGGTGTAAGGTTTTATACTAAATTAAAAACCATAACATCTAGATGGCCAGATGGAATAAAATCTGATCCAGAATTTACAATGCCAACAATGAAATAAAATGAAAAAAATTACACTTATAGGTGCCGGTCAAATTGGAGGAACACTAGCACATCTTATTGCACTAAAAGGTTTAGCAAACGTAGTGCTTTTTGATGTAGCTGAAGGAATAGCTAAGGGTAAAGCACTTGATATCGCTCAGTCATCTCCTGTGGAAAATTTTAACATCAAACTAATTGGAACCAGTAATTATGAAGATACTAAAAATTCAGATGTAATAATTATAACTGCAGGAGTTCCAAGAAAACCAGGTATGACCAGAGACGATCTTCTGGAAATAAATCTAAAAATTATTAAAGATGTTGCTAATGGGATCAAAAATACTTCCCCAAATGCTTTTGTAATTTGTATCACTAATCCTCTAGATGTTATCGTGATGGCCTTACAAAAATATTCTGGATTACCAAAAAATAAAGTTGTTGGGATGGCTGGAATTTTAGACTCATCAAGATTTATTTATTTTTTATCACAAGAGCTTAATTTGTCTGTAAAAAAAATTAAATCCCTAGTTTTAGGTGGTCATGGAGACAGTATGGTAGCTATGGTAAATCATACCACTGTTGATGGAATGAAATTAATTGATCTGGTTAAGGGGGGAAAATTAAAAAAAGAACAGCTAGATAAGATTATTGATAGAACAAAAAAGGGAGGAGCAGAAATAGTAAAATATTTAGAAAAAGGCTCTGCATTTTATGCACCAGCTTCCTCTGGTGTAGAGATGGCGGAGAGTTATTTAAAAGATTTAAAAAAAGAATTGCCTTGTGCCGCATATTTGAATGGTGAATATGGTGTTAAAGATTTATACGCGGGAGTGCCTGTGATAATTGGAAAGAATGGAGTTGAAAAAGTTATCGAGTTAGAATTAAATAATACTGAAAAGATAAATTTTGAAAGCTCAATTAAGTCAGTTCAAGAGTTATTTAATGCAGCTAAAAAAATTGACAAAGAACTATAAAAAAATTATTAAATTAAATGAAGCTTACAAGAAAAAATCTTACAATTAATGAAGCTGAAAATTTATCAATCGAAGAGATAAAAAATCTTTACACTGAATTTGTAAATCCAAAACAAACTAAAATTTTTTCAAATTTTCCTTTTGGAAAAGACGTTTTTTCAAAAGCAGAAGGAATGTATATTTTTACAAAAGAAAACAAAAAAATTTTAGATTTTACAGGTGGTCTTGGAGTGTTAAATCATGGTCATAATAATAAACGAATAATGAATACTAGGATTGAATTCGCAAAAAAATCAAAAATGGAAGTTCATAAACTTGTTTTTTCTCCTTATTTAGCAGCTTTGTCACATAATCTTTCAAACATATTAGGATCAGATTTAAAAAGAACTTTTTTATGTAATTCTGGCGCAGAAGCTGTTGAAGGAGCAATGAAACTTGCCTACAGAGCAAATAAAGGAAAAAAATTTATTTTGAGTTCAGATAAATCATACCATGGTAAATTAATTGCCTCTGGTACCATCTCAGGCTCTCAAATAAAAAATAATGTTTTTCCAAAAATTTCTAATAATGAGTTTTTTGAATTTAATGACATAAATTCTTTGTCTAAAAAACTATCCGAGCTTGAGAGCAAAGGAGGAGTTTATGCTGTTATTATAGAGCCATTTAGCGCCACTCTTTTAAAAGGTTGCTCAAGTGAATTTATCAACGGTTTAATAGAATTAAGAAAAAAATATAAATTCTCAATAATTTGTGATGAAGTTTACTGCGCTTGGTATAAGTGCGGTGAATTTTTTTATTTTCAAAAATTCAGTGGTTTTGATCCAGATATAATAACACTCTCTAAATCAATAGGAGGAGGTAAATCCTCTCTTTCCGCACTTGTATCTAACACAAAAACATATGACAAAGTTTATGGGTCTTACGAGACTGCTACTTTACACACAACAACTTACAATGGTTTTGGTGAAGAGTGTGCTACTGCAATCGAAGCCATTAATATACTTATCGATGAGAATTATGAAAAAAAAGTAAAAAGTATTGAAAAAAAAATCTTAGAAAATCTTAAAAGATTAAGCGAAAAGTACCCAAAGAAAATTAAAGGTTATCAGGGAGAAGGCTCACTTTTTGGTATAGAATTTTACTCATTAATTGATCAATTTGAAAAACTATTAATTAACATACCCTCTGAAAAAATTAAAAGTAAAGGTACTTTAATCAGTAAACTAAATATAGCCAGTATTTGTTCAAAATTATATTCTCAACATAAAATTTTAAGTTTCATCTCAGAGTCTAACAACTCAAATTTTTTATATGTGGCTCCCTCACTAATTGTTTCAGATGATGAAATAAAATACTTTTTTGACTCAATTGAAAAAGTAATTAATGAAAATATTGATCTGGAATTAATAAAATATATTTTAAAGACCGCATACAATGTCATTAAATGAAAAAAAAAACAATTTTTGAAAAAGAGGAATTAACAACTTATAATCAAACTTTTTCTTACATATCTGAAACTTATTATCCAAAAAATGTTTCTGAATTAAAAAAAATTATTAAAAGAAATTTAAAGAATGAAAATTTTCTTCTAAAAACTGGGAACTGTGGACATGGAGACAAGTCTAGCTTGGATAAATCCCCTTCAGTGATTTCTTTAAAAAAAATTAATTTCATCGGCAAAATAAATAAAAGGCAAGATGTCATTAAATTAGGTGCTGGAGTTATGCTATTTGATCTTACAATGCATTTAAAAAAATATGGATATTTTATTTTTAATGTTCCTGGAGGAAAAAACGTAAGTCTAGGTGGAGCGATATCAGGGAATGTTCATGGCAGATTTTCCTCAAGAAAATTTGC
>CACHRU010000011.1 GCA_902582345.1 uncultured Pelagibacteraceae bacterium | reverse complement strand
CGAAATTGAAGCTATTTGAGCTTCAAGTGATGCGCTTTGTTTAAAGTTTATTTTTTTTTGAAATGGATTTTTTCCAAGAATTTTTTCTAACTTATCAAGATTTAATACTGGTCCATTATGTTTAACAAGACCATCTAGTGTTTCAATAGATAAATTTAATCCATTAAAATTATAATATTTTTTTTCTAAGAAAGTTACTATTCTTAAAGTTTGAATATTGTGATCAAATCCTCCGTTATTTTTCATACAATTATTCAAAACATCTTCACCAGCATGACCAAAAGGTGTATGGCCTAAATCGTGAGCTAAGCTTAAACTTTCGCATAAATCTTCGTTTAGATTAAAATACTTTGCTAAAGTTCTTGCTATTTGCGAAACTTCAAGAGAGTGCGTTATTCTTGTTCTATAATGATCCCCTGATGTATTCATAAAAACCTGTGTTTTATGCTTAAGCCTTCTAAAAGCAGTTGAATGAATAATTCTATCTCTATCTCTTTGAAAAGGTGATCTTAAATCGCTTTGTTTTTCTGAAAAAAGTCTGCCTTTTGACTTAAGAGGAACTGCCAATTTGGAGTATTTGGAATTTAAATTTTTTTGCATAGTTTGAACATAAAATGTATACTACATTTAATTTAAATATGACAAAAAAAATTAATTTTACTCCTACTGCTCTAGAACAAATTAAAAAAATTATACTAGAAAATAAACCAAATAAATACTTTAGGATAACTGTTCAAGGTGGAGGATGTTCGGGCTTCAAATACAAATTTTCTTTTGATAGCAAAAAAGATAAGGATGATCTAATTTTTGAAAATGTTATTATCGATACTTCTTCTCTAAAAGTAATTGAGGGATCTACAATAGACTATAAAAATGAAATGATTGGTAACTCATTTGTTATAAATAACCCTCAAGCATCCTCGTCTTGTGGCTGCGGCTTATCATTTTCAGTTTAAATGCTTATTGCCTCTTGGAATGTAAATTCTGTTAGAGCTAGAATTGAAAATATTTTAACTTATATCAAAGAAACAAATCCTGATATTCTAATGCTACAAGAAATTAAGACAGAAGAAAAAAATTTCCCGAAGGAAGCTTTTAAAGAGATCGGTTACAATTCATTTATATTTGGCCAAAAAAGTTATAATGGTGTAGCCTTTTTAACAAAAGTTAAAATTAACAATATTTGTTTAGATTTCATAAAAGATCCAAAAAAACAATCAAGAATAATAACTGGTGAAATTAATCTTAAAGTAAAAAAAATTAAGATAATAAACATTTATGTTCCTAATGGAAACCCTATTGATAGCGAAAAATTTGATTATAAAATCAAATGGCTCGAAATGTTTATTAAAAATATAAAGAATATTATAAAAAAAAAGGAAAGTATTATAATTTCGGGAGATTTTAATATCATTCCTGAGGAAATAGATTGTTACAATGCAAAGAAATTTGAAAATGACGCTTTATTTAAGATCGAAATAAGAAAAAAATATAGAGAATTAATCAATCTTGGTTTAAATGACGTATTTAGACATTTTTATAAGAACAAAATTGAGTATACTTATTGGGATTATTTTGCTGGATCATGGCAAAAAAATAACGGGCTAAGAATTGATCATTTTTTAGTAACAAGCAACCTTATTGAAAACTTAAAAAAAATTAATATTAATAAAAAACCACGATCCAAACAAAAACCATCAGATCATACTCCGATTGAATTAGAAATTAATTAATTCTCCCGTAAATATCCTCATATCTTACTATGTCAGTCTCTTTTAATATTGAGCCTATTTGGGCTTCCATAATTTTGACGATTTTTTTATTAGGATTTTGTATCCTATGTATGGCTCCTTTGGGTATAAAAATTGTTTCATAAGGTTTTTTCAAAAAAAATTTTTTATTCAATGTAATTTTTGGAACTCCTTGTGTAATTACCCAATGTTCAGACCTATGATAATGTTTTTGTAAACTCAGAAGACCTTTAGGTTTTATGCTTAGTTCTTTAATAAGGAAATTTTTTCCAGAATACAAGTTCGTGTAACTACCCCAAGGCCTAAAGTAAACATTTTTTTTCTTAATGTATTTGATTTTATTCTTATTAAACATTAAAAGAATTTCTTTCCAGCTACCTAAATCTGACCAAGTAATGTTAAGTTTTATTGCATTAATTTTTTTCGTCTTTTCAAGAATAGCGTAGTCAAAAGATTTTGAAGGATTCTTTTTAAAAGCTTTTTTATCTAAATAATAAACATTATTTTTGTATTTACTTTTATTTACAGCCAATAATGAATTATTGTAAATATTCTTTTGATATTTTTTATAATTATTTATTAATGAGTCTTTTCTTAAAAAGAACATACCTGAATTCCAATATCCACCCTTTTTGATAATCTTGCTTGCTGTCGTTTGATTTGGTTTTTCAATAAATTTAGATACTTGATTTAAGTTTTTATTTTTTTTAGTAATGAAATATCCAAATTGATCAGAAGAAGAGTTGGGTTTAATACCAAATATAAAAATATTATTTTCATTTAGAAATCTTTTATGTTTTTTTATTTCTTTATAAAATTTATAGGTGTTTTCTATTAAATGGTCTGCAGACAAGAAAATTATTGGTTGGCTCTCAGATATATCTTTAATCAAAACCGAAGCTAAAATTGCGGGAGCAGTATTTTTTTTTTCAGGCTCTAGAACTATTTTATATTTTTTTATTCCGTTGATTTTTAAGTTTTTTTTAATTTCTTTAAGATACCTAGCGTTAGTACTTATTATGGGATGATCAAATAAAGGGTTTTTAATTCTTTTTAACGTCTTTCCAAATAATGTCCATCCACCAAAATCTATAAATTGTTTAGCTTGATTGTTTATACCATCTGACCACAATCTAGATCCAGCGCCTCCACATAAAATAACTGGTCTAATTTTCATTAAATTTTAGAATAATCTTTTACTTCTTTTTTTTTACCAGGATGTGTTGGTGCACCTAAATAGGCTGGACCAACAGTTTGGGCATATTTCCATAATGTCCCTGAACCAAATTGAGATTTTTTTGCTTTCCACTTTTTTCTTCTAGTAGTTAACTGTGCTTTAGTTAATCTAACATTTATAGTTCCTTTTTTTGCATCAATATCTATCTTGTCACCATTTTTAAGCAATGCAATTGGACCTCCTAAAGCAGCTTCAGGACCAACATGTCCTACGCAAAATCCTCTAGTTGCTCCTGAAAATCTTCCATCAGTTATTAAAGCAACTTTTTCTCCTTTTCCTTGACCATATATTGCTCCAGTAGTGGATAGCATCTCACGCATACCTGGTCCACCTCTTGGTCCTTCGTATCTAATTATAATTACATCACCATCTTTATATTTTTTTGTTTGAACTGCTTTCATTGCATCTTCTTCATTGTCAAAACATTTGGCTGTTCCAGAAAATTGTAATTTTTTTAATCCAGCTATTTTAACAATTGCGCCCTCAGGAGCTAAATTTCCTTTTAATCCAACCACACCTCCGTCTGGGGATAGAGGGTTATTATATTCTCTTAAGACCTTTTGATCTTTATTAAATTTAATATTTTTCAAATTTTCTTTCATTGTTTTACCTGTAACAGTAAGACATTCTCCATGAATATATCCTCCATCAAGTAAAGTCTTTAGGAGCATTGGAACACCTCCAGCTTCCCACATGTCCTTAGCAACGTATTGCCCGCCAGGTTTTAAATCAGCAAGGTAAGGTGTTTTTTTAAATATTTTAGCCACATCCATTAAATCAAATTTAACTCCTATTTCATTCGCTAATGCTGGTAAATGTAGAGCTGCATTAGTCGAGCCTCCTGTGGCAGCAACAATCGTTGCAGCATTTTCAAGAGATTTTTTTGTTACTATTTCTCTAGGTTTAATTTTTTTTTCTAATAAATTCATAACAGCTTGACCGCTCTCAAATGCGAATTTATCTCTCTCTTCGTATGGTGCCGGTGTACCGGCTGAATAAGGTAATGCTAATCCTATAGCCTCTGATACACAAGCCATTGTATTAGCTGTAAATTGACCACCGCAAGCACCAGCACTTGGGCATGCAACTAACTCCAATTCTCTTAACTCCTCTGAGGACATCTTGCCTGAAGAGTGTTTCCCTACTGCTTCGAAAACATCAACAACTGTAACATCTTTTCCTTTAAATTTTCCTGGCAAAATTGATCCACCATATATAAACACACTTGGAACATTTAATCTTAGCATCGACATCATCAAACCTGGTAATGATTTGTCACATCCTGCGATCCCAACTAATGCATCATAACAATGTCCTCTTACTGTCAGCTCAGCTGAATCAGCAATTACCTCTCTAGAAATAAGTGATGATTTCATTCCCTCATGACCCATGGCAATACCATCTGTAACAGTAATCGTGCAGAATTCTCTTGGTGTGCCACCTGATTGTTTAACTCCTTTTTTTACTGACTGAGCTTGTCTCATCAAAGCAGTATTACACGGGGCTGCTTCATTCCAAGTGGACACCACTCCAACGAATGGTTTGGCTACATCCTGCTCAGTTTCACCCATTGCATAATAAAAAGATCTATGTGGTGCTCTATCTGGCCCTAAAGAGGTGTGACGACTAGGTAATTTTTTTTTATCAATTTTAGACATTTAATTAATACTAGACACAATACTTCTTAATTTTTTATCTTCAATAGTTAATTCTTTGACCAGATTTTTATCATTTTTCACAATTTCTTTAGGCGCATTTGTCACGTAAGCCTTATTTTTGAGCTTATTATTTAGTCCAACAATCTGTTTATTAATTGAGTCTATTTTTTGTAGAATTCTTTCCTTTTGGGAGGTCAAGTTAATATCCTCATTGAAATTAAGAGAAAGTTTTTCATTACAAACCAAGATATCTAGAGAATTTTTATCTTTTATTTTAGATTTAAGTACATTGTTTACTCTCCCGACTTGTTTTATCAAATTCATATTTTCATTTACCAATTTATTTAATTTTCCTGATTTTTCATTGAAAAATACGTCACAATATAATTTTGGGGTTATTTTTAACTCAGCTTTAGTAGATCTAATACTGGAAATTAGCTCAATTAAATAATTTATATTATTTTGATTTTTGCTAAATCTACTTATTTTTTTAAAAACCGGCCAACTGGAAGATATTAAAAAATTATTGTAAATGTTTTTATAAGAATTTAAAGACCACAAGTTTTCTGTGAAGAAGGGTATAAACGGGTGTAGAATTTTTAGAATATTTGCCATCATAAATGATGAGAAAGTCTTTGCTTCTTTAATTTCACCTTTATTTTTTGAGTTTAAAATAGGTTTCAAAAACTCTAAATACCAATCACAATAATAATGCCAGACAAATTGATAGGCGTATTTAGCAGCTTCATCAAATCTAAATATTTCGATATTTTTTGTAACTAAATTTTGTGTTTGTATAAATTCACTATATATCCAATGGTTTACTGGAAGTTTTATTGAATTTAAATTTATTTTTTTATCATATTTACAATTATTGATTTTCAGGAAGTTGTTGGCGCTCCAAATTTTCGTTATGAAGTTTCTATTTCCAGTAACTCTATCCTTTGATAATTTTACATCTCTACCTGGTGAAGCCATTGAAATTAATGTAAACCTTAAACTATCAGCACCATATTCGTTAATTAAATCTAATGGATCGATCACATTGCCTTTGGACTTTGACATTTTTTGACCCTTTTCGTCTCTTACTAAAGCGTGAACATAAACTTTATGAAATGGAGTATTTTTTTTAAAATAGTTTCCCATCATTAACATTCTAGCTACCCAGAAAAAAATAATATCAAAGCCAGTTACAAGAACAGAGGTTGGATAAAATTTATCAAGTTCTTTTGTTTTTTTTGGCCAGCCGAGTGTTGCGAAGGGCCATAATGCTGATGAAAACCATGTATCCAAAACATCAGTTTCTTGTGTTAATTTAAATTTTTTATTTTTATTTTTTTTCTTTGCAAGTACTGCTGCGTCTTTTTTGTTTTCAGCTACAAAAATATTTCCATTTTCATCATACCAAGCGGGTATTCTATGACCCCACCAAATTTGTCTTGATATACACCAAGGTTCAATCTCGCTCATCCATTGAAAAAAAGTTTTTGACCAGTTATTTGGAAAAAAAGTTGTTTTACCTTCTTTAACTATTTTTACTGGTTTTTTTGATAATTTTTTGGCATCTACAAACCATTGCTCAGTTAAAAGAGGCTCGATTATAGTGTTTGACCTATCTCCGTATGGAACTTTGTTTTTAATATTTTCAATTTTTACTAGATATCCCTTTTCTTTTAATCTTTTGATTAAAAGTTTTCTTGCTTCAAATCTGTCTAGACCATGAAACTCTTTAACTCCAAATTGATTTATTTTTCCATTTTTTTCAAAAATATTAATTATTTTTAATTTATTTCTCTTACCGACTTCATAGTCGTTAAAATCATGTGCTGGGGTTATTTTCACAGCTCCTGAACCTTGTTCAGGATCAGCATAACGATCAGAGATAATCTTTATTGTTCTATCAACAATTGGGATAAGAACATTTTTTCCAATTAAATTAAAATATCTTTTGTCATTAGGATTTACAGCAACTGCGGAGTCTCCCATCATAGTTTCTGGTCTAGTAGTAGCTATAGTGATTTTTTGATCAGAATTTTCAATTGGATAGTCAATGTAATATAATTGAGATTGAACATCTTTTTGAACAACTTCTAAGTCAGAAATAGCTGTTTGTAGTTTAGTATCCCAATTAACTAATTTTTTATCTTTGTAAATTAACTTATTATTATAAAGATCAACAAAGACTTTTATTACCGCTCTGGACAAATCTTCATCCATTGTAAATCTTGTTCTTGACCAATCACACGAACAACCTAGTTTTTTAAGTTGATCTAAAATTATGCTACCAGACTCTTCCTTCCATTTCCAAACGTTTTCTATAAATTTTTCTCTACTTAGATCATTCTTTTTAACTCCTTCTTTTAAAAGTTTGTTTTCAACAACAGCTTGTGTTGCAATTCCAGCGTGGTCTGTTCCTGGTTGCCATAGAGTTTCCAAACCTTTCATTCTATTAAATCTTACTAAAACATCTTGAAGGCTGTTATTTAGAGCGTGCCCCATATGTAATCTCCCAGTTATATTGGGTGGAGGGATTACAATAGAAAATTTTTTATTAGAATTATTTTTTTTTGGTTTAAATAAACCCTTTTTAATCCAAAAATCTGAGATTTTTTTCTCCTCTTTGATGTGATTATATTTTTTAAATTCCATTTTTTTGATATTTAGAGATATATATCAGATTTCAAGATCTATTAAGTATAAAATCTAGATATAAAGCAGCAGACCAAGAAAAATTTTTAGTTCCCATTCCTAAACCTGACTTACAACTATAATATTCCCAAAATCTTTTTTTTTCGACTAAATTAATCGTCTTTTTTCTTATAATTTCAGCGAATTTTTTATCTTTATTTTTTAAACCTTGATAAATTATCCAATTGCAATTAATCCATACTGGTCCT
Organism: uncultured Pelagibacteraceae bacterium; assembly: GCA_902582345.1. Classification (GTDB taxonomy): domain Bacteria; phylum Pseudomonadota; class Alphaproteobacteria; order Pelagibacterales; family Pelagibacteraceae; genus Pelagilacustribacter. The sequence goes on along the minus strand of CACHRU010000011.1, from coordinate 13,171 downwards.
CTCCAATACCTTTTTTCTTCAAATGATTTATGTTTAGAGCTTACTGAGGAAAATAGATATTTTTCATTTTTGCAATATTTTTTTAGGCCTTTAATTAAACTTTTATTCACCGACTTATTTTTTAAATCAGAAAATAACATAAAAAAATTAGTTATTGATGGTATTTCTGTCAAAAAATTATTTTTAAGATCTTTGTTTTTAAATGTCATTTTTTTAGAATCAAATAGTTTTACAAGTTTTTTTTCATTAAGATGAATATATTTTTTAATGGATAAGCTTTTTTTATCAATATTTTCTAGTAGAAAATCTAAATCTTTTAAAGCTTTTAAAAAAAGGGAATTAAATCCTACATCAATAACATTGAATTTTGATTTGTAGTAAAGTTTTTTTGGATCATATTTCATTTTTTTAAAATGGTTTTTTATTGTCACATATCTATCATAGTCTATTGCTAAAGGTCTTTGACTTGCATTAACAATTTTATTATCTTTTCTTTTATAACTTAGGTTGTTTTCTATTTTAATTTTGCTCATAGATTTATCCCATAAAGGAGAATTATCATAACCGCTTTCCCATGGATGAAGTATAGAAATTAAACCAGTTTTTTTTGGATCTCTGTATCTAATAAACCACTCTAAATATTTTTTGATCTTTAAAATATGAGTATAATATCGCTTTATTTTTTTTTTTGAAAATTTTTGCCTCTCAACAATTAATCTTAAAACACAAGCTAATATTGGTGGTTGAGTTATTCCCGATGATGAAATTTTTTCACCACAATTCCAGGCTTTATAATTTGGTGTATAATTTAAATTTTTTTTATGAAAGAGGATATGTGGGATCATCCCATCATTCCATTGTCCTGATAATAGAGTTTCAATTTCTTTTATTGAATAATTCAAATTAAAATTAGAGTATCCCAATGCAATAAATGCAGAGTCCCAATTCCATTGAGCAGGATAAAGTTTTGTATTTGTAGGCAAAGTATATTTTGATCTCCTGTTTTTAATTAATGTTCTTTTTGCAGCTTTAATTATATTTTTCATTAACCCTTTACACTTCCTGCTGTTAAACCACTTACCAAATATTTTTCAAAATAGACAAAAATTAAAAGTATTGGCAAAGTAACAACAACTGACCCGGCCATTAAATACTGCCGTGGTGTTTCTGCATCTCCAGTTAAATGATTAATTGCTCTGGACAATGTAAATGTTTTTGGATTGTCTAAAAACATTAATGAAAATAAAAATTCGTTCCAAGCTATCATAAAAACATACAATGATACCGAAGCAATGGCTGGCAAACTAAGTGGGATAATAATTTTAATAATTATTCCAAACCAGTTTTGTCCATCAATAAGTCCGGCTTCTTCGATTTCTTTAGGTATACTTTTGAAATATCCTTGAAGCATATATATTGCTACTGGCAAAGTAGTTGCTGTATAAACGATAAGCAATCCTTCAATAGAGTTTCTCAAACCTAGCTGACTAAAAACTGTATATAAGGGTATAACCAAGACTATTGCTGGGAACATATAGATTATTAATATTGATGTTGATAGAAAAGTTTTTCCAAAAAAGTTTAGTCTTGCAACAGCATAAGCTGCTGGAATAGCAAATAATAAAGTAATTAAAACTGTGCCAATAGATACATATGAGCTTGTTAAAATATATCTGCCAAAATCATAAGTTTTAAAAATAACAAAATACGATTTAAAAATTTCAAAAATATTTTTTGAAAAATCAATACTTAAATCAAGAGGATTAATTAATAACGCGGTCTGTGTTTTAAAACTTGTTACGAACATTATATAAAAGGGAAATAATATAACTAGAGCAAAAAATACTATCGCAAATAAAGATAGAAAATCAAAAATAATTTTTTCAGAGATAAAATCTTGGCTTAAATATTTTAAATCAAATTTTTTTAATTTATTTGTAAAAAATAAAAACAGAAAGAATATACCGGTCGTAAACCACAGAGGAGAGCTCTCATTTAAAAGTTTATAAATTATTGTAAATAATAGAGATAATATTAAAATTTTAAAAATATGATTTATTTTTTTTCCAATAAGAATACAAATTATAGTTAGACCTAATGCTAACAGCATATTTAAATTAAAGTTCAGATTTGTGAAACTTAAACCTTGTAATGTTGCCATTATTTTCCATATGCAAATGATTGTAGATAAAAAAATTGATGACACAAATAAAGTTATTATTAAAGATTTAAATTTCATTTGCCTTTTTTCCTATTAATTTGAAATAAATAAGCATAAATGTGATTAACAATAATACGATTACTATTGAAACAGCTGACCCCATACCAATATTTGATATAGCAAATCCTTGTTGATAAACGCTTATAGGCAAAGTTAAGGTGCCTGAAGCACCGCCAGTCAATAAAAAAATATCTTCAAATTTGTTGAAGTTCCAAATAAATCTTATCATAAATAAAATTGATAAAATTGCAGTAATTTGAGGAAGAGTGATAGAAAAAAACTTTCTGAAAGGCCCAGCTCCATCTACATCTGCAGCTTCATAAAGATCTTTAGGTATTGCTTGAAGTCTTGCTAGGATAAATAAAAAAGCCAGCGGAAAATATCTCCAAATCTCAAAAAATATAACAGTAGTTAATGCTAATCTAAGTTTCAACTCAAAACCTAAAATATTTATAATTAAATACTTTTGACCAAGTAAGTTTATTGGTTTATCAATTATATTAAAATTGACAAGAAGGGAATTTAAAGTTCCGCTATTAGGATCTAATAGTAAAGTCCATGTATATGCTAACGCAACTACAGGGCCAACATAAGGGAAAAGCAATATACTTCTCATAAAAGATCTCCCGTAGAATTTTTGGTTTACTAATTGAGCAGCGAATATACCTAATAAAATGGCACCAAGAGTACCAAAAAAAGTAAAATAAAAAGTTGTCATTAAAAGTTCAAAAAAGTTATTGTTAAAGAAAACTTTTTTAAAATTTTTTAGGGTAAAATTTGTTGTTAATAAAATATTATCAGATTCCCCACTTAAATCTGGTTTATAAGATTTTAAATTTTTTTTATTTATATTATTATTATTTATATCTTTAACAAAAATTTCAAAATTTTCACGATAACCGGCTTTCCATGTGCCAAATAAACATTTAATTTTTTGAGATTTGAATTCACATCTTTTATCTAAATTTACTGGTTTAACATTTTTAGGAAGTTTATCGGAAAATTTAACTTTACTTATATCTTGAATTAAAGAGCTATTTCTTAATTTATAAATTATTTTTAATTCAAAATTATTTTCACTAATAGTCTTAACAATTTTTTTGGCTCTGGGTTCGGGAATTCTAATATCTTTTAATTCTACTTCTTTAAAACTAATCCATATGTTTGCAAATATTGGGAACAAAACGATTGCAAAAACCAAAAATACTGCTGGCAACAAGAGGGTATATGCTGTTTTTTTTTCTATTTTTGATAATGTAGTGCTCATTTAAAAGCGGATAATAACTCATTATCCGCTTTTAAGAAATAAATTTACTAGAATTTTGCTAATTCAGCGTTAATTTTTTTTACTGCTTCATCAACAGATATCTGATCATCAATGTATTCTCTTGTAATTCTATTCAAGAATTGAGCATTGATAATTTTTGATGCTCTAGATAGCTCGCCCTCTTTAACGCCCCATCTGTTTGCAGTATCTAAGCCTGCAACTATATTATTAATAACATCTGGTGAATAAAGTTCCGTTAAAGGTTTTTTTCTATCTACTCCAACTGGTAATTTACTCCAAGCTTTTGTAAAAGCAGCAGGATCTGAGGAGTTTCCTCTTCTCACAGGGAATTTACCTTCGGGAGCTATTGCTAAAGTGCTTGTGTACCCTTCGTCCATAGAATACTCAACAAACTTTTTAGCCTCATCTGTATCTGCATCAGCTGTAATACCAAAATATCTCACATCCGCCCAAGCAGCACCTTTCTTATTATTAGGTCCACTAAAATTAGTTATAAAACCAGTTTTAGATGCAAGTTCAGGTGATGTCGGGTCACTATTAATTGTTGGTGGAGCAGAGTCTCTTAATCCAGCTAACTCATCCATAATAAATGGTGACCAAATTATCATTGGTGTTTTTCCAGCAAAGTACAGCTCTCTTGATTGTTTCCAGAATAATTCTCCTGGAGGACTAGCTTTTGCTATAACTTTATAAAATTCTAACGAATTTTTTAATGCTTTGCCTTGTTTTTTTGTTCCGCCCTTTTTAACAAAATTTACTCCATTTGCCAAAAGAACATGTTCAAGAACTTGGCTCATAAAGTTTTCGTCAGTCTTAGTTGCGGCAACAAAACCAAACATATCTCCACCTGAGAGAACTTCCACAGCTTTTGTAATATTTTTATAGCTTGTTGGTGGTTCAAGTCCAGCTTGCTTGAATAAATCTTTTCTGTAAACAACCATTTGTGTCCAACCGTCTACAGGAACAGCTGCAATTTTTCCTCCCGTTTTTGCCATGTTTAAAGCTCCAGGAGCAAATGTTTTTTTACCTAAACTTTTTACTACATCATTGTTAGCATTGACATCAAGTATTCCTGACTCCGCCCAAGGCAAAACATACTGAAGCGTATGGTAGATTACATCTGGAAGATTTCCTGCGGCAGCAGCTGCTGTCGCTCTAGAACCTAGATCTTTTTCTTCAACTGGAATTACTTCAACTTTAATACCAGTCTTTGACTCAAATGATTTAGCCATTTCCATTTGTTTTTCCATTCTTGCTGGCTGAACTTCAGTGGTCCAAAAAGTAATATCTGCAAAACTATTAGACGTTAATAAAGTTAAAGCAAAAATGAAGGTTATAACTTTTTTCATTTTTCCTCCTATTAATTAGTTAAATAATGTTTTAAGTGTATATGAGGTTTGTTAATAAATGAACAAAAAAAGAGTGGAATTATGGCTTTTTTAAAATTTGAAGATATAGATAAATCCTATGGTCAAAATAACGTAATTAGTAATTTTAACCTTGAGGTTGAAAAAGGTGAATTTGTTGTTTTATTAGGACCTTCAGGATGCGGAAAATCTACCCTCTTGAGGATGATAGCGGGTCTAGAAATAATAGATAAAGGTAAAATTTTTTTAGAAAATAATATTCTAAATGACTTACTACCCTCTAAAAGACAAATTGCAATGGTTTTTCAATCATACGCACTTTACCCTCATATGAATGTTTTTCAGAATATTTCGTTTGGCTTAACATCAGAAAAAATTCAAAAAAATGAAATTAAGCACAAGGTTACAGAAGCAGCAAAAATTTTGAAAATTGAAGAACTTTTGGATAGAAGACCAAAAGAACTTTCAGGTGGTCAAAGGCAAAGAGTTGCTATAGGTAGAGCTATCACTAGAAATCCTAAGCTTTTCTTATTTGATGAGCCATTATCTAATTTAGATGCGGCACTAAGATCAGAAATGAGAGTTGAAATTTCAAAATTACACAAGAGATTAAAAAGTAATATTGTTTATGTCACCCATGATCAAATTGAAGCTATGACTTTAGCTGATAAAATTGTGATTATGAACAAAGGAAATATTGAACAGTTTGGCAGTCCAGAAGACATTTATAATAATCCAGAAAACATCTTTGTTGCTGAATTTATTGGAAATCCAAAAATGAATATTATTAAAATTGAGAAAAAAAACATAATAAATAAAAATTCTATAAGATTATTTGACGCTAATATAAAATTTGAAAACTCAAATTTTGTCAATGAGCTTTATATAGGTATCAGACCAGAAGATATCTCTTTAGAAAATGAGAGTGATTTAGCACTTAAAGTAACAATTGATCTGATTGAAAATTTAGGATCTGAGAAAATCATTTACACGCATATAAATGGCATAGAAATAAGAATAAAAACCACTAAAAATATTAAAGATAAGAATATTACAATTTACTTACCGAAAAATAAGATATATTTATTTGATAAAGATAAAAATAGACTAAAAACATGAATTACCACATGATTTGTCTATATGAATGGCCACGTGGCGGAATGGTTACGCAGAGGATTGCAAATCCTTCTATCCCAGTTCGATTCTGGGCGTGGCCTCCAAAAAATTAGTTGTTTTTTTTCTTAAAAAAAGTATCTTAATTTTATTCCTCGGTAGCTCAGTTGGTAGAGCAGTTGACTGTTAATCAATTGGTCGCAGGTTCGAGTCCTGCCCGAGGAGCCAATCGATTTAGCCAGTCTTTTCAAAATCAACTACATTTTTCAAGACTTGTAAAATTTTATCTTTTTGATTTCTTGATAGATTTGAAAACGTTTTACTTAAAAAAGAGTAATTTAAATCATCACCGTCATTTGTTATTTCGCCTGTGGGCTTATAGTCTTTATAATCCTCATAAAAATAAGTAATTGGGACTTTTAAAAAGTCTGATAGTTGCATTAATCTACTTGAGCTCACGCCGTTAGTACCTTTTTCATATTTTTGAATTTGTTGAAATGTAACATTTATTGCTTCTGCAACTTTAGTTTGTGTTAATCCTAATGATAATCTTCGCATTCTAAGCTTTTTGCCTAGGTGGATGTTAAAATTTTCTTCCATTTGGAACTCCCCAGTTGCGGCTATTCAACCCTATATTTACTCCTTTGGCAATAAAAAAGATCACCTTGGTCTATTTTTTTTTAACTTTTTTTAGCCTGTTTTTATCAAAAATTTAGATAATACTTATTGACTTAAGTATAAAATATGCATCTGTTTTTACAATTTATTTGTAATCTTTAAGTCTATACTCCCAATTTCCTTGTTTAGAAAACTCTGCTTTCACCCATAAAAAAGTATTCTGTTCGTACCAAATGTTAGTATTAAGTTTTTTATTATCTGGTAAGTTTTTATCTGAAGATTTAAAATTAAATTTAAGTGTTTTATAAGTTTTATTTCCAATTTTTATATCTTCTTTTCCTAAAAAAGTCACTGTCTGTTCAATAACTCGACCAGATATTGCACTTATTTGTGCTTTAGCAGAAACAATTTCATGATTCCACCATGTTCCAACGATATGATCTATGGAAGTTGGCCCCTTATAAGATGAACCATCAATTAAAAGCTCTTTTTTTTCATTATTTATGTCAATTTTGACGTATTTTTCTTTTTTATTTTGTAAAGTATTTGATGAAAAGGAGTGAAACTTATTTTGCTTGTAATTTTCTTCACTTTCAGCAAAATATTTATAAAGTTGAATACCAAGTTTGGTAATTTTAAATTCAACCTCACTTTTTACAGTCAGATTGTCTTTATCCCTGATAAAATTGTATTTATGATAACCAATAGAAACATTATTTCTAAATAATTCGTACTCGATATAATTATAATTCTTATAATGTTCTACATGGGCAAAAATAGTGTTGTTTGAAATCAAAAAAAATATAATTGAAAGAAAAAGTTTTTTCATATAATTTTAATTATGGGAAACAATTTAATACTTCAATCCATTGGAAATACACCATTAATAAGATTAAAACAAGCCTCTGAATTAACCAATTGTAATATATATGGAAAAGCAGAGTATTTTAATCCTGGTGGATCGGTAAAAGATCGTGCTGCTCTATTTATTGTAGAAAGTGCTATCAAAAATAAACAGATTGAAAATGGAGGAACCGTAGTTGAGGGTACTGCTGGTAACACGGGCATTGGCTTAGCAGTAGTTTGTAAAGAATATAATTTAAATTTAAAAATTGTAATACCTAAAACTCAATCTATTGAAAAGAAAAATACCTTAAAAGAATTAGGCGCTGAACTTATTGAAGTTGATGCTGTTCCATATTCAGATCCAAACAATTATATTAAAAAGTCGAAAAAAATTGCAGAAGAATTAGGAAAAACAAATAAAAAAGGTGTTTTATGGGCAAATCAATTTGATAATATTGTGAATTGTGAGTCACACATAAAAACTACTGCAGAAGAAATTTGGAACCAAACTTCTGGGAAGGTAGATGCTTTTATATGTTCTGTTGGAACCGGAGGCACGCTAGCAGGTGTTTCAATTGGTCTAAAAAATAAAAATAAAAATATAAAAATTGGACTATCAGATCCTATGGGATCCTCTTTATACTCCTATATAAAATTTAATAAACTAGAGAGTAAAGGAAATTCTATTACTGAAGGTATTGGTACTAGTAGAATAACAAAAAATTTTGAGAAAGCCCTAGTTGATCAAGCCTACCACATTGAAGATAAAGAAGCATTAAATATAATCTTTGACTTGGTAAAAAATCAAAAAATAATACTAGGTGGATCTTCAGGTATAAATATTGCTGGTGCAATAAAATTGGCAAAAAAACTAGGACCAGGTAAAAATATAGTCACAATTCTTTGTGATAGCGGTTTGAGGTATGCAAGTAAAATTTATAACAAAAAGTTTTTAAAAGAAAAAAAATTACCTATTCCAGAATGGTTATAAAATTTGACTCAAAAATAGTTTAGTTCTATCAGATTTAGGGTTATCAAAAAAATCTTTTGTTTTTGCTTTTTCAACAATCCTACCTTCGTCCATGAAAATCATATTATCAGCAACCTCTTTTGCGAAACCCATCTCATGAGTAACAACTATCATAGTCATACCTGCTTTAGCTAAATCTACCATGGAGTCTAAAACTTCTTTAATCATTTCCGGATCCAAGGCGGATGTTGGCTCATCGAATAACATAATTTTTGGTTCCATACATAAAGCTCTAGCTAATGCTGATCTTTGTTGTTGACCACCTGATAATTGTCCAGGAAATTTTTTTGCTTGATCAGCTATTTGAACTCTTTCTAAATTTTTCATTGCTATTTCTTCTGCTTGTTTCTTTGGCATTTTTTTTACCCATATAGGAGCTAAAGTGCAATTGTCTAGAATAGATAAATGTGGAAATAAATTGAATTGTTGAAATACCATTCCAACTTCAGCTCTAATTTTTTCTATATCTTTTGTATTTTCTGATATTTCTTTTCCATCAACTATTATTTGACCTTCCTGATGTTCTTCCAAACGATTTATGCATCGTATTAAAGTTGATTTACCTGAACCCGATGGACCGCAAATTACTATTTTTTCTTGCTGGTTAACCTCAAGACTTACATCTTTTAAAGCTTGAAATTTATCAAACCACTTATTAACATTTTTAAGTTCAATTATTTTTCCCATTTTATCTTTCTGTGCTCAATTTTCTTTCTAAGTTTTGACTGTATCTGCTCATAGCATAGCAAATTATCCAAAAAACTAAACCCGCAAAAACATAGCCTTCCATTGCCATTCCAAGCCATTTAGGATTAGTTTTAGCTAAATTTACCATTCCAGCAAGCTCTAACAGTCCAACAACAAAAATCAAAGGGGTGTCCTTTACTAATGCCAAAAAAGTATTAGCAATTCCTGGTATCACTAATTTTAATGCTTGAGGTAAAATAATTAAGAAATGCATTCTCCAATATCCCATACCAAGAGATTTTGCTGCCTCATATTGTCCTTTTGGAAGTGCTTGAAGCCCTCCTCTTATTACTTCAGCCATGTATGCAGCTTCAAATAGCGTAATAGCTATTAAGACTCTAATTAATTTATCTACGTAAGTTCCATCCGGAAGAAACATAGGGAACATTACTGCGGACATGAATAAAACTGTAATTAATGGAACTCCTCTCCATAATTCAATAAAACCAATTGAAGTATATTTAATTGCTGGCAAATTTGATCTTCGACCTAAAGCTAAAAACATACCTATTGGAAAACAAAGTATTAAAGCAAATGCAGAAACAATAAATGTTAAAGATAAACCTCCCCAAGCACCAGTCTCAACATATTTTAAACCAAAATCACCTCCAGATATCAATTTTAATCCAATGATTGGATAAACGAAAAGTAAAAAAAATAATAAATATTTTTTAAATTTTTCAGGAACAAAGAAAGCAGCTCCAACAAGTAAAAAAAGCATTATAAATGCTGAATTTATTCTCCATTGCTCAGTATCTGGGTACATTCCGTAAACAAATCTATTTAGCCAAACTTTAACAAAAACCCAGCATGCCCCTTCGCTTGTGCAATCATCTTTTGAGTTTCCAATAAAATCAGCATCAAAAATAAACCAGTTTAAAACAGGAGGAACATATTTAATTAAAGCAAAGATTACTAATAGAGTTAAAATTGCATTAAAATTAGATGAATTGAAATTAGCATTTACCCGATCTAAAAGTTTGTTACCGCTAAACTCAATTCTTATTAAATATAAACCAGCAGTTCCAAGTATCAAAGGTGCAAAAAAGCTTATTTTACTTGGAAAAAAACCAGTAAAGTTTATTTCAAAAAAAGTGTTAAATAAAACATCAATAAAACTGATAAATATAAGAAAGCTTCCAACAATTACAAAAGTTTTTAAATTTTCTTTATTTGGTTTGATTAATAAATTTCTCATTATTTTTCCTTTATGGCCATTTTTTTATTATACCAATTCATAAATACAGAAATCGATAAGCTTAAAGATAAATAAGTAAGCATCGTAATAGAAATTATTTCAATCGCTCTACCTGTTTGCATTAAAGCAGTACCGGCAAAAACCAAAACTATATCGGGATAAGCTATTGCAGCTGCTAGAGATGAATTTTTTGTTAAATTAAGATATTGGTTGGTTGTTGGTGGAATTATTATTCTTAAAGCTTGAGGCATTACAACAAGTTTTAAAATTTGACCTTTTGTTAGTCCTATAGATGCAGCTGCCTCTTTCTGACCTTTATTTACTCCAAGTATACCAGCCCGAACATTTTCAGCTATAAAAGTAGCTGTGTACATAGACAATGCTAAAGCTAAAGAAATTAATTCAGGGATAATACTTACACCACCTTTATAAACATAAACAGTTTTTGATAGTTGTTCTAATTGTGGTACTTGAAATGATAGACTTACACCACCAATTAAAAACGTTAGAAGAGGTATCCCTATTAATAAACATAATGAGATATAAAAAACTGGTAATTGTCTTCCAAACTCATCTCTTTGTTTTTTTGCATATTTTGAAAAAAATATTACAGAGATTGTTGCTCCTATAATTGAATAAAAAAACAAATTAAAGTTTGTCCAAACGAATTTTGGTACATACCACCCTTTTACGTTTAAAAAACTAATATCATAAAAATTTATTGAATTTTCTGTTAAGGGTAAAGCTCTTAAGGCTGCAAAATACCAAAAAAATATTTGCAATATTAGTGGGATATTCCTAAATATTTCAACATACCATTCTGCTGCTTTAGAAATAAGATAGTTTGGAGATAACCTTGCAATACCAATGGTGACTCCTAAAATAGTAGCAAAAAAAATACCTATGGCAGATACTAAAATTGTATTTAAAAGCCCAACTAAAAACGCTCTAGCGTAAGAATGGGATCCATCATAATCTATTAATGAAAAAGTTATATCAAAAGATGACTCCTGAGACAGAAACCCAAAACCAAAGGAAATTCCTCTATTTCCCATGTTTGTTTGTGCATTTATAGTAAAATATATTATTACTAAAACTAAAACTAAAACTGTAAGTACTTGAGGAATTAAATCCTTATTTTTATTGCTTAAATCAAACTTAAATTTTTTTAGATTCATTAGATAGTAAATATAATTGAGAATAAAAAAAAGGGCTAGATAAATCCAGCCCTTTTTAATTTTATTAGCAATTATCTTGCTGGTGGTACGTAAAGTATTCCACCTTTAGTCCATAATTCATTTGGACCTCTATTTGGTAAAATACCAGTGTCAGCTATGTGTTTTTTATAGCTTTCACCATAATTACCAACTTGCTCGATAATTCTTAAGCTCCATTCATTATCTAAACCAAACGCAGCGCCTAGTTCACCTTCAGCACCTACTAATCTTTTAATTGCAGGATTATCTGACTCTTTTAGGCTTGAAGCATTAGATGAGTTAACACCATATTCTTCAGCTTCGATCATAGTATTTAGAGACCATCTAACAATATCCTCCCACACTGAGTCACCTTGTCTAACAACAGGTCCAAGTGGTTCTTTTGAAATTGTTTCTGGTAATACTTTATGCTCATCTGGGTTACTCAACTTAGTTCTTTGAGCAGCTAGTCCAGATTTATCTGTAGTATAAGTATCACATCTTCCCGCATCATAAGCTTGAACAACTTCGTCTGCTTTTTCAAACGCAATTGGTTCATACTTTATGTTTTTAGAATTGAAGAAGTCTCTCATGTTAAGCTCAGTAGTTGTACCTGTGTTTGTACAAGCAGAAATACCGTCTTTGAAATCATTTACAGAATTGATTCCTGATGCTTTTCTAACCATGAAACCTTGACCATCATAAAAGTTTACACCAACAAATGTTAATCCAATGTCAGCATCTCTTGATAATGTCCAAGTTGTGTTACGTGCAAGTACGTCGATTTCGCCTGAAGTTAATGCAGTAAATCTCTCTTTTGCACTTAATGGAGTATATTTAACTTTGTCAGCATCGCCTAATACAGCAGCTGCAACGGCTCTACATACGTCCACGTCTATGCCGGTCCAATTTCCAGATGCGTCAGCATTTGAAAATCCTGGAAGTCCTTGAGAAACTCCACATTTTACAAAACCAGCTTTTTTTGTATTTTCTAGGGTTTTAGATTTCTTTGAACCAGCTCCGCCGCCGCCTTGACCGCAGGCAACAAGAAGTAGAGATGCAAATCCAACTAAAATCCAAGTTTTGATTGATTTCATCATATTAATGTTTCCTTATTATTGTTAACAATACTTTGAACTTTCAAAGTAAATGTATTATCAATAATTTATTTCATGAAGCAAGAAAATGAGACTAGTTATAGCACTACTTATTGTTATAATGATTTTTAGTCTACAAAATATATGAAAATACACTTATAAAGAAATGATAAATTTATATACTTATCAAAAAAAATTTTTAGAAAAATTCAATAAAATTTTAAAAAAAATAAGTAAAGACCCTTCTGCGTTTAATTACTTTACGTTTGGTGTAGATGTAACTGGAACAAATTATATCAAATTTAAAATTTTTGGATTTAAACATTTCAAAGGTCTTTTTATCAATTATTTAAAGTTTTTATTCCTCATTTTCTTGAGATCAAATATTAGAGCTTATGGCACTCAAAACTTAAAAAAATTTAAAAAAAGTAATAAACTAATTTTATCTTG
>CACHRU010000010.1 GCA_902582345.1 uncultured Pelagibacteraceae bacterium | reverse complement strand
CCAAGACGATCCCAAAATTTTTTGTTTTCTATAGTTCCAGACTCAAAATATTTAGTATGTTTTTTTTCAAGCATTTATTTTGGTAAGATAGTCATTGGATCTAGTTTAATATCAAACCAATTTAGTCTAATATCTAAATGGGGACCAGTAGCTCTTCCCGTTTTTCCTAAAGTTCCAATTATATCACCCTGTTTTACCTTTTGACCTTTTTTTACTTTTAATTCTTTTAAGTGCATATATAAAGTACTGATACCATGGCCATGATCAAATATTAAAGTACCTCCTGTAAAATATAAATCTTTTTCAGCTAGAGTTACAATCCCATCAGCCATTGCTATTATCGGGGTTCCTTCTTTGCCAGCGAAATCAACACCATAATGAGGAGATCTTGGTTTTCCGTTTAAAATTCTTTGGCTTCCATAAACACCAGTGATTATAGAATTATCAATTGGTTTAACAAAATTTTGGGTAAAAAAATCCAAATTACTATTCACTGCTCTTGCTTTTACAATTTTTTTATTATCATTTTTAATTCTATTAAGAACTTCTTTTGGGGGAGTAACCATTTTACTTGGCAAACCGTCTATTCTTTGAATTAAGTATTTTCTTTTAAAAACTTTTTTTATGATTACTTTTTTTTTATTTTCATTAAAGAGTGTGATTTTTATATCATTTTTTCTATCTTTAGAGATACCAAAAGCAAAAAAACCTTGATTACTGACTTTTACTCTTTTTTCATCAATCATTATTCTTGAACCAGGCGAAGTTTTACCAATTATAAAACTTCCTTGATTAAATTTTCCTTTAAATTCTACTGCAAACAAAATTTGACTGTTAAAAATAAAGAATAAAGTCATTAATAAATTTTTAAATTTAAATCTCATTTTTCAAATTTTCAAATACAAGGTTATGACCGATTTCAGATAAATGCATTGGATCAAATTTTTTAAACAATTTTTTTGGTTCTAAGTAGCCGCAAAATTTCTGGGTAAGATCTTTATAATCTACTTTTAAATCTCTTAAAATTTCAATTACTTTATTTTGAGGATTTAAGTTTGACTTATTGCAATTTCCTTTACGAGTTTGATATTCATAAGGCAATAGAATTACTGTAGTCTTAATTTTATTTTTTTGGGTCATTTTAAAAATCTGTTCAAAGTCATTTTTTAAATTAACTAGTATTTCATCTTTTTCATAGAGATTCTTATCAGCTAAAAACCATCTTTTTGATGGGTCTGTTGCGATACCCTTAATATACAAATATAAATATGATTTATTTCTTAAATTAAGATTTATATTTGCAACTATTTTATTTTTTTTTATTTTATCCCAAAAAGATAAATTATCACTTTTATTAACTATTTTAATATTAGATGTTAAATAAGCATCATTCAGACAATATATTAAAAAAAGCTCTTCAACATTATTTAGTTTTTTAAGATATTTTAGGTTTTTAGTGTAATGAAACGTTCCGTAACCAGGAAGTGAAATATTATAAAAATTTAAATTTTTTCGCTTCTCTCTAAATTTTCCTACAAAAGTATTTTTTTCCTTTACCCCATTTCCAAAAGTTACACTGTCGCCGAAAAAAATTACAGAGTTGTATTTATTAAATCCTTGGAAATCTTTAGGTATTCTAAAACCATTTTCATCTATATAAGCGATTTCACCATGTACTTTACCTTTAGAATTTTTTTTATAAGTAAAATTTAAATTATCATTTTTATCAATTTCAATTAAATCATAATCAATACCTAAAATATCTGATAATTTAAAAAAATTTGCAATTAATTCTAGTGCAATCAATATACAGGCTACTGATACAAAATTAATAAAAATTAATTTTCTCATTATTTAGCAGTCCAACCACCATCAACTAGAAGAGAAGTTCCTGTTATCATGGAAGAACTTTCGGCTGCTAAAAATGCCACTGCAGTAGCAACATCACTTACTGTTGCTGCTTTTCCCAAAGGTATGTTTCTAATTGCCTCTTTTTTAAACTTTTTATCTTTAAAAAATTTTTTTACCATTGGAGTTTCAACGAAAGTTGGGCAAACAGTATTAACTCTTATATTGTTTTTTTGCAAGATCTATAGCCATTCCCCGAGTTAAACCTTCCAAACCAAATTTTGTCATATTGTAAACACTTCTGATTGGAGCTCCAACTTTTCCCAGTTGAGATGACATATTAATTATAGATGCGCCTGACTTTTTTCGGTTTTTATGTTGCAGCATTTTTTTAGCACAAATTTGAGCAATATTAAAACAAGCTTTAATATTTAAATTAACTAAATATTCCATGTCAGATTTTTTAACTTTGATAAAATGTTCGGGTCTGTTTGTCCCCGCATTATTTACCAAAACGTCTAGTCTTGGAATAGATTTGACTATTTGTTCAAATTTATAAGTATTTGTTACGTCACAAACAAATGATTTACTACTTCCTTTTGTTTTTTTTATAATCTTATCAAGATTATCTAAATCACTTTTGGTTCTACTTATAGCTATTACCTTTGCACCAGCCTGAGCGAGAGCTATTGCGCATG
Source organism: uncultured Pelagibacteraceae bacterium (assembly GCA_902582345.1). GTDB lineage: Bacteria > Pseudomonadota > Alphaproteobacteria > Pelagibacterales > Pelagibacteraceae > Pelagilacustribacter. Next base: position 18,929 of record CACHRU010000010.1, on the reverse strand, counting down.
CTTTTCCAATACCTTTTCCCGCACCGGTAACCAAGGCAGTCTTATTTTTTAAATTTATTTGTTTAAGCATTTAAAAATATTTTTATATCAGTATAAATTAAATCTACAGCAACTAATAATATAGCTAATAAACCAAGCCAAGCAATCCACTTATATTTTTTTATCCATGAAGATATAAGATTAGCTGCCACGGCCATCAAAATTATTGATAATACAAGCCCAAAAATTAACAAATGATAATGATGACCCGCTGCACCAGCTACACCTAAAACGTTATCTAAACTCATTGTAAAATCTGCAAGAAGTATAGTCCAAATTGCTTTAAGGAATGTTTGATTATTAACTTTTATTTTATTCTGATTATCTGATGAATCCTTAATCACATCCACATAAAGTTTGTAAACTATATAGAGTAAAAGAATTCCTCCAATTAATCTCAGTCCACTAATTTGTAATAAATATGCAGTAAGTAAAGTTAAAATTATTCTTAGTATTACAGCACCGCTTATCCCCCAAAAAATAATTTTTTTTCTTTGATTTAACGGAAATTTTGAGGCAACCATTCCAATTATTATCGCGTTATCTCCAGCTAAAACTAGATCAATAAATACTATTTGCGAAAATATAATTATTTGCTCTGACATTTCTATTAATTCAATATCATGTCAGAGGCCTTCTCAGCAATCATTATGGTAGGTGCATTTGTATTGCCAGAGGTTATATTTGGCATTATAGACGCATCGATTACCCTTAAATTTTGTATCCCTCTTACTTTTAGTTTTTCGTCCACAACTGAGTCGTCACCCTGACCCATTTTGCAGGTCCCAACTGGGTGAAAAATTGTTTGAGTATGTTCGCTTCCTGCTTGAACTAATTCTTCATCATCAGTAATATGTGTACCAGGTCTAAATTCCTCAGGTTCATATTTTTTAAATGCTTCTGTTTCTAACATTATTTTTCTAACTATTTTCAAGCTTTTGGCAGCAACGTCTCGATCATCCTGTGTAGATAAATAGTTCATTTTAATTTTAGGATTTATTCTACTATCGCTACTTACAATATTTATTTCACCTCTGCTGCTAGGTCTAATATTAGCAATAGTAGGGGTAATACCATCAAAGTCATGCATTTTAGTAGCACCAAGTATATCTGTGCTGATTGGCTGGACATGAAATTGTAAATTTGGAGTTGCTCTTGATGGGTCACTTTTAAGAAATCCGCAGACTTGACTTGCGCCCATTGTCATAGGTCCACTCTGTTTGAAGATATATTCAAGGCCAATTAATAAATTTCCAAATAAGCTATTAATTTTTCCATTCAAAGATTTTAAATTTTTTACCTTATAAACTGGTCTAAACATTAAATGATCTTGAAGATTTTTGCCAACACCCTTAATTTCGTGAACGATACTAATTCCATAATTCTTTAATTTTTTACTATCACCCAAACCTGACACTTGCAGTATATGTGGTGAACCTATTGACCCAGCACACAATAAAATTTCTCTGTTGGCTTTGAGAGTAGTAAGTTTACCATTGTCATAAAAACTAACACTTTCAGCTTTTTTTCCATTAAAGTTTATCTTTTGAACGTGTGCATTCACCATTATTTTTAGATTAGATCGCTTTTTAACGGGGTTCAAATAGCCGGTAGCAGCACTGCATCTGAGTTTCATTAATTTATTTCTACTGGTTGTAAATTGAAAATATCCAACTCCAAAGTTATCTCCAGTGTTAAAATCTTCTGTTCTCGGAATACCAAATTCTTCAGCTGCATTTTGAAATTCTTCTAACATTTTAAGATTAATTTTTTTATTCGTTACCATTATAGGCCCGCTATCATTATGAAATTTATTTTTCCCTAACTCATTATTTTCGCTTTTTAAAAAATAAGGAAGAACATCATCCCAACCCCAGCCTGTATTTCCTTGTTGTCTCCAGTTATCATAGTCATTACTCTGACCTCTAATCCATAACAAACCATTAATAGATGAGCTTCCACCTAAAGTTTTACCCCTAGGGTAACGAATTGACCTGTTAGCCATTGTTTTATCTTTTTCGGTATTAAAACACCAATCAACTTTTGGATTATGCATTGTTTTGTAATATCCGACTGGAATATGTATCCAAGGGTAAGTATCTTTACTTCCAGCCTCTAATAGAAGAACTTTATTTTTTTCATTAGCACTTAATCTATTTGCTAGAACACAGCCGGCTGAGCCACCACCAATAATTATAAAATCAAAATTATCCATTGAATAATACTTATAGGTGGAAAATATATAATTGCCAATGCATCAATTCAACCTATAGTTTAAATAGTAATGTTTGACTCTAAATTTTGAAAGAGGTTTAATTCGACATTATCAATAATATAACGGGGGAATAATGAAAAAATTATTAACTGTTGTTTTAAGCTTAGCCGTGTTCATTGGTTTTTCAGTGACTTCTGCTAATGCGAAAACATTAAAATGTCAGACCGTTCTTAACACTAAAGCTGATGAAGTGAAAATGTTAAAGGACTTTACTGACACTGTAACAGAATTAACTGATGGTTCTTTAAAGTTTGAAATTTTACCAGCAGGAGCTGTTGTAGGAGTAAAAGAGACTTTGGATGCAGTAGACAAAGGTTTAATAGACTGCGGATTTGCTTGGACACACTATTGGTCAGGTGATCACCCAGCTGCAATGTTATTTGGTTCGCCAGTAGCAGGTGGTGGAGTTGGTATAGATAATTTGGCTTTTCTATCATGGTTTCAATATGGTGGAGGAAAAGAATTGTATGACCAGCTATGGAAAGAAATGGGAAGAGATATTAAAGGGTTTATGCTTCAACCAGTTGGACCAGAAGCTTTAGGTTGGTTTCCAAAACCAATTAAAGATATGGCTGACTTTAGAAAATATAAATTCAGAACACCTCCAGGAATCCCTGGACAAACATATAAAGATATCGGTATCGCATCTGTAGCAATGGGTGGTGGAGATATTCTACCAGCTTTACAAGCAGGTACTATCGATGCAGCAGAATGGTGTTGCCCAAAACCAGATTTAACGTTTGGTTTCCAAAAAGTATTAAAACACTATTACCTACAAGGTTTACACCAAGTAGTAGTAAATGCTGACTTTTATATTACTGGAAAAACTTATAAGAAAATGACTGCTCATGAGAAGAAATCTCTTGAAGTAGCTGCAAATGCTTCATTAGCAAAATCTTTAAGCTACAGAATCTATGAAAATGGAAAAGCTTTAAGAGAATTAACTACTAAGCATGGAGTAATTTTAGAAGATACTCCAACAGATTACTTTAAAGAATATATGGCAGCAGCAAAGAAAACATTGAACAAAAACGCAGCAGAAAATAAATTTTTTGCTAAAGTTTATAATTCAATGAAAGAATTTGCTGATATTGCTGTACCATTCTGGAGCGGTGCTCAAATGTCAAACGCTAAGCTAGGAATGGCTCACGCGGCAACATTAAAGTAATAAACTTTAAATTTAAGAGATTTTAGAGCGGACTTAAATAGTCCGCTCTAATTTTTTAGGATGAGATTATGAATGACAAGCCACCAAAAATAGATATTTCAGATGAAATGATTGCCGAAAGACGCGGCGGCTCAGGTAAAATGCCGGCTGATATGCCAACATGGATGGCGAACACTATTACTTCAATAGATAAATTCAGCAAACGTGTAGGCAATGTGGTTTGTTGGATCCTTATGCCTTTAATTTTAGCTATGACTTATGAAGTTATTATGAGAAAATTATTTTTAGCTCCAACAATTTGGGCTTACGATATGAGTAGATTTTTATATGGAGCTCTATTTATGTTAGGAGCAGGTTATGCTCTCTCCAAAGGAGTTCACATAAGAGCAGACTTTTTATACAGAAATTTTAAAACTAAAAATCAAGGTCTTGTAGATTTTTGGTTGTATATTTTATTTTATTTTCCGGGATTAATAATCTTTCTTTACATGACTATAGGATATGTCGAAGAGTCAATTCGAAGAGGCGAAAGGGGAATGGATACAACTTGGATGCCATTTATGTGGCCTATAAAATCATGTTTATTGATAGGTATAGTATTTCTTTTAATTCAAGGCGTATCAGAATTACTTAAAAGCTATTGGGCTGCTAAAAAAGGTGAGTGGCCTGGAGAAGAAAAAAAATGATAGCAGAATTAATTGATCCAGCAGTATTAGGTATTATTTTAGTTGGAGTAATGCTTTTTGCTATCTTTGTTGGATTTCCAATATCCTTTACTTTAATTTTTTTAGGTTTTGTATTTGGATATCTAGGATTTGGTAAACTAGTTTTCTATTTAATGACCTTACAATTTTCGATGGTCATGACCGAACAAACCCTCGCCGCCGTACCACTCTTCGTCTTCATGGGAATTATGATGGAGCAAGCTGGTTTAATGGAAAGGTTGTTCTCAGCATTCCAACTTATGTTAGCTAGAGTTAGAGGATCACTTTATTATGCTGTTTTATTTGTTTCTGTGATTTTTGCTGCAGCGACAGGAATAGTTGGAGCTTCGGTAACAATTTTAGGAATTATGGCCGCTAAATCTATGAATAGATCTAGTTATAATGTTCAGCTTGCTGCGGGAACAATTACGGCAGGTGGTACTTTAGGAATTTTAATACCACCAAGCATCATGCTTGTAGTTATGGGACCAATTATGGAAATTCCTGTTATAGATTTATTTGCAGCGGCAATATTACCTGGGATACTTTTAGCTTCGTTGTTTGCTGCGTACACAACAATTAGATGTATGTTAGATCCAAAATTAGGTCCACCATTACCAATAGAAATGAGACCAACTAGTATGAAAAAAGTTTGGATAGAATTTTTATTAGGGCTTGTTCCACCAGCAGCATTAGTTTTCGCAGCACTTGGAAGTATATTATTAGGTTTTGCAACACCTACAGAGGCTGCAGGCTGCGGAGCGATGGGTGCACTTTTATTATCACTCGCTTATAAAAAATTAACACTTTCTAAATTACAAGAGGCTCTTGTTAAAACTTTGGAAATTACAGCTCTAATAATGGTATTAGTAGCTGCTTCAAACTTCTTCGGAGCTGTGTTTGCTAGATTGGGTACACCAACTTTACTTACTGAATTTTTACTTGGTTTAGAAATGAATAAATATTTAATTTTAGCAATGATAATGGCGATGATTTTTTTACTTGGTTGGCCTTTAGAATGGGTACCAATAGTTATGATTATAATACCAATTATTTTACCTCTAGTTGAAGCGCTTGGCTTCAATTTAACATGGTTTGCTATATTAGTTGCAGTAAATCTTCAGACCTGTTGGCTTTCACCGCCTGTTGCTTTATCGGCCTATTTCTTGAAAGGTGTTGTGCCCGAGTGGGATTTAAAAGATATATATCTTGGAATGATGCAATTTATGGTTTTACAATTAATCGGATTAATATTAATAGTTATATTTCCACAAATAGCGTTGTGGTTACCGACACTTTTATATGGCAATTAAATATTTAAAGAAAGCACCCAAAACAGCATCTACAGATGATGCAAAAACCAGAGAAATCGTTCAAACACTTCTTAAAGATTTAGAAACATCTAAAGAAGCAGGATGCAAAGAACTCACAAAAAAATTTGATAGATATGAGGGAGAAATAATCGTTTCAAAAGAAAGAATTGAAGAAATAAATAAATCTATAGATCAGAAAACCAAAGATGATGTGAAATTTGCTCATGACAGGGTAAGAAAATTTGCAGAAGCTCAATTAAAAAATTACGGTAATGATTTTGAAATAGAGTTATCTAAAGGTTTATATGCAGGACAAAAACTTGTGCCAGTCAATACTGCAGGATGTTATATCCCAGGAGGAAGATTTGCCCATATTGCTTCAGCTGTTATGAGTGTCACTACAGCAAAAGTAGCTGGTGTTAAGAACATTATTGCATGTAGCCCTCCAAAACCAAATGTTGGAGCTCATCCAACTATAATATATACCGCGAATTTATGTGGAGCAGATGTAATAATGAATTTAGGTGGTATTCCAGCTATTGCTGCAATGACGTATGGATTGTTTAAAAATGCTCCAGCTGACATGTTAGTCGGTCCTGGTAATCAATTTGTTGCGGAGGCTAAGAGAATTTTATTTGGAAGAGTAGGGATTGATTTATTTGCTGGACCAACAGAGATAGCAATAATAGCTGATGAAAATGCTGATCCTGAAATTGTTGCAGTTGACTTAGTTGGGCAAGCAGAGCATGGTTACAATTCACCAGCCTGGCTTTACACCACAAGCAAAGATTTAGCAGACAAAGTTTTAAAAAGAGTTCCAGAATTAATTAAAGAACTTCCTGAATTACCAAGAAAAAGTGCTGAAGCTGCGTGGAAAGATTACGGAGAAGTTATCTTATGTGACAATGATGAAGAAATGGTTCAAATAAGTGATGAATACGCTCCAGAACACTTAGAAGTTCAAACAAAAAATTTAGATTGGTTTCATAAAAGACTTAAAAATTATGGATCATTATTTATTGGAGAAGAAACTACGGTTGCTTATGGTGATAAATGTTCAGGTACAAATCATATATTACCAACGAAAGGTGCTGGAAAATATACAGGAGGTTTATTTGTCGGTAAATTTATAAAGACATTAAGTTTTCAAAGAATGACAAAAGAGTCGACAAAGGAAGTAGGAGCAGCTGCTGCTAGACTTTCAAGATACGAAGGAATGGAAGCTCACGCTAGAACGGGAGATGTGAGATTAAGAAAATACGGTTTTTCTAATTAATGCATGCTTTAGTTTATACTGGTACAGAAAAAATAGTTTACAGAGAAGAAAAAGATCCCACGAAAAAATCTGGTGAGTCATTAGTTAAAGTTCACGCCTCAGGAATTTGTGGTTCAGATATGCATGCCTATCATGGTAAAGACGAAAGAAGAATACCTCCACTCATATTAGGTCATGAGTTCAGCGGAATAAGTTTAGATGGGAAATTTAAAAATAAAAAGGTTGTAATTAATCCGCTTATTAGTTGTGAGAAATGCGATTATTGTCATAATAAAAGAGAGCATCTTTGTCCAAAAAGAACAATGATTGGTATGAGCACCCCTATAAAAAGAGAGGGAGGTTTAGCAGAATTAGTTTCTGTTCCAGAACAAAATATTTTTGAAGTACCAAAAGGTTTAAACATGAAAGAAGCAGCTCTAGCTGAACCAACAGCTGTTGCTTTACATGCAGTTTTATTAGCAGAAACAAATCTTAAAAAACCTTTATCACAATGTAAGATTTTAATTCAAGGAGCGGGTGCAATAGGTTTATTATGTGGATTAGTTTTAAATAAAGAAAAAAATTCTAGTAATATAATTATGTCTGATCCCAATAAAAAAAGATTAGATGAATGTGGAAAGTATTTAAAAGCAAGTTTCGTTGCACCAGACGATAAATCTATTAAAGAAAATCATTTTGACTTAGTGTTAGAGACTGTAGGATTAGAGATAACTCGCCATCAGGCGATTAATTCAATTGCACCTGGAGGGACTATAGTCCATATAGGTTTAACTCAACCATCAGGGACTTTCAATTTTAAAAAACTTACGATTCAAGAAATAACTTTGGTTGGAACTTATTGTTATACAAATGATGATTTTAAGAATAGCTTAGTAATTTTAAAAGACAAAAAGTTAGGTGATTTAGGATGGATAGATTATCGTGATCTAAAAAAAGGATCTGAGGCCTTCCATGAAATCCATAAGGGCATTTGCGTAGCACCAAAAATCATTCTTATTCCCTGATTCTTCCTCTAGTTGTAGACAAAGTGCATACCTGAAATAAGAATTTAACATGGTTAATCTAGATAAAAATTTATTAAAATTATTTATGAAAAAAATTTTTACATTGGTAATATTTTTAGTTTTTTCCTCAGTTTATGCTGGAGGCCACATAACTAAGAAACAAAAAGAAGAAACTATAAAATGTCTTGGACATTATAGCGCTACGGCTGTTTTACCTGCTGACACAATTGAGGTTACAGATATGGAAATGGCTTTGGCTTCAGTTAAAGTAATAAGATCATTTCTTCAAAAAGAGCAAGTTAGTGACGATGAGATGAACAAAGGTATGAACGAGCATGTAGATAAAGTTTATGGCAAACCATTTAATAAAAGTATGAATGATAAATGTAATAAATTCATCTATAAACTAATTCCTGGATCTAAAGAAGAGATTGAAAAATTATCAAGAACTATTTACGCGGGTTAATATGAGCGGATACGTTATAGCTAATATAGACGTTAAAAATCCCGAGGCTTATAAAGAATATACCGGTAAGGTGGTACCGACTGTTCAAAAATTCGGAGGAGAATACCTTGTACGTGCTGGGGAGTACAAAGTTATAGATGGTGAGTGGAAATATCCTAGAACGGTAGTAATTAAATTTCCAACTTATGAAAAAGCTTTAGAGTGGTATGACTCTGAAGAATACAAACCAGTAAAACCAATTCGATTAGCAAACTCAATTGCTAATGGAATAATAATTAAAGGAGTTTAAATGACAAAAGCCTATTTAGTAGCAATGCCTACAATAAAAGATAATGATATGTTTGCAAAGGAATATGCAAGTAAAGTAGCCGATACTATAAAACCATTTCAAGGAAAATTTCTTGTTAGAACTCCGAATAAACTAATTAAAGAAGGTGAAGAAAAATCTCTTACAGTTGTAATTGAATTTCCTAATAAGGAAAAAGCTCTTGGTTGGTATAATTCTCCAGAGCATCAAAAGATAGTTGTTCATAGAAGAACTGCAACAGACCCATCAAGTCCAATAGTGATCTGTGAAGAGTCTAATACATATTAACAAAAAAAGGAGATAATTATGATCGATAAATTTGGAAACGCATTTTATTTAATAATTTACTTAGCACATTTTATTATAGTTGGTAGTTACGCTTACCAATTAGTCTTTGATACTAAAAAATTTCTAAAGGGTAGAGGAGTTGATAAAACTGCTACTTTAATTACAAGATTTGCAGGTTCATTCATGATCGCAATTGTTCTAATGGCAATTTATGTTGCTTTTATAAGATCGGGCGGTTTGGAAGCTACTTGGGCATTCTTTAACTTAGTTTTTATAATAAATGTTTCAATATTAGTTACAAATTTTTATACATTAAAAATTGATAAAACAGGTTTGACTAAAAAAACTAGAAACGATGGAATATATGCTCCACTTGTTCTTGTTATTATCAGCGCTCTTCTTTGTTATGGGTTGGCTGATAAAATTTACGTTTAAGGAGATACATGGCAAAGTTTATGAATATTGTTAGATGCAAAGTGAAATCATCTAACAGAGAAGAATATTTGAAAAAAATAGATGAGATGCCAAAGTTCGATGGACAGATTTCAGCAAAGTATGTTGAAACGAAGCCTAACGAATTTTTTATGGTAGGTGAATGGAATTCTGAAGATGATATTGCTAAAGCAAGACCGAAAATGATTGAATTTTTGGACTCACTGAGGCACACTTTAGAAGAACTGTCATCTGAATTAGGAGTTACAGATCCACATTCAGGAACAGTGGTAATAGAAAAATAACAAAGGGAGGAGCACATGGCAAAATTTATAACTCTGGGAGTTTATACCGCTAAAGGACTTGGTGGCTTTGTCAGCAATCCATCTACAGACAGAAAAGCTGCAACTTCTGCACTTGCTGCTGCTGGTGGTGCAAAAGTAACTCGTTATGCCGGGTTAAGAGGAAAGTATGACTTTATGGCAGAAATCGAAGGTACTTTTGAACAAGCTGCTGCAGCTGCGATGGTAGCAGTGTCAAGTGGCGCGGTGTCAGATTTCACTATTCTAGAAGATGTTGATCTTAATGGCATAGCAGAAACTGCAAAAAAAATGGCTACTACTTACAAAGTACCAGGAAAATAAGCATTGAAACTTGCGGCTGTTTTACTTAAAACAGTCGCATAGCCTATGATTAAAAATTTTAAAATATTAATATCTGTTATACTTTTACTAGAGTGCAACGCAAATTCCTCAGAACTTAAGGATTTAACTCTCAAAGAAATCTCAGAAAATACCTCAACATTTATCTCAAATTTTATTCCTGGAGAAGGAATTACAGAAGCATCTGTCGAACTTAAAGATGATAATAAAGGTAATGGTAATTATCAAATAAGTATTTTAGGAGTTAGAGACATACTGAACAGGGAAGACAGTAATTTGTTTACTCAATTTAGTTTACACAACCAAGAAATTAATAGTGATAAAAGGTTTATTGGAAATTTAGGTTTGGGATATAGAATACTCAACTTAGATCAAACAATGATGATTGGCTCTAATATTTTTTATGACCAGGATTTAGAGGAAAATCATAAACGTATCGGATTAGGTTTTGAGGGCAAAGCAGCAATTTTAGATTTTGGTTTAAATCTTTACCAAAAAGCAACAAACCAAAAGGTAATTTCCAACAGCAAAGAACAAGTATTGAATGGTCAAGAGTATAATTTAAGTTCACAACTTCCTTACGTTCCATGGACTGTATTTAATTTACAAGGTTATAGGCACGAAAATGAGCTAGCGTCTCAGGACCAAAAAGGAAATATTTATTCTTTAGAATTAGCATTGAACCCTTCATTAGATTTTAATATTGAAAATGACCAATCTTCTGTTGACGGGCAAGACAGCCAATGGAATTATAAGATTAATTTTATATATCCACCAAGAAAAAATAAACCAACATTAATTGATGGTCTAGTTTCCGAAGAAATGTATGAGAATAAAAATATGAAATCAGAATTAAAAAGTAAAGTTAGGAGAAATAATAATTTAGCTGTAGAAATCCAAGGTTCAGTTATATTTACTTCAAAATAATATGAGAAACTTATTTAAAATTATAATATTTTCTTTTGTTTCAGTTTTTATATTAACTGGAAAAACTTTTGCTGTTAATGTGACTGGTAAAGCAGATACTTATAAGAATACGGTCCATCTTATGCAATTATGTGAAGTAGGAAGCACACTAGCTGAATGTAAAAATCCAGCCACGATCGGAGAAAGTACTTCTGGTAAAACAATGGATCTTAGTGTACGTGGCTCAGCCCACGCATTCGGGAATGCTGGCTTAATCCCTCCAGGCAGAACTTTTACTCACGGGCAAGTAGTAATGAGCAGAACTTTTACTATATCCGGATCCATAGCAACTGGTTCAGCAACATGTTTTACGGGTGGTGCAGCAGGCACTCTATCGCAACCAGGTATGTCTGATAATGCTGCAGAAAATTTATCAGCAGCTGCAGAGCAAACTTTAGTAGCAGGGAATGGAACTGGTAATGGTGATGACATAAATAGTACTTCTGCTCTTGCTGGTGGAACAGATGCTGCAGCAGGCACATTATCAGCTGGACATAATTTTATGAAAGTTAGATGGGAACTTGTTAAGCCCATTACTGTAAGTGCGGGACAAATTCCTACCATGACAATTTCTTTTGACTTATCAAATGCTTTAAGATTTAGTAGTGATACTGCAACCTGTGCAAACGATAATCCAGCCTTTTTACCTGGAAAGCCTTCAATTTCAAATACTTTTGAATAATTAATTCTTTTTATACTCAATACACAAAAGCTTGTCGGTAAAAACTAAATTATTTTTGTATTTTTTTTCAATCTCTTTTACACCATTATCAATTTCAAGAACTGACATATTTAATAAGCAAGAGATATATCTATTTCTAATCATATTAATATAATCTAACTTTTTAATCCTTACTTTAAAATTAAAATAAGAAATTTTATAATTTTTTAATTTTCTTTTAATTTCTTTTATTACTACTTTATCTTTTTTTAGACTTTTTTTAAGATTTATCGAAAACTTTTTAAATGTTGGTAATTCAGTATTAAAAGGACTTAAAGACAATATCAACAAGACTCCATTTTTTTTTAATTTTTTTTTTGATAATTGAATTATAGAATGTCTTTTATTTTTATCTAATAAATGCATTATTTGTTTAATCAATATTAGATCATATTTTTTGGAGTTTTGGGTTAAAAATTTCTTTGCATCTATTTTTTTAAATAATATATTCTTATTTATATCTTTGTTTTTGATTATATCAATTCCAATTGGTTTAGTTTTAAATTTGTATTTTTTTTGTAAATTACCAGTAATATTTCCCCTACCACAACCAATATCTAAAATTGCAAAATGTTTTTTAAATTTTATCTTTGTTCTTAAAAATTTATGAAAATGAGAAATGTAAATTTTTGATGACAACCAAGTTTTATTATCCCAGTTTTTTAAAGGTCTCATTAGAGTGAAACAACAGCAGCAGCTATAGAGGAAAGCCTTGCTTGTGTATCATCGGCTCTACTTGTAATAACTACTGGCACTTTACCTCCAACTACTACCCCTGCAGCACAAGCGCCCATAAAAAAAATCATCATTTTTACTAAAGCATTTCCAGTTTCTACATTAGGAACTAATAATATGTCTGTATTACCAGCAACAACATTTTTAATTCCTTTAATTTGAGCAGCTTTTTCAGAGACTGAATTATCGAATGCCATTGGTCCAAATACTTCTGCGTTTAATCCTTCATCTTTTGCTCTTTTGGTAAGTTCGTTTGCTTCTATAGAACTAGGCATACTATCTAAAACTTCCTCAGTTGCTGATAGTACTGATACTTTAGGTTTTTCAATTCCTATTCTACTCGCAAAATCTATTGCATTTTTTAAAATATGCATTTTAGTTTCTAATTTTGGTAATACATTTAATGCCCCATCAGTAATGATAAATGGTTTATCATTTTTTTCTAATGTCATATGCCATATATGACTCAACCTTTTTTTTCCTATAAGATTTAAATCTCTTTTAAGAACAGCTTTCATCAATATATCTGTGTGAATATGACCTTTAACTATTATTTTTACTTTTCCTTCACTAGCCAATTTAGCAGCGATTGGGGCAGTACTATTTTCATCAGGTTCGTGAACAATTTCATATTTTGAAATATCCCAATTTATTTCCTTTGAAATTTTTTTGATTATCGATTTATCACCAACAAATAAAGGTGTAATCAAATTTGCTTCAACCGCCTGTTTTGCAGACTCTATTGCAACTTTTTTAACAGCATTAACTATTATAGTTTTTACTGGACCTTTGCCTTTGGCAATTTTTAAAAGATTTTCAGGGCAAACTATATTTTTATTTGTTAGCATCAAGGACTTCCATTTCTTTAAGTATTTTTCTCGGTATAGATATATCTTTATTCATATTTTTTTTATATATCTTATTTTTTCTTTCTCCTGGATACAATATAGAACTAAAACCTTTGGCTTTTGGAAGTTTTTTTACTCTTTTAATGTTTTTTCTTATTTCTTTAAAAAAATTATTACCTGAAAAAATGTTTGGGTTTATAGTGATGAATAAATGACCAATATTTTGAGGACCTGAAAAGTCATCAAAAGGATCTTTTGTTTTTCCACTATGGCTACTTCCGGTGAGAACTCCACTCAAGATGTCAATCATCCAAGCTAATCCAGAACCTTTGAATCCGGCTATAGGCAGCTGTGTGCCCAATAAAGCCTCTCTAGCAATAGTAGTGGGGAGTCCTTTTTTATTAAGCGCCAACCCAGATGGAATTTTTAAACCTAGTTTATCTGCTCGCCTTAAAATTCCACGATTTATCTTTGTAGTTGACGAGTCAAAAATAAATGGAACTTTACCTGTTGGAGAGCCAAAACAAATTGGATTGGTTCCAAATAAAGGTTTTCGTGATCCAAATGGTGCTAATGCTGGAGGTGCATTTGTGAAACAAAATACTATCAATTTTTTTTTTACAGCTCTTTCTGCATAAAATCTTGAAAGACCGTAATGTCCGCTTTTTTTTACAGCAACTAAACCAATACCAGTTTTCTTTGCATTTTGAATTGCCTTATCGATACCTATCTCAGCGGCCACAAAACCAATACAATTGTCAGCGTCGATATAAGAAACTGAGGAATTAATATTTTTAACTTTAATTTTTGGTTTAGTATTAATAAGACCTTTTTTTATTCTATCACAGTACATTTTTAAGCGGGTAATACCGTGAGATCTAGCATCGAAAAGTTCTGCTTCAATTAAATAATTTGCACTTATTTTTGAATGCTTTTTTGAAAGGCCTTTTTTTTTTAAAATACTGATAATTTTTTTTAGTAAAAATTTTTTTTTCACTTATTAATTTCTTTTGCTTTTTTTTCCCAGAAATTAGTTCGTTGTTCAGGATTTTCTACGAGATTTTTACAAATTAGACCGTGTTCTTCAGCCAAAGACTTAAAATCATTTTTTGCAAGTTTTACAAAATTGTTTACTTTATCTTTTGTTATTTGCGCCATAACTTCAGGATTTAGTCCCATAATTTCCCCGAGGTCAAAATAGTATTTCAAAGCAACGTCTGCGGAATTTTCTAGGTTTTCAACTAAACTTTTTTCTTTATTAGCAGCCTTAAAACTTTCAGCTGCAACTTTATAAAAACTATAGCAATTAACATAATCTTTTTGAATATTTTCCATAACATACTTCGCTATTTTTGCTTCTTTAACATCATCATCTGAGTATAAAATAAATGGAAAATTAACAAATAAAATTATTAAAAAAATTCTACGCATAACACATAAAAACTTATAACATAAGCTTTTAAAAAAATATGTGTAATATTAGTGAAATTTTTAAAGAGTAAGTATTATTCCAAAAACAGTCACTGCTGATATTGCTGCAGCTGATATAATTACGTTTCTTTTTTTTTCTTTTGCTTTTTCTGTATTCATTCTACCAACTAGTTCAGTTAGGTTTACCTTTTTTGGATTTTGTCCTATCTCACCGTTATAGAAATTTTCTTTTTCCTTTAACTCACTACTCATAAACAATATTTAATCATAGAGCTGATCCCTTTCATAGTTTTTTTTAGTTCATTTTGGGGTGGCTGAAGACGAGAAAAGATGTATATTTGTTCGAAATGGGTTAAAAAATGCTCTCAGCTTTATGATAATTTAAATCAAATGCGTCTGATACACCTTTACAAGTAATTTTTCCCTTAAAAATATTTAAACCAGCTAAATAATTCTTATTTTCTTTTAAAGTCTTCTGGTAACCTTGATCTGCAATTTTTTCTAGTAAAGGTAGTGTTGCTTTATTTAGTGCCATAGTAGAAGTTCTAGGAACACCCCCAGGCATATTTGCTACACAATAATGGACCACATTATCTACAATAAAAGTTGGATTTTTAAAAGTTGTTGGTTTACTTGTTTCAACACATCCGCCCTGGTCTATTGCAACATCAACAACAACAGAACCTCTTTTCATCAATTTAACCATATCTCTTGTAACTAATTTTGGAGCTTCTGACCCTGGAATTAACACTCCTCCTATCAATAGGTCACAGTTGGCAACTAATTCTTTTAAATCAGTTTTATCGCTTTGAATTGGAGTTATTTGATCTCCAAATTTTTGTACTAGTTGTTTTAGTCTGTCTTCAGATTTATCTACAATAAAGACATTACTTTTCATTCCCGTTGCGATAGTTGCAGCATTTTCTCCTACAACTCCTCCACCTAGTATAAGTACATTAGCCGGCGGTACTCCTGGCGCACCACCAAGTAATAAACCTCTTCCTTTTTGATATTTTTCGAGAGAGTGAGCACCAGCTTGAACAGACATTCTTCCAGCCACTGCGCTCATTGGCGCCAGAAGAGGAAGTCTTCCATTGTCATCAGTAACTGTCTCATAAGCAATACAAATTGATTTTGAGTCGATTAAACCTTTTGTGAGTTCTTTTGTGGCAGCTAAGTGTAGATAAGTATATATAATTTGATTTTCTCTAATCAATGAAACTTCACTCATTTGAGGTTCTTTTACTTTAACAATAATTTCTGAGTTTTTAAAAATTTCTTTAGGATTATCTACAATTTCTGCTCCCGAATTTTTATAATCATTATTTGTAAAACCTGCCTCATAGCCTCCATTATTTTCTAAGATCACTTTATGTCCTTTTGACGTTAGAGATTTTACACTTTCAGGGGTTAAACCTATTCTATGCTCTTCAAGCTTAATTTCTTTTGGAACTCCGATAATCATTTAAGACTTTGCGTAATTAGAAATACCAACTCTTAACTTATCAATTATTTCATCAATATGTTTTTTTTCACATATAAACTGAGGTGCTATTATTAAATTATCACCTGTATTTTTAAAATTTACTCCTGCTTCATAGCAATGTTTAAATGTTTGAAATCCTGCTTTCCCAGGTTTATCTCTCATCTTCATTTCAATGCCGCCCATCATGCCATAACCTCTAATACTGACTATTTCATCAATATCTTTTAGAGATTGCAATCCATCTTGAAAATATGGAGACATTTCTTTAGCTCTTTTAAAAATATCTTCTTTCTCAAATATGTCTTGAACAGCTAATGCTGCAGCAACTGCAACAGGTATTCCGGAGTACGTATATCCATGAAACAATTCAGGCGTTCCTTCTGGTGCTTTTGATGCATCAAGAACCGCATCATAAATTTCTTCTTTAACAGCTACTACTCCCATTGGTACAACACCATTTGTAGTAGCTTTAGCCATTGTCATTATATCTGGAGTAACATTCCATTCTTGAGCAGCAAAGGCAGAACCAGTTCTTCCCCAACCTGTAATCACTTCATCAAAAATAAGAAGTATTCCATGCTTATCACAAATTTCCTTTATTCGTTTTAAGTATCCCTTTGGCGGCACCAAAGTTCCAGTTGATCCTGCGATTGGTTCAATTATGCAAGCAGCAATATTTTCACCACCAAAATTCATAGCTATTCTTTCTAAATCTTCAGCCATTTCAACACCTGTTTCAGGTTGACCTTTAACAAACTTATGTTCTGGTAAATGGGTGTGCCTCATGTGCTGCACTCCAGGCATTAAAACACTAGCAAAAGTTTTGACATTGTTAATCATACCACCAACTGTGGTAGCGCCAATATTCATACCGTGATATCCTCTTTCCCTACCGACAAATCTAAATCTTTTTGAATCTCCTTTAGCTCTATGATATGCAATTGCTATCTTAATTGCTGTCTCTACAGCAGTTGAACCGCAAATAGTAAAAAAAATTCTGTTAATTCCCTCGGGAGTTTTTTTTGAAATTCTTGTCGCTAATTCAAAAGAGCCACCATAACCTTGATTAAAAGGTTGACAGTAATCTAACTTATCTAATTGTTTAGAAACAGCCTCTGTGATTTCTTTTCTACCATGGCCTAAAGGATTGCAAAATAAACCTGAACTAGCATCTATCATTTTTTTTCCTTGATGATTAGTAAGATAAACACCTTTTGCTTCGGTAATAAGTCGTGGATTTTTTTTAAAACTTTTGTTGTCTGTAAAAGGCATCCAATGCTCATTGAGAGAATTTGGAATATTAGTTCTGTTTGAAGAGCTCATAATTAAAAGTAGTAGACATTTGTTAGATTAAATCAAGAAATATTGTATACAATTATAAGTTGTGCGATAAATCAACCCAATTTAACTTTTTCTAAGGTTTACTTATGATGAAAATTCATTTTTAATCTTATTAATTAACAAACCATATGGGAGAACTATGAAAAAAATAATAAGCACAGTTCTTGGGATTTTATTTGCGTTTACTCTTAACGTTTCTGTAGCTAATTCAGCTGCAAAGGAAGTAAGGGTTGCGTACTTTTTGGAGTGGCCATCTCCAAATCTTGAGGACATGAACAAAAAAGCATACGCGAAAGCTCTTGGTGTACCAGTTAAGTGGACAAACTTCACTAACGGGGTAGCAATGACAGATGCTATGCTAGCAGGAGATATTGATATCTCTTATTCACAAGGTTTAATGCCTTACATAAATGCAGTTAAGGCAAAAGCACCTATCAGTTTAGTTGACGTTGCTATGGAATACGGAATGGGAGGAACAACATGTGTTACTTCTAATAAATCTGGTATTACAAAAGCAAATGCCTCAGAGCTTGAAGGTAAAAAAGTTGCAGTTCCTTTAGGGACTATGGCTGAGTACGTTTTTACTGAAAGTATGAAAATAGTCGGGGCTGATAGAAAAAAAATGAATATAATTGCAATGGATCCAGAAGAGGGTGCTGCTGCACTAGTAAGTGGTGACGTTGTAATGGCATGTTTATTTGGTGGTAACTCAATTAAATCAGCAACATCTGTTGGGACTAGACTTTTAACAGTTGATGAAGCTAGAGCTGGTGGAATTATGGGTATCGACATTGTTTCTGTTACGAACAAATTCATGAAAGAAAATCCAGGAATGTTAAAATCATTCGTTGAGTTAACTCATGAAGCTAACGAAAGATACAGAAAAGGTGGAAGCGATATGAAAGCTATGTCAAAAGAGTCAGAAATGAAAGTTGCTGACATGAAAGACACTTTAAGTGGCTTTAAATTCTTAACACCAAAAGAAACAAAAAAATCTATGAAGAGTGGAAACCTTGCTAAGTTTTTAAAAGGATTTGACACTCCAAGAGGTACGGTAACTACTAAGTTTTTACCGTAGTTTAAGAAATCAAATTAATAGGCGCCAATTTATATAATTGGTGCCTATTTTTTTAATTAAATATCTAATATAATTATTTTATGAGCGACTTAATTTCAAAAAACTTAAATATGATTTTTAAAACTCCGAAAGGCGAGACTGTCCACGCGCTCAAGGATTTAAATTTCACAATTAAAAAAGGGGAATTACTGACCGTCCTTGGTCCCTCTGGTTGTGGAAAAACAACTTTATTAAATATAACAGCAGGATTTATAAGACCAACTTCAGGAAAAATTACTCTTAATAATAAAGAAATTAATGGACCAGGTGTTGATAGAGGAATGGTTTTTCAGCAAGGCGCATTATTTGAGTGGTTAACTGTTGCTCAGAATGTAAATTTTGGTTTGAGA
>CACHRU010000009.1 GCA_902582345.1 uncultured Pelagibacteraceae bacterium | reverse complement strand
ATGTATTCATCTGAGAATGCTGGATTAGTAAAATTTGATTTACTAGGACTAAAAACACTTACAGTAATAAGTAAAACTCTTAAAATGTTAGAGTCAAAAAGTATCAAACTTGATATCAGTAAAATAAATTTAGACGATAAAAAAGTATTTGAATTATTGTCTACAGGAGAAACAACAGGTCTGTTTCAACTTGAAAGCACAGGTATGCGTGAAGCTATACGGCAAATGAAACCAAATAGATTTGATGATATTATAGCATTAGTAGCTTTGTATAGACCAGGACCAATGAGCAACATTCCAATTTATAATGATTGTAAAAATGGTATTCGTAAACCTGATTATATTCACGAAACAATAAAAGATATCTTATCACCAACCTATGGAATAATTATATACCAGGAACAAGTGATGCAAATCGCCCAAAAACTTGCAGGCTTTACAGCAGGGGAAGCAGATATATTGAGAAGAGCTATGGGTAAAAAGAAAAGGGCTGAACTTGAAAAACAAAAAGAGAGGTTTGTAAGTGGAGCCTTAAATAACAATATTAAAAAAGATGTAGCTGAATATGTTTTTACAAAAATAGAGCCTTTCGCAGAATACGGATTTAACAAAAGTCACGCAGCCGCATATGCATTGATAGCCTATCAGACTGCATATTTAAAAACCTATTATAAAGAAGATTTCATAGCGGCCACAATGTCAACAGAACTTACAAATACAGGCAAATTAAGAGAGTTTGTTGAAGAATTAAAAAGGCTTAAAGTTGAGGTTATCAGACCAGATATAAATCACTGTTTTGCAGAATTTAAAGCTGAAAAAAATAAAATTTTTTATGGATTAGGAGCAATTAAAAATGTGGGTTTTGAAGCTATTTCAAACATTATAAAAGAGAGAGAAAAAAATGGGAAATTTAAAACTTTAAATGATTTTATAAAAAGGGTAGACCAAAAGGATGTGAATAAGCTTCAATTAGAAGGATTGGTAAAAGCAGGTGCTTTTGATAATTTGGAAATAAATAGAAAAAAACTTTTTGTATCCATACCAAAAATTATTCAAAGTATAAAAAAAATTAACGAAGATAGAAATAACAATCAAACTAATTTATTTAATGATAATCCCAATATAAAGGAAGAGAATTTTGAATTAAATTACAAGAAAGACGAATGGTCCAAAAAGGAGATGCTAATAGAAGAATTTTCATCTTTGGGATTTTACATCTCAGATCATCCATTGAATGAATATCAAAATTTATTTTCTCAACTGAAGATTAATTCTTATAAAGATTTTATTCAAAATGAAAAAAATGAAGCGCTTGTAGCTGGAACTATAATGTCAATAGTTGAAAAAAAAAGCTCTAAAGGAACACCATTTGCCATTATCAAATTCAGTGATAATTCAGGAGAGTTTGAACTCTTCATTTTTTCTGAAATTTTAATAAATAATAGAGAAAAATTGAAAGAGGCAAACTCTTTTGTTATGACCCTTCAAAAAGATATTGCTAGTCAAGATAACGAAAAGATACGCGTAAACTTAAAAAAAATATTAAGTTTAGATGAAATGATTAAAAAAGCTTATAAAAAAATTTTTATTGAATTAAATTCAAACTTTGACCCTGTTGACTTAGAGAAAATTCTACATTTAAATGGTGAAACAGAAGTAAACTTAGTAATAAATAATAATAACAAAAATCTTATTTTTAAATTAGAAAAAACTAGAAAAGTCGATTTAAGCGCACTAAATACAATAAAAACAAGAGAATACGTTAAAAAAATAAGCTTTTAAAAACTTGATTTTTTTATGTTTTAAATGTATCAAACGTTAAATTTCGCACACAGCATCTAAGGTTTAAACACCTTACCGGTCCTTTAAAGGTAAAGCTGTGGTGGATTAACCGGAAAATAAAATGAATGTGCCTGAGATAAATATTAAACAATTATTAGAAGCTGGGGTTCACCTAGGTCACAAAACACTTAGATGGAATCCTAAAATGAAAAACTATATTTTTGGAGAAAAGAATTCAATTCACATTATAGATCTTACACAAACAGTTGTATTCTTAAAAAATGCGTTATCTGAAATACATAAATGTATTGCTGCAGGTGGAAAAATTTTGATAGTTTCTACTAAAAAGCAAGCCTCTGAACAAGTAAGTGATTTGGCTAAAGAGACAAATCAATATTTTGTTAATTATAGATGGCTAGGAGGCATGTTAACTAATTGGAACACGATACAAAATTCAATCAAAAGAATGAAGCTACTCGAAGATCAACTTTCAAAAGATGACATCGGTTTTACAAAAAAAGAAATACTTAAGCTAGGTAAAGAAAGAGATAAACTTCGAAGGTCATTAGGCGGTATAGCTGAAATGAAAAAAGTTCCTGAGATGATTTTCATAATCGATACAAATATAGAGTCTTTGGCAGTTAAAGAAGCTATTAAATTAAAAATACCAATTATTGCAATTTTAGATACTAATTCAGATCCTACAGATATTGAATTTCCAATCCCTGGAAATGATGATGCTCGCAGATCAATTAATTTGTACTGTGATTTGTTAAAAAACACGATTTTAGACGCACAAAAAAATATAGCAAAGAAAAAAGATGATGAGTCTAAAAATGAGGATAAAAAAAATTCAAAAAAGCTGTCTACAAAAAAAAAACTTCCTGAAAAAAAATAAAAAATAAATAAAATAAAATGTCAGATAAGGATACTTTACAAAATATTAAGAAACTCCGTGAACTAACCGGAGTAGGGTTTAAAGATTGTAAAATAGCAATAGATGAAAATAACGGCGATTTAGAAAAGTCTATTGATTTTTTAAGAAAAAAAGGAATTGCTAAAGCATCAAAAAAAATGAACAGAACTGCTTCAGAAGGGTTAGTTTTAGTTCACGAAGAGAAAAATCAAATTTCTTTAATTGAAATAAATAGTGAAACTGACTTTGTTGCAAAAAATAAAGATTTTATTATTTTTTGTAAAGAAATCTCAGAATTAAATTTTAAAGTTAAAGGAGATCTAAATCAATTAAATGAGACAAAAATGAAAAGTGGCTCTATGGTAAAAGATGCACTAGTTGATCTTATTGCAAAAATTGGTGAAAAGATTTTCATAAGGAGAGCAAAATTTTTTGATGATAAAGATGGATTAAATTTTTATTACGTTCATACTCAAGTTGAAAAAAAAATTGGTAAGATTATATCTGTCGTAAAACTTTCAAATGTGAGTGAGGATAAAAAGGATATAGGCAATAAGATTTGTATGCATATCACTGCATCCAACCCTATCTCGCTCGATAGAAAAGATCTCGATAAAGATATAATTAAAAAAGAAACAGAAATAATAAAAGAAGAATTAATTAATTCTGGAAAAAAAGGAGATATTATAGAAAAAATCTCAAAAGGGAAAATAAACAAATTTATCGCGGATAATACATTAATTAATCAAGCATGGATTATGGACCCTAAAAAAACTGTTTCTGACATTTTGAAAGAAAGTTCTGTAAATTCTCAAATTAAAATTATAGACTTCGTTAGATTTAAAGTTGGCGAAGGAGTATAAATGAGCGCTCAATTTAATGAAAAAAATTATTCATCAAAGATGGATAAAACAATACAATCACTTAAAAAAGATATCTCAACACTTAGAACGGGTAGAGCTAATTCAGCTATGTTGGACAATATAAGAGTGGATGTTTATGGCCAACAAATGCCGATTAATCAGTTAGCAACAATAAGTATTCCAGAGGCAAGATTAATCTCAATACAGGTTTGGGATCAAGCAAATGTAACATTAGTTGATGCAGCGATTAAAAAATCTGATCTAGGTGTCAATCCGCAAATAGATGGGCAATTGTTAAGGATAAGAATACCAGATCTTACCGAAGAAAGAAGAAAAGATCTCACTAAAATTTTGAAAAATATGAGTGAAAAAAGTAAAGTTTCAATAAGAAATATTAGGCGAGAGGCAAATGAAGATATAAAAAAACTTTTAAAAGATAAACAGGCAAGCGAAGACGAAACTAAAAATTTTGAAAAAAAAATACAAAAGATTACTGATGATAATGTAGTTGTTATAGAGAAGATTGTTGCAGACAAAGAAAAAGAAATACTGAGTATATGAATAGTCTCAAACACATTGCCTTCATAATGGATGGTAATGGAAGGTGGGGTATTAAAAAAAGGAGAGGCAGAAATTATGGCCATCTCAAAGGTGTTAATGTAGTTCAAGAGATCGTTAAAGCTTCTATTTTATTAAAAATTCCAATTGTCACTTTTTATGTTTTTTCCACGGAAAATTGGAAAAGACCAAAATCTGAAATAAATTTTCTTTTTAAATTAATACAAACTTATTTTGAGAGAGAGATGAAAGACGTAATGAAAAATAAAATAAAAATAAATTTTTTAGGCAAAATTTCTAATATTCCAAAAAACACAAGAAAAATCATAAAGAAGACTGTTCAAAAGACAAAAAAAAATAAAAATATATTAGTTAATTTAGCTATTAATTATGGGTCACGTGCAGAGCTAATTGACTGCTTTAATAAATTGAAAAATAGTAAGAGTAAAATTTCTATCAAATCAATTAATAATAAACTTTATACACAAAATCTTCCTGACCCAGATATTCTTATTAGAACTGGGGGAAAGAAAAGGTTAAGTAATTTTATGTTATGGCAACTTGCATATACCGAACTAAATTTTTTAGATAAACTTTGGCCAGACTTTAACAAAAACGATTTGAAAAGGATTGTATTAAAATATAAAAGAATAAAAAGAAACTTTGGAGGGATTTAATAAATGAGTTATGAATTTAAAAAAAGATTGATAACTTCTGTTATATTAGTTTGTTTGTTTTTTCTAATGTTTCTTTATAATTATTTATTATTATATTTTTTAATTATAATCACAGTGATTTCGTTTATTGAATTTTTTAACTTAATTAAAAAGATAAAAAATATATTTAATTTTAGAGTTTTCTTTTCGTTGATTTTTTTGATTTATGTGTCACTTATTTCATTCACGATATTTACTCTTTCTCAAAGTTTATCTACAAAATTACTTTCTTTCTTTTTAATTCTTATATGTTTCTTGTCTGATATAGGCGGTCTTGTATTTGGAAAGATTTTCAAAGGACCAAAATTAACAAAAATAAGTCCAAATAAAACGATAGCTGGAAGTATAGGATGTTTTATCTTACCAGTTTTCGTTTCATTTATTTTTTCTATTTTGGAATTAATTAATTTTAACCTTAATTTGATAACTTTTATTTTGATCACAACTCTTTTTTGTCAACTTGGTGATGTTTTTATTTCTCTACTTAAAAGAAAAGCAAAATTAAAAGATACTGGAAATTTTTTGCCAGGACATGGTGGTATACTTGATAGGGTTGATAGTATTATTTTAGGTTTTCCAGCAGGATTAATAACTTTTTATATTATGTCATGAAAAAAAAAATTTCAATATTAGGTTCTACGGGATCTATAGGTGAGACATCGTTAAAAATTATCTTGAAAGAAAAAAAACTATTTAAAATTAATACCTTAGTAGCAAATTCTAATTTAAAAAAAATTTTAAAACAAATCAGAACATTTAAACCAAAATATTATGTGGTGGCAGATAAAAAAGTATTTAGAAGATTAAATATTAATTATAAATTTAAACACACTAAAATTGTTTCTGATTATGATAAAATAAAAGAAAAAAATGATTTTACAATAGTTGCGATACCTGGATTGGCAAGCTTAAAACCAACTATTCAATTTATTAAAAACAGTAAAAAAATTCTTCTCGCCAATAAAGAAGCAATCATTTGTGGTTGGAATTTAATTAAAAAAACTGCTAAAAAATATAACTCTATAATTGTCCCTATAGACTCTGAACATTTTTCAATAGCTCAACTTATTAAAGATATCCCAAACGATGAAATTGATAAAATATACCTAACCGCTTCAGGTGGACCTTTTTTAAATTTTTCAAGACAAAAAATGAATAAAGTAAAACTACATCATGCTTTAAGACACCCCAAATGGTCAATGGGAAAAAAAATTTCGATTGACTCTGCAACTTTGATGAATAAAATTTTAGAATTAATTGAAGCTTCAAAACTGTTCTCTTTTCCATTTAATAAATTTAAAATAATTATCCACCCCCAATCACTAGTCCATGCAATTGTGCAATTTAAAAGTGGCATAACTAAATTTTTGTATCATCAACCAGATATGATTGTTCCTATCTCAAATGCAATAAATGAAAAAGATAATGATATTAAAAAATATCTCAAAGAAAAAATCATTAATAGTAAATTACAAAATTTAAATTTTATTGAAGTACCAGAAAAGAATTTTCCTATTATTAAATTGTTACCCAAATTGAACAAGTATCCTTCCACTGCAATTATTATAAATGCGGCGAATGAAATATTAGTTGATCAGTTTTTACTTAAAAAAATAAGCTTTAATACAATATCAAAGTCTATTTTTAGGGTTTTAAAAGACAAAAACTACAAGAAATATGCTATACACAGAGCAAAAAAATTAAATGAAATTTTTAAAATTGATTCATGGGCAAGGAAAACTACTATAAAAATTTTAGCGGAGAGTAAGAAATGAAGAAATTATTATATCTGTTTGTTCTACTATTTTTTACACATTTAAATGCTGAAATAGTTAATGTTATTGAAACTAAAGGGAATAAAAGAGTAAGTAAAGAAACCATTAAACTTTACGGAAACATTAATTTAGGCTCAGATTATTCAATTAATGATTTAGATAAGATTCTCAAGAATTTATATGAGACTGAATTCTTTGAAGATATTAAAATAGAGATTAAGAATAATATATTGATAATAAATGTTAAAGAGTACCCAATTATAAATGAAATTATTATTGAAGGAGAAAAAGCTAAAAAAATACAAGAAGATATTAAAAAGAGATTACAACTTAAAGAAAAAGAGTCGTTTATTAAAAGCAAATTAAACGATGATGTAAATAAAATTAAAAAGGCATATGGAACACTTGGATTTATTTTTACAGAAGTAGATACAATAGTTGAAGAGTTTTCTGAGAACAGAATTAATTTAACATACAAAATTATTAAAAATAAAAAAACTAAAATTGCAAAAATAAATTTCATAGGAGACAAAAAAGTCAAAGAAAAAAGATTGCGAGATATAATAGCTTCTGAGGAAGATGCATTTTGGAAGTTTATTACAAAAAATACAGTTTTAAGTGATGAGAGGAGTGAGTTGGATAAAAGACTATTAAAGAATTATTATAAATCTATTGGTTATTATGACGTTCAGATAGTCTCAAGTAATGCTGAAATAAATGAAAATAATGAAACTGTATTAACTTATAATATTAATGCCGGTAACAGATACAGAATTAAAAAAATTACGACAAATATTGATCAAGTTTTTGATAAAGAAGTATTCTTTCCTTTAAATGAAAAATACAAAAAAATAATTGGAAAATATTATTCCCCATTCTCAATAAAAAAATTACTCGATGATGTTGATGAATTAATTGATGCTAATGACCTTCAATTTGTTGAACATTCTGTCAATGAAATTATTGAAGGTGAAAGTATTGAAATTAAGATAAATATTTTTGAAGGAAGTAAAGAATTGGTTGAAAGAATTACAATAGAAGGTAACTCAGTAACGAATGAAGCAGTAATTAGAGGAGAATTGTTGCTTGATGAAGGTGACCCGTTTAATAAATTAAAACTTGATAAATCAATTGCAAAATTAAATGCAAAAGGGATTTTTGCAAAAGTAGAAAAAGAAATTTCAATAGGAGATATAAAAAATACCAAAAGAATAAAAATCAAAGTTGAAGAAAAGCCCACCGGTGAAATTAGTGCGGGCGCTGGAATTGGAACGGACGGCGGTTCTTTTGCATTTAATATAAGAGAAAATAATTATCTTGGTGAAGGTATTAAGTTAAATACTTATATTGATGCTAGGGCTGATAGTTTAAAGGGAGCCATTGAAGTCACAAATCCAAATTACCAACTTACTGGAAATGAATTAACTTTTGGTTTATCGAGCCAAACGAATGATAAACCAGACTCAGGTTATAAAAACAATATATTTGCAACAAGTATTGGAACTAAATTCGAACAATACACAGATGTTTTCTTAACACCATCTCTTCAGTTAACATACGATGATTTGGAGGTACAGAGTACCGCATCTAATGCATTAAAAAAACAAGCGGGTACATCTACTGATCTTGCATTCACTTATGGAGCATTGCGAGATAAAAGAAATAGAACTTTTAAACCAACTGATGGTAATGTTATAAAATTTTCTCAAACTTTACCTGTCTATGCTGATGGTCCTTACATGAGAAATACTCTAATGTATAATCAATATCAAACTTTTGGCCCAGATGTAGTAGGTGCTGCTAAATTTTTTGTTTCAGGAATTAATTCACTAGATGATGTAGAAGATGTAAAACTAAGTAAGAGACTAAATTTACCAAGCTCTAAATTAAGAGGTTTTGCTTTTGGTAAAATTGGCCCTAAAGACGGAGATGATTATATTGGAGGGAATTATGCTTACTCTCTAAATCTTGAGACAAACTTGCCAAATCTTCTACCTGAAGCAACAAAAACAGATGTTACTGCATTCTTTGATGTTGGAAATGTTTTTGGCGTTGACTATGACTCATCAATTGATGATAGTAACAAAATCCGATCATCTACTGGTTTAAGTGCAAACTTTTTATCTCCTGTAGGACCAATGACATTTATTTTTGCTAAAAGTCTTACAAAAGCTGAAACAGATGAAACTCAAGGATTTAATTTTAGACTTGGAACAACTTTTTAATGAAATTAAAATTATTTAAAATTTTTATATTTATTTTTCTTTTTTCAACTCTATTTTCACAAAAGGGATATTCAGATACTATTTATTATATTAATTATTCAAAAGTTTTAAATACCAGTCAAGCTGGTAAGGGAGCTCAAAAAGTTCTAAAGGATAAACTAAACAAAGCTTCAAAAAAATACCAAAAATTAGAGGAAGATTTTAGAAATAAAGAAAAAGAATTAATAGCTAAAAAAAAGATTATCACTAAAGATGAATATCAAAAAAAAGTAGTTGAATTAAGGAAGCAGTTTTCCAGTCTACAACAAGATAAAAAAAAGTCTTTAGATGAAATAGCTAGAATGCGAGCCGGGTCTAAAAATCAATTATTAAAAGCTTTAAAGCCAATTTTAGAAAAATATATGAAAGATAATAAGATAAGACTAGTATTAGATAAGAAAAATATTATTATTGGTGATTCCAGTTTAGACTTAACTGATAAAATAATAGAGCTTCTTAATAAGGAAATCAAATCTCTAAAAATAGGCTAAACTAAATGTCTAAAAACATTTTTTTTAGAAATATTGGGCCTCTAAAGATAAATAAAATTTTTAAAAGCTTTCCAAATGATAAAAATAAAATTTTTGATATCAAAAGTTTAGAAAAAGCACAAAAAAATGATTTAACCTTTTTCGACTCTCTAAAATATCTCAAATATTTAAAAGACACTAAAGGAGCTTACTGTTTAACAACTGATAAACTCAAAAAATATTTACCTACTCAATGCAAAGCTATAATAGTTAAGAATGTTTTATTTGAATTATCAAGAGTTTTAAAACTTTTATACCCTTCAGCTGATATTGATTATCCTGATTCTTCATTAAAAAAACCCACTAAATCTAAATTTAAACATGTAAAATTTGGTAATAATGTTTTGATTGGAAAAAATGTTAAAATAGGTAAAAACACAATTATTGGAAGCAACACAATTATTGAAAAGAATGTAGAGATTGGAATGAATTGTATAATTGGATCACAAGTAGTTATAAAAAATGCTTTAGTGAAAAATTTTGTTGTTGTTCAGGATGGCACTAAAATTGGACAAAAGGGTTTTGGTTTTATTCCGACACAAAAAATAAATATTAAATTTCCACATATTGGAAAAGTAATTATTGATGACCATGTTGAAATAGCCTCTTCTTGTACCATCGATAGAGGTTCAGTAGATGATACATATATCGGAAAAAATACCTATATAGACAATCAAGTTCATATTGCACACAATGTAAAAATTGGAAAAAATTGTATGATTGCAGGTCAAGTTGGTTTTGCAGGAAGTGCAGTAATTGGTGATAATGTTTCTATCGGAGGCCAAGCAGGTGTCTCTGGACATCTGAAGATAGGAAATAATGTAAAAATTGGTGGCGGTAGCGGAGTAGTTAAAGATATCTCGGATAATCAAGTGGTTATGGGTTATCCGGCAGTTTCAATTAAGGAGTTTTTAAAAAAAAATAATGAGTAAAAATTCTATTGATAGAAAAAAAATTGAGAGTTTACTTCCTCATAGGGAACCTATGCTTTTAATAGATAAATTGATAAATATCGTTCCTTTAAAATCTGCAACTGCAATTATGTACGTTAAAAAAAATGGGTTTTATGTGCAAGGACATTTTCCAGGTCAACCAGTAATGCCAGGAGTTTTAATTGTAGAAGCGTTTGGTCAAGCCGCAGCTGCATTAACTGCACATGGAATAGATCCAAAAGAGTATGCAAACAAACTTGTGTACTTAATGAGTGTCGATAAAGCCCGATTTAGAAATCCAGTCATTCCAGATTGTGAACTTCATTTAGAAATTGAGGCTATTCGATCACACGGTAGAGTTTGGAAATATAAAGGTACGGCAAAAGTTAATAATAAAAGAATGGCTGATGCAGAATGGTCAGCAACAATTGTTGATAGAACATAATGATACATAAATCTAGCGTAATACATCCAAAAGCAAAGATATCTTCAAATGTAAAAATTGGTCCTTTTTGCTACATCGGATCTCAAGTTACAGTCGAAGATGGTGTGGAATTAATCTCAAATGTTCATTTGGATGGAAATACAAAAATTGGGAAAGGTACTAAAATTTTCCCTTTTGCTTCTGTTGGCACTCAACCCCAAGATTTAAAGTTTAAAGGAGAAAAGAACAGCTTAGAAATTGGAGAATATAATACAATAAGAGAATACGTTACTATCAATCCCGGGACACAAGGCGGTGGATCAAAAACTATTATTGGCAACAACTGTTTGTTTATGATCTCTTCACATGTAGCGCATGATTGTAAAATTGGAAATAATGTAATCATTGCAAATAACGTTCCACTTGGAGGTCATGTAACAATTGAAGACCATGTTGTAATTGGTGGCAACTCTGCAGTACAACAATTTACAAGAATTGGAAGACTAGCGATGATAGGAGGAATGACTGGAGTTTTAAAAGACGTAATACCATTTGGTCTCTCAATAGGTAATAGAAACTTTTTGCAAGGGCTCAATTTGATTGGATTACGAAGACAAAAATATAAAAACCAGGAAATAATTGATCTTGATAAAGCTTATAAGGATATTTTTTCCTCAAAAAATTTACAAGAAAATTTAACTAAGATAAATGGTCAATATAAAGAAAATAAACTCGTTGATGAAGTAATTAAATTTATAGAAAAAGATAAAAAACGTCCCATTTGTACTCCATTAGATAAATAATGATCGGATTTATATTTGGTGAAACAAACTTCCCGAAAGAAATTTTAAAGACAGCTAGGAAAAAAAAAATTAAATACATAATTATTGATTTAAGTAAAAATAAATCTTTCAAAAATGATAAAAATTCTAGAGCGGTTTCATTAGGACAATTTGGCAAAATTATAAATATACTTAAAAATAACAATTGCAAAAGAGTTCTTTTTGCTGGAAGAGTAAAAAAACCAAGATTTTCCAAACTTCGTCTTGATATGAAAGGTTTTTATTATATGCCAAGAATTCTAAGAAGTTCAAAGTTGGGAGATGCTGCCATTTTAAAAGAAATAATAAATATTTTGAAGAAAGAAAAGATTAAAACTTTAAGCTCATTATTTTTAAATCCAGAATTGACTTTAAAAAAAGGTGTTTACACCTCAAAAAAACCAAATTCTAAAGATAAAGTAAATATTAAAAATGCAATATTAAGATTAAATAAATTAGGAAAATATAATTTTAGCCAAGGTGTCATTGCGAGAAATGGAAAAATTATAGGAATTGAGGGAAAAGGCGGTACAGAACAAATGTTAAAAAATTGTAGAAAAAGCAAAACAACAGATAATGGAGTGTTAGTAAAATTTCCCAAAAAAAAACAGGATCTTCGAATTGATCTACCTGCCGTTGGATTAAAAACATTTAAACAATGTAAAACAGCAGGAATAAAAGGAATAGTTGTAAAAAATAAACAAAATATTTTTTTAGATAAAAAAAAATGTATAACTTTTGCAAATAGGAACAAAATGTTTATTTTATCAAAATGAAGAAAATATTTATACTATTTTTTTTTTTCATAATAACACATTCTCATTCAACAGAAATTAAACTTGAAAAAATATTTGATGGATTTTCTAAACCCTGGAGCATGTCTTTCATTGATGAAAATAATATTTTAGTAAATGAGAAACCAGGAGATATATTACTAATAAATTTAAAAAATAAAACAAAGTCTCGAATAAAACATAATTTATCAATTTTAGAAGATGGACAGGGAGGTTTGCTTGATGTTTTGTATCATAATAAACAAGTCTATATATCATACTCTGAAAATAGAGGACGTTCGTATTCTAGCACTTCATTAGCGAAAGGTACTTTTGACAATAAAAAAATAAATTTTAAAAATATATTTAGAGCGGAACCACCTATAAAATCTGGATATCATTTCGGTTCAAGACTTGTGATTAAAAATGATAAAATTTTTATGACGGCTGGAGAAAGAGGCAAAGGCATGATTGCTCAAGATCCGCAAAAACATCCGGGGAGCATAATAAGATTAAATTTAGATGGAACTTTTCCAGATGATAACCCAAAATTTACTAATAAAAAAAATTGGCTTCCCGAAATTTTTCAAATTGGAGTAAGAAATCCACAAGGTATTGCTTTGTCACCATTTGATGAAAAGATTTATTTAACTAATCATGGTGCAAAAGGTGGAGACTGGTTTGGAGAAGCTAAACATGGAGAAAATTATGGTTGGAAGATTCTCGGGTGGGGAGGTACAAATTACTCAGGAACAAAAATTGGTCCAAAATGGAAACCAGGTTTTACAAAAGCGATCAAGTATTGGGTTCCATCAATAGCCGTGAGCGCTATGCTTATATATAAAGGAGAAGAATTTAAAGAATGGAATGGAGATGCTTTAATTACCTCCCTTAAAGACCAATCATTAAGAAAAATAAAGTTCTCAGACCATAAAGTTATTAGCGAAAAAATAATTTTTCAAGGGGATATTGGTAGAATAAGAGATATAAAATTAAATAAAAAAAGTGGGGAAATTTATATGTTATCTGATAATGGAGAACTTTGGAGAATGTATAAATGAAAAAAATATTTTTTTGCTTAATTTTTTTTATATTTACTACAAATGTTTATTCTAAAAATGCACAAAAGGTTTATTTTGCAGGAGGTTGCTTTTGGTGTATGGAAGAGTCATTTGATAAAGTCGAGGGAGTTATTAAAACAGTATCAGGATATTCTGGTGGTCACGTGAGAAATCCAAAATATAAAGATGTCATAAAAAACAATACTGGGCATTATGAAACTTTAGAAATTACTTATGATCCAAATTCTACAAACTTCAAAAAACTTTTGGAAATTTATTGGATTAATATTGATCCATTTGATGCAGAAGGTCAATTTTGTGATAAAGGTGAGAGTTATAAGTCAGTAATTTTTTTTAAAAACAGTTTACAAAAAGAAGTTATTAATAATTCAATAAAAAATATTGAAAATAAATTTAATAGAAAAGTAGTGACATTCGTAAAGGAATTTAAAGAATTTTATGAGGCAGAAACATATCATCAAGATTACTATGAAAAAAATTTTATTAGATATTTAATGTATAAAAAAGGTTGTCAAAGAGAGGAAATTTTAGACAAAATTTGGGGATGAAAAAAATATTCATTTTAACTGGAGAGCCATCAGGAGATAAACTTGCGGCAAGGGTAATTTCAAAATTAAAATCTATTGAACCAAACATTAGCTATGAATGTCTAGGTGGAGAACATCTTAAAAAACTAGGTATAAAATCTATATTTGAACTAGAAGAAGTTACATATCTTGGTTTTACAAAAGTAATTATGAATATCTTAAAAATTAAAAAAAAAATTAATGAAACTGCTGGTAAGATAATTGAATTTAAGCCTGATATTTTGTTTTCAGTTGATAGTCCAGATTTTACGTTACGAGTGGCAAAAATAGTAAAAAGCAAAAATCCAAATATTAAGACTATCCATTTTGTAGCTCCACAAGTATGGATCTGGAGAGAAGGAAGAACAAAAAAAATTAAAAAATTTATAGATTATATTTTATTGTTATTTAAGTTTGAGAAAAAATATTTTGAAAAAGAGGGCATTCCTTGTGAATTTGTTGGACATCCACTCCTTGAAGAAGACGATAAAACAAAATTAGATTTGAATCAATTAATAGAAAAAAACAAAGCTATTATATCAATATTTCCAGGTAGTAGATCTTCAGAAGTAAATACTCTTATGCCTATACTTATTGACTTTATTAAATTAATGAATAAAAAATATTCTGATTTCATCTATGTTTTTCATTCAACCGAGAAACAAAAGATCACTATAAAAAATTTTTTAATGAAATCTGATTTAAGTAATTTTGAAGTCATATCAGATGAAAAAATAAAAAATCATGTTTTAAAAAAATCAATTTTTGCTGTAGCAAAATCAGGAACAATATCACTTGAGATAAGCTCTAGAAAAATACCATCCATAATAATTTATAAGATAAATTTTATTAATTATTTAATTTTGAAAGCTCTTGTAAAAGTAAAATATGCAAATATTTTTAATATAGCTGCTGGTCAAATGATAATACCGGAGTTGTTACAATCAAAATGTAACCCAAAAGAAATTTTTAAGTTTGTTTCGAGTTTTTTAGAAGATCCAAATAAAATAAAAAAACAAATATCTAATACTGAAAAAGTTTTAGAAAACTTTAAGACAAAGAACTTACCAACCGATTTAGTTTCAGATATACTAAAAAATTCACTTTGAATTCGTTGAAAATGATATTAAGATTTAAGAAGAATTATAGAGAATTAAAACATAGCAATATTATTAAAATTCTTGAGCAGAGGGTTCAAGTATGACCCAAATAACAACCTCAGATAGACATATTAATTTAAACACCTAGATTAAGTGATAACTAATGTATTGAAAATCTTGAACTATTTTTTTAAAATGATTCATGCAAATTATAGGTATCATTTTAATAGTGTTTGCAATCGCTGACTTTGGTCTATCTTATATGGGCATAAACCTTACACCTTTTTTGCCTCCTGAGATTTCAAGATTTTCTCCGATTGCAATAGGGCTTTTAGGTGGTTTTTTGTTAAATATTGGTAATAAAAATAAATAAAGTTTAATGAAAAAATTATATAAAATTTTTTCATTTTTACTTATTTATCTTTTTCTTTTTTTAACAACCCTTCATGCTTTATAAAAAAAAAAAATTACAAATAAAGATGAATTAAGAGAAAAACTACTAACACTTACTTGGTATAATTATACTAACGGCAAAAATCACAGCACTGAAATTCCAGAGGCAAACGCAAAAATTCAAGTTTATGATAGTGAGTATTACTTAAAAGGCTATAAAGAAATTAATCAATTTTATTGGTGGAAATTTGGTAAAGCTGCAAGCCCCGATATTATTTTTTTTCTACAAGGGGAAAATTATTCAATTTATACTTATTATGTCGAAAATGGTTACGTAAAATTAGATGATTGGAAAAATGTTAAACCAAAAGACTTATTAAATGATCTTAAGCAAATTTCTAAATCCAATGAATCATATTATAAAGAAAATAATCTCGATTATGCTACGGACTTTGAGTGGGTATTCGATCCTGAATTGAACCAAAAAAATAGATCAGTAAGTTATTCATACAAGGTATTCTGGAATGATGGTAATAAAACTTTAGAGTCTAAAAATTTTATCCTTGGAAAAAAAGGTTACATCGAGACCACTTACGTTGTAACACTAAATAATCAAAGTAATTTTAAAGAGGAATCTGAATATTCTAAAGATTTTGTAAATGGTGTAATTTTTTCTGATGGTTACAAACATACAGATTATAAGTCAGGAGATAAAATTGCTGCCGTAGGTGTAGGTAGTTTAGTCGCAGGATCACTTGGAGCAAAAGTTATTGCTAAAACTGGTTTTTTTGCGAAACTTTTGCCACTACTTGCAAAATTTTGGTGGATATTGCTAGCACCTATAGCTGCTTTCGGTTTTATGCAGGGGGAAAAAAGCAAAAAGAGTTCTAGCTCAAGGAAAAAAAATAAAAGAAGAAAATTAGACAAAGATTAATGTTAATCTCTAATTTTTTTTATATTCTAGCTGCAATACTACCCGCGATAATAATTTTATTATATGTATTTAAACAAGATGCATTTCCTGAGCCTAAAGAAATAGTAATAAAAACTTTTATTTTTGGTGCAGCTATAACCATCGCTCTAGATCTATTTATAGTAGATTTCGATAGATTTTCAGAAAAAAATTTAACTGGTGAAACTTACCTTTTTTTTGATAGCTTCATTAGAGCTGCATTTCTAGAGGAAATATTTAAAATGATGATAATAGTTTTCTATTGCACTCGAAAAACAGCGTTCGATGAACCCATGGATGGTTTAGTTTATGGAGTGGCTGCATCTCTAGGTTTCGCTGCTTGGGAAAATATAGATTATGTTCTGTTCTATATTAATGAGTCTGGAAAGATAGTTTATGACCCCTCAATTTATGTAGCGATCTATAGAGCGTTTTCTGCCGTTCCAGTACATGCATTGTGTGGAATTATGATGGGTTTTTTAATATCTCAAACTTTATTTGAAAAAAAATATAATTTTTACAATCTTATATTAGCTTTAGCGGTTCCGGTAGGCATACATGGATTATGGAATTATAGTATTTCCAGTGATATCATTAGTGAACAAATAGCATACATAACTGCATTTATATTTTTTTTTAGATCAATTTATATTTTTAGAAATTTTAAGCGAAATCAACATAATAAAACCATGTTTAGTGTAAGATATTACAATATTACTGTAAAAGATTTTTCATTAGCCTCAATAATTGTATTAAGTTTTTATTTAATATTAAATTTTTTAATAAGTTTATAAGATTTGAATTATGAAACTTTTAAAGTTATCTATATTAATGAATTACTTTGCGATTGCGAAGAATTCAAAAAGAGCAATCTTCATAATAAATATCGGAATATTTTTGTCCATTTTTGCACTAACAGCTGCATCTATATCAATTTATATTGAAAACAAAGTAAGCAATTTAGAATTCGAACATCTCGAAAATTCAAGAGCAAAATCCTTATCTGAAAAATATACTAAAATGGTAATAGATTATAAAAATAAAATTAGACAATATAAAAATTTAGAGGGGTCTTTTGAACAAAATCTGGAGTTTTTAAGGCTTAATCAATTTGGAAAAGCGGTTTCATCTCCAAATGATTTACAGACTTACGCATTATACGACATGGTTCGTGATGAAAAAATGATGTCAGAATTTGTTTCGGTATTTACCGAATCCGAATATAATTTTTTATTTGAATATGATGTTTTTACTGATGAAGAAATCAAAAATTTAAAAAATATAGCTGAAAATATTAAAAAAACTTTTATTTCCCTAGAAAAACTTAATCCAATAGAATTAGAAAGCATCATTTATCAAAGATCTTTCAGAGATTTAGGTGAAGAGATAAAATCTTCAATCAGCAATAAAAGTAGATTGAAATATCTTAAAGATCAAGGTCAATTTGAGGAAGTGTATAATGAGACAATTAATTTATGGGAAGATTTAGAAACTCTTTTTGAATATCTTTTAAGATATTTTAACGGGAGCTTAATTACCGTAGATGAAAATTTAAAAATAATTAATGAAGAGATAATTGATCTCTCAAATAAAGAGAAAAATATAATTTTACTAGCTTTTCTTTTACAATTATTAGTCTTTATCATAATTCAATTTTTTGAAATCTCATCAGTAAAAATTGCTTTGAAAAGAGGAAAAAAACTATGAGGCGTGGCACACTAAACAGAAAATCTTTAATTTTAATTTTCTTTGTAGCTTTTTCTACAATTTTATCTTTTGGTTTTGATCAAATGGTTATTAGGACCGAAGATAAGATTAGAAATTTAAATATAGAATACCAAAATATAAATAATAGTTTGTCTAAATATGAAACAATAAGCGAGACTTTGGATAGTATTTCAATGGGTGGCGGACTAAATTTTACTCCAATTTTATTAAGAAGAAACTTGCTTATAAAATCTTATATTTTAAATGAGGTTGACACATATAATTTTTTAAACAGAAAAAGTGCTGAAGTAAATGCTCAAGATTTAGGGAGAATGATGATGAAAGAGATTATAGAAGTTACAGACATGACAATAGAGATTAGGTCTCAATATGCACAACTACACCTTATTAATGAGGAAATATTTAACAAAATAGGAAAAGATAAATACCCCTCGTTACCTTACTTATTTCAAGCCGATTTCAATCCTTTTAAAAAAGATAGAGATAAATTTTTTGATAAAAACATTATTATTTACACAAAGTTACTTGGTTTTGAACATCATTGGAGAGACAAAACCTATTCTGAACTGAAAAAATATAGAGAGAAAGCGATAAAAGAATTCAGCATGAGAGAATGGTATGACGTTTATAAGTATAAAATGCTTTTATTAAAAAAAATTGAAAACGA
Source organism: uncultured Pelagibacteraceae bacterium (assembly GCA_902582345.1). Lineage (GTDB taxonomy): Bacteria > Pseudomonadota > Alphaproteobacteria > Pelagibacterales > Pelagibacteraceae > Pelagilacustribacter. Next base: position 13,607 of record CACHRU010000009.1, on the reverse strand, counting down.
CATGGAAATTATGGACGAATTAAGTGAATTATTTATATTAGAATCGGATGATTTGTTAGAAAAATTGAATGAAAAGATAAGTGAACTACAATCTTCAAATATTAAAAAAAATTTTTATATATTAACAAGTATTTTTTTCCAAATAGTTTCACTTTTGTTTTTATTATTACTTTTTAGAAGCTTTATAACTAAGTTTAGATAATTTAATAAAAATCTTTTTTTGCCTTTTCAAAGCATTCATCTAGTTTGGACTTAATTTCATCTATGGAAATCTTATTGTCTAAAGTATCTAAATCTTTTTGAACTTTTTCAATAAGATCCATATCACCAGGTGCTTTTAAATCAGCTCTCATAACCTCATTAATATAGGTTTCAATTTCCTGGTCTTTTTTGTTGAGTTTTTCAGCTGCCCATTCACCAAAATACTTATTTCTTCTACCTGTTATCTTAAATTGCAACTCTTGCTCGTTAGCAAATTTTTTTTCAAATGATTTTTTTCTATCATCAAAAGAACTCATAGTAACAATATAATTAACAATTCGATTAAACGCAATTATGAAGATAAAAAATAATTGATAGCTTGAAAATATAAAATTAATGCTTATATTAGTCTAAAGTAATATTAGTTTGTTGAAACCCAACAAGGAGGCTATATGAAATCTACTGACTTTTACTTACTCAGACAAAAATCACTCTCTGAAGGTGATCTTTTCGTTACAGATTATATCAAGACAAAACAAAGACTTGTGAGATTAGAAAAGAAAATTGATATACTTGAACTTCAATTAAATTCATTGAAGTCTGACAACAAGATAATTAATCTATTCAAAAAAGATTAATTATGATTTTTATAAATAGAGATAAAGAAACTAAAAAACTCAAGGAAACTGATGGCTTAAAATCTAGAGAGAAAAGTCAATTATGGAGAATATTTAAGTATAATAAAAAATTAAAACCATTTAGACTGAGTAGATCAAAATTCTCTGATTTTTTAACTTGCAAAAGATGTTTTTATTTAGATCAAGTTGAAGGCTTAAAGTATTTGGATAGTATTCCATTTACATTGAACAATACAGTTGATGATCTTTGTAAAAAAGAATTTGACTATCATAGAGCGAAACAAACACCTCATCCTATAATGGAAAAATATAAATTAAATGCAGTGCCTTTTAAACACAAGGATATTGAAAAATGGCAAAATTCTAGAAATCAGGGAGTCGAATATATTCATCCAAAGTTAAACTTAAAATTAGCTGGCGGGATAGATGACGTATGGCAAAATCTTAATACCAAAGAATTAATAGTAGTTGATTACAAAGCGCAAAGCAAGAGTAAGGAAAAAAAATTGGAAGGATATTTAGAGGATGTTTATCACGAAGGATATAAGCTTCAGTTAGACTTTTATAAATATTTATTCGAAAAAAATGGTTTTGAGGTTCAAAAAAGAGGTTATTTTGTAGTTTATAATGCAACAAAAGAAAAAGAAGAATTTAAAAATAAATTAGAATTTACCTGTGATTTGATTCCTTATGATACAGACTCAAGTCACATAGAAGATAAAATTATTGAGATGAAAAAGTTAATGGAAGGAAAAGAAATACCTGCAATAAATAAGTATTGTCAAAATTGTAATTATATTAATGCTGGAAGTAAATTTTTATAGATAGATAAAATTTTAAAATTATAACAGGTTTAAAAATAGAAAAAAGAATTAGAAGAAGAACATGATGAAAAAAAAATTGATGATTTTAATTTGGGATTAATTTTCAATTGTTTCATTTTATTTAATTATATTATTTTTTTAAGTCTTTCTAAAACAATTAATTTGTCCAAAGACTTGATAACATCATATATGCCAGGGCCAAATCGTGTACCCACCAAAGCTATCCTCAAAGGTTGTCCCACTCCTTTAAAATTTGTTTTATGATTTTCAATTAAAGACTTAATTATCGGCTCTAATGTTTCTTTAGAAAGATTGTCAGTTTTTTCATAATTTGCAATAAAATCTTTGATTATTTTTTTTGCATCATCATTCAATAACTTCCTATCATCTGCATTTATTTCTACTTTATCATTTAGGATATATTGTGAGTTTTTCCATATATCTTCTAATGTTTTAGCCTTATTTTTTAAAAAACTTAATGATTTTGAAATGGCTTTTTCTTTTACTTGATTAAGCGGTTTTTTATATTTTGATGCATAATCTTTTAAATAATTAAATAATTCTTTTTCATCTATCGTCTTGATGTAAGTTTCATTAATTGAATAAATTCTCGATAGATCAAGTTTTGATGGAGATTTACCTACTCCATTCAAATCAAACAAATCAATACTTTCTTGTTTTGTAAAAATTTCTTTGTCTTTGTGGGACCATCCTAATCTTAGCAAATAATTTCTTAAGGCATCTGATAAAATTCCTATTTTTATGTAATCTTCTAACGTAGATGCATTATCTCTTTTAGATAATTTTTTTCCCTGTTCACTATGAATTAAAGGAATATGCGCAAACTCAGGCACTTTCCATCCCATTGCATCGTAAATTTGTTTTTGTTTAAAGGAGTTAATCATATGATCATCTCCTCTTATCACATGAGAAATCTTCATTTCATGATCATCCACTGTAGCTGATAATTGATAAGTAGGAGATTTATCTTTTCTTAAAATAATAAAATCTTCAATTGTAGAATTTGAAATATTTCTTTCACCTTGAACCAAATCTTTTATAATCGTATTTCCTGAAATTTTACTTTTAAATCTAATTACGGGTTGTACATCTTTTGGGACGTTAAGTTCTTTTGCTTCTCTCCATTTTCTATTATAAACATAGGGTATACCTTGTTTTTTGCATTTTTCTTTTTGTTCATTAATTTCCTGTTCAGAACAATAACATTTATATGCAAATCCTTTTTTAAGAAGTTCTTCGGCTATTGTTATATGTTTTTTAATATTTTTTGATTGAATATATTCCTCACCATCATGCTCAATACCTAACCATGCTAGTGATGAAATAATTTGTTTTTTAAACTCATCTTTAGATCTTTCTTTATCGGTATCTTCTATTCTTAAAAAGAATTTTCCTTTATTTTTTTTTGCAAGAAGCCAATTAAATAAAGCTGTTCTGACACCTCCAATATGAAGAGGTCCAGTAGGGGATGGAGCAAACCTACAATTAAAAGACATTTAGTATTTTTAGACTATTTTAGTGAAAGTTTCTATATAAAGAAATTAATCTTCCTTGGATTTTTATTCTATTAGAAGCGTATATTTTAGTATCGTATTTTTTGTTAGCAGCTTCTAAAGCAATTGTATTACCTTTTTTTCTTATTCTCTTAAGGGTAGCTTCTTGTTCATCTATTAGCACTACAGCAATTTGCCCTGTGTCAGCTGTAGATGTTTTTTTTATAATTACTGTATCACCATCATTTATTCCGGCTTCAATCATAGAGTCACCTTTTACTTTTAAACCAAAATATTCGCCATTTTTTTGTAAATCTTCTGGAAGAGCAACTTTATCAACTTCTTGTTGTATAGCTTCTATAGGCGTACCTGCTGCAATACTTCCTAGGACAGAAACTTTTGAAGAACCGTTTTTTGATTTATCTAAACCACCTTTTATTATACTTGGTGTGAAAGAATTAAATATATCATTGGCACTTGCGTTTTCTGGAAGTTTAACAACCTCTAAAGCTCTCGCTTTATGAGCTAAACGTTTAACAAAACCTCTTTCTTCTAAAGCGCTAATCAATCTATGAATTCCAGATTTCGACTTGAGGTTGAGCGAATTTTTCATCTCTTCATAAGATGGAGAGATCCCAGTAGATCTAATTTTTTTATTTATAAAAATTAATAAGTTTTTTTGTTTTTTTGTTAGCATAGAACAAACCTCGTACATTTATGTTCTATAAAAGTTCTTTTTAAATTACAACTTAAAATAAGGCTTAATTTTATTGAGTTATTTGAAATAATCTTTTCATTAAATCACCTGGTTTGTCAGATTTCAAAAGTGATTCTCCAATAAGAAAATTTTTAATTCCAGTTTTTTCGTAAATATAGCGTGCATCTTTTTCATTTTTAATCCCGCTTTCAGATAAAAGAGGTCCTTTATGATCTTTAATCACTTCAAAAATTGAAATTGTATTGTTTATTGAAATATCTAAAGTTTTTAAATTTCTATTATTTACTCCAATTAAAGCTTGTTCATATTTTAAGGCTAATTCAGCTTCTTTAAGATCATGAACTTCTACTATTACAGATAAATCATGCTTTAAAGCTTCAGAATATATTTCATCAGCTTGGCTTACATCTAAAGCTGCAATAATAATTAATACACAATCACACCCATAGCTTTTAGCTAAAGTTATTTGGTAAGGATCTATGAAAAAATCTTTTGCAAGAACAGGTATTTTGAACTTTCTTTTTATGTCTTGAATATGTTCCAAATTACCTTGAAAATGTTTTTCTTCTGTCAATACTGAAAGACAAGTAGCACCATTATCAATATACATTTTAGCTATATCCAAATGATTAAAATTTTCAATGAGTAAACCGGCAGAGGGACTCGCTTTTTTAATTTCTGTTATTAAAGAAACACCTTTATTTTTTTTAATAGTTTCTTTAAAATTTAAAAAATTTTGATTTTTAATATTCTTTTCTAGAAAATCTAAAGAATTTTCTTTTTTAACTAATTTTAAAGATTGTTTTTTTTCGCTTATAATTTTTTTTAGAATATTTGTCATCAATTTGATTGTATTTTATTTAAATATTCAAATACTTTACCTGAATTTAAATATTCTTTTGCTTTTTCGTAAGATACTTTATAATCACTTTCTTTGCCTGAAACAATTAATCCCGCAGCGGCATTTAGAGCTACAGAATGAGAAAATTCATTTATTTTTCCTTTATAGATTTCAATAATTTTTTCGGAATTATATTCTGCATTTTTACCTTTCAAATTTTCTTTATTTAATGAATTTATACCTAAAATTTTTGGATCAATTATAAATTCTTTTATTATTCCATTTTTAAGCTCAACCACTTTTGTTTTGGCAAAAGGAGAGATTTCATCCATACCATCATCACCATGAACGATGTATGCGTGAATAACACCATTTTCATTCAGAGCTTCAGCAAAAGGTATCATCCATTTTTTATCAAATACTCCTATTACTTGTCTTTTTACTTGGGCGGGGTTACTTAAGGGTCCAATTAAATTAAAAATTGTTTTTTTTCCAATTTTTTTTCTAGCGGGCCCAACATGTTTCATTGCTGAATGATAATTAGGGGCAAACATAAAGGCAAAATTAAATTTTTTTATACTTTCCTCGACCTCATCAGGTTTTAGGTTAATATTGACATTTAAAGCCTCCAATACATCTGCCGAACCACAATTTGAAGAAACCGCTTTATTACCGTGTTTGGCTACTTTAACTCCCATACTTGCTAATACTATTGCTGAAGCGGTTGATATGTTTAATGTGTTTTGGCCATCCCCTCCAGTTCCACAAGTATCAATAGTATTTTCATCAGTTTTTACTTTAGAAGCCTTTTTTCTTAAAACAAAAATTCCACCAGCTAACTCATCTTTTGTTTCACCCTTTTTTAATAAGCATTCTAATATTTCTATAATTGAATTTTCATTATATTTTCCTTCCATCAGCTCGCTAAAAAGAGCTTTACTTTCATCAAGAGAAAGGTTCTGACCTTTTTTTAATTTTTCTAAAAAATTAAACATTTAGTTATATATAAAATTTTTTATTAACTTCATTCCTTCTAGAGTACTAATACTCTCCGGGTGAAATTGAAAGCCATGAATGTCGTATTGTTTGTGCATTAAGCCCATAATTGTCTTATTTTTAGTCTCAGCAGTTATAATTAGATTTTTTGGAAATTTTTTCCTATCAACAACCAAACTATGGTACCTAGTAGCTTCAAAATTATTCTTGATATTCCTAAATAAGCCAATTCTTGAATGTATTATTTTACTTGTCTTTCCATGCATAAGATTTTTTGCATTTATAATCTTACCTCCAAAAACTTGACCAATAATTTGATGACCAAGGCAAACTCCTAATATTGGGATTTTCTTGTACAAGTCATGTACAATTTTTAAACAATTACCTGCTTGATTTGGATTACCAGGCCCAGGTGATATTACAATTTTTTTGTATTTATTTTTTAAAATAAACTTAGAATTTATTTTGTCATTCCTAAATACATCTACATTTTTTTTATATCTTGAAATATAATGATATAAATTGTAGGTAAAACTATCATAATTATCAATTAATAGAATTTTCATTTAGTCCACCGCTCTCATTAAAGCTTTCGCTTTATTTATTGTTTCGGTGTACTCTTTATTTGGCTTGCTATCAGCTACAATTCCGGCACCTGCTTGAACATAAAATTTGTTATTTTTGATCAAAGCCGTTCTTAATGCTATGCAAGTATCAAATTCTTTGTTTGGAGTAAAATATCCTATCCCACCTGCGTAAAGTTTTCTTTTATTTTTTTCCAGCTCATCAATAATTTCCATCGCTCTAATTTTGGGTGCTCCGCTTACTGTTCCTGCAGGAAAACCTGAAAGAAGAGACTCTATAATTGTTTTTTTCTTATTAAATTCTCCTTCCACATTAGAAACAATATGCATTACGTGAGAATATTTTTCAATTTTGAATTTTTCTGTTACCACCACTGAATTTACTTTTGAAACCTTACCAACATCGTTTCTTCCAAGATCTAATAACATCAAATGTTCAGCAAGTTCTTTTTTATCTTTTATTAAATCTTTCGCATATTTAAAATCCTGTTTCTTATTTTTTCCTCTAGGTCTTGTACCAGCTATTGGTCTTATAGTAATTTTATTTTTTCTTAATCTTACTAATATTTCAGGACTACTTCCTAATACTTTAAAATCATCGAAATTAAAATAAAACATAAAAGGTGAAGGATTAAATTTTCTTAAATGGTTATATATCTCAAGCGGTTGTTTTAAAAATTTTCTTTCAAATCTTTGACTTAGAACTACCTGAAAAATATCTCCTTTGGTAATATATTTTTTTGCGGATTTAACCATTGATTTAAATTTATTCTTAGAAATATTAGATCGAATTTTATGCGTATTTTTCTTGTATGTAAAAATTTTGGGTAAATATATATTTTGTAAAAATTCGAAATCTTCAAATCTTTTTTTAATCGCTATGTATTCTTCAAAATAATCATTTATTTTTCTGTCAGCAAAAATATTTTCTACATAAAATATTTTTTTGCTTAAATTATCATAGATTATCAGAGTTTTTGGTCTCAATAATCTTACTTCTGGTATTTTAAGATCGTCCTTACAGTTATCAGGTATTTTTTCCAAGTATCTAATGCAATCATAAGAAAAATAACCCACAAGCATTGAAGACATAAAAGGTATTTTAGAAGGTATTTTCATATTAAATTTATTAATCAAATTATTTAAAAATGATAAAGGGTTAGATTTTAAAAACCGGACCTTACCATCATTGTTAATTTTTATTTTCTTCTTATTGATATCCCAAGATTTATCTGGATTTAATCCGATTATAGTATATCTACCGCGAATTTTACCTTTTTCGACAGACTCAAATATAAAACTATTTTTATTCGCTAGAAGTAACTTATATAAATTTTCTAGTTTTGAATAATCATTAAATTTTTTAGAAAAATATATAATTTGATTTTTTTTTGCTTTATGAAATTTTTTAAAGTCTTTTAGGCTAATATTTAATTTCATTAAAAAGAATTTTTAACTCGAATCAATGCTTTATTATTAACTTCAACATTGTATTTTTTATTTACACCATTATCATAAATTCCATAGAAATTCCTTGCAAAATTTAATTTCGCTAGTGATGAATATTTTTCATAATCAGCGGATTTTTTATCAATCTTTGAAGCCTCACTTTTTTCTGAAAAAATAATAAAATTTTTTGCCATCAAACCATCAGTCACAACATTAAATTCACCATCTTCAGTTTCTAAAATTCTTTTTAAAATATCTTTGTTAAAGACTTTGTGATCTTCTTTTAAACCGTTAATTCTTGTATTCTGAATATTGATATTGTTTTCATTTGCTATTTTTCTCATATCTTCTTTTTTGAAATTTCCTAAAGCAATTTCTTTTGCTAATTTACTATTATTATTTATTTTCTTTTCAAGAACTATTTGACTTTTAATAACATCACTTACATCTGGATCTTCTAAATTTTTTTGTTTTTCATCTATTGAAGTAATTTCTACAAGATAATATTTTTGGTCGTGATTAATTAATTCTGGTTGTTTGATATTTTTAATAAGAAAAAATTTATCAAATAACTTTTTTTTAATTTTTTCGTTTTTTTTCCCCACTGTGTTAAGCTGTTTTTTATTAAGAAGTTCAGTTTCTTCTATTTGTAAATTATATTTTTGTGAAATATTTTGCATTGAGATACCGTCCAATGCGTTATTTTCAATGTCATTTATTTTTTCAAAAAAACTTTTGTCAAAATCACTTTTGCCAATTAAAATATTAGGTGTGAGTTCAGAATAAGAAATTTTTTTAAACCTATCTGTAAAAAAACTTTTATTTTCAGAATATATTTTTTTAATTTCATCGATTTTAACGTCTTCTTTTTTATAAATTGAACTCAAATCTAAATATTGAATATCTTTAATCTGATTTTCTTTTTTGAATTCTTCATAAACATAATAAGTTGGTATCGGAAAACCTTCAGACAAGAAACTCAAAAGCTGCCTTTTTTTCTCTTGCTCGGCTAGATTTTTTTCAAAGAATGGAGCAGAAAGAGAATTCTTTATAAGGAAAAATTCATATTCTGTTCTTGAAAATTTTCCATCTTTAAAAAAAGTTTCATCGTTTACTATAATATCTTTTAATGCTTTGTCCGTGAGTTTTATTCCTAAATCATTAACTTCCAAAGATATAATTTTTTTTCCAATATATTCAGATAAAATTTGATCTACTAAATTTGTTTTATTTATGTTTTTCAAATCATTTTCGCTTAGATTAAGTTTGTTTAAATAATTAAAAAATTCTTGGGTTGTTACTTTATCCGAGTCAATTGTTGCTAAAATATTTTGATTACCTCCTCTAAAGACATCACCCATACCCCAAAAAATAAAAGGAAGTATAATTATTCCTACTAAAATTTTTAGCAGTACTGATTTTGATATTTTACCTATTGATGTTAGCATTTTTATACTTTATTAAGAGTTCTTTTATATTACAACCTATAAATTAAATTTTGGATTAAGGCAAACTAGATGAAATACTTTATTGGAAATTGGAAAATGTTTGGGGTGCCAAAATCTGTAAATATACTTAATAAAATTAATTATTTTTATACAAAAGACAAAAATGGTAAAAAATATAAAGTAATTATTACTCCACCATATACCCTAATTGAGAATTTTTCAAAAATTTTTAAAAATAAAAAAATATTAATTGGGGCCCAAAACTGCTTCCAAAAAGATCGATACTCTTCTGACACAGGAGCAGTAAGTTCTTATATGATTAAAAATGTTGGAGCAAAATATACATTGATAGGGCACTCCGATAACAGAGCAGAAGGTGATAATGATAAGATTTTAAAAGAAAAAGTAAAATCTGCTTTAAAAAATAATTTAAAGATAGTTTTTTGTATAGGTGAAAATAAATTAGAAAAAAAAAAGAAAAAAACTTTAATTATCTTAAAAAAACAAATCTCAAAAGTTTTAGATAAAAAATTAGACAAAAATAATATTATTATAGCTTATGAGCCAATATGGTCGATAGGTACAGGAGAAATTCCAAACCCAAGAGAGTTGCAAAGAACTATTGGTTATATAAAAAAATTACTTAAAACTATTTTTGGCAAAAAAGCTCCCCCTGTTCTTTATGGAGGTTCCGTGGATGCAAATAACGTTTATATTTTTAAACAAAATAAGGAAATTGACGGATTTTTAATTGGAGGTGCATCTAAATCCTCTAAAAAATTCATTGATATAATAAAGAATTACTATAGATAACATTTATGGAAAATATTTTAATCGGAATAAATATATTTTTGGCAATCGTCATGATTATCGTAATATTGTTACAGAGGTCTGAAGGTGGTGCCTTAGGTTTGGGTGTTTCACAAGATAATTTCACGTCATCAAGAAGCGCGGGCAATTTTTTAACAAAAACAACTTCAATACTTGCTGCATTATTTATTATATCTAGTATTGTTTTAGTAGCTATTTCAAGAGATGAAATCCGTGAAACACAGTCAGTATTAGAAATGGAAGAAGAGAAAGACACCGGCTTACCACAAATCCCAGAATCCTCTAAATAAATCTTTTTTTTAACAAAAATATAAAGTATAACATACTTCCATGGCGCGATATATTTTCGTTACTGGCGGCGTGGTATCTTCATTGGGTAAAGGACTATCATCTGCATCTTTAGCATATCTATTACAATCAAGAGGATTTAAAGTAAGAATAAGAAAATTGGACCCATATCTAAATATAGATCCGGGAACTATGAGCCCATTTCAACATGGTGAAGTTTTTGTGACTGATGACGGAGCAGAGACGGACTTAGATTTAGGTCACTACGAAAGATTCTCTAACATTTCAGCAAAAAAAACAGACAATATAACAACGGGTAAAATTTATAGCGATGTATTAAAAAAAGAGAGAACAGGTAAATATTTGGGAAAAACGGTTCAAGTGATACCCCATATAACTAACAGAATAAAAGAATTTATAAGGAATGACATTGCTAAAGAAGATTTTGTCATATGTGAGATAGGTGGGACAGTAGGTGACATAGAGAGTCTTCCATTTTTAGAGGCGATAAGACAATTTTCTAACGAGACAGGAAAAAAAAATACTTTGTTTATACACCTTACTTTAGTACCTTACATGAAAGCATCTGATGAAATCAAAACTAAACCTACTCAACATTCTGTTAAAGAATTAAGAAGTATTGGTATCCAGCCAGATATAATTATTTGCAGATCTGAACGTTCAATTCCTTTAGATCAAAGAAAGAAAATTTCTTTATTTTGTAATGTCGCTATAGAGGATGTTATCGAGACAGTAGATGTCAAAACAATATATGAAGCACCTATTAGTTTTAATAAAGAGAAATTAGATGATAGAGTTTTAAATTTTTTTGGTATTAAATCTAAAAAGAATGTAAATTTAAAGCCTTGGAAGAAAATAACAAAATTGGTTTTAAACACGAACAATAAAGTTAAAATTGCTATAATTGGAAAATATGTAGAGCTTAAAGATGCGTACAAATCATTAGATGAAGCTCTTACGCACGGTGGTATTGCAAATAATTTAAAGGTAAATCTTGTAAGAATAGAATCTGACAACTTAAATTTAAAAACAATAAAAAAAAAGATGCAAGGTGTCTCTGGAATTTTAATTCCTGGAGGATTTGGTAAAAGAGGAACAGAAGGAAAAATAGCAGCTATCAAATATGCAAGATTAAATAAAATTCCATTTCTAGGAATTTGTTTTGGCATGCAGATGGCAGTAATTGAGTTCGCTCGAAATAGATTAAATTTAAAAAATGCAACGTCTAGTGAATTTGGGTCTTCTAAGGCATCAGTGGTTGGGTTAATGAGTGAATGGATTAAAGATGGGAAACTAATGAAAGGCACAGATAAAAATCTTGGTGGTACGATGAGGCTCGGTAGTTACGATGCGCATCTAAAAAAAGACACAAAAATAAGTAAAATCTATAATTCAATGAGAATAAAAGAAAGACATCGTCACAGATACGAAGTTAATATTAATTATAAAGAAAATTTTGAAAAAAAAGGTATGATATTTTCTGGTTTATCACCAGATGGAAAACTTCCAGAAATAGTAGAATTGAGAGATCATCCTTGGTTTATTGGAGTCCAATTTCATCCGGAATTTAAATCTAGACCTTTATCGCCGCATCCATTATTCTCTTCATTCATAGAGGCTGTAAATAACAAGTCAAAAAAATGAAAAATCATATTGTAAAATGTAATAATTTTGAGATATCTAACAACAAACCCTTTACTTTGATTGCAGGACCATGCCAGCTAGAAAGCGAAAAACATGCAATTATGGTTTCTTCAGAGCTAAAAAAAATTACGAACGTTCTAGGAATAAATTTAATTTACAAAACTTCTTTTGATAAGGCTAACAGAACAAGTCTTAAAGGTAAAAGAGGTTTAGGTTTAGAAAAATCTTTACCTATATTTGATAAAATAAGAACAGAAATTGGTGTTCCAGTTTTAACCGACATTCATACTGCAGAACAATGCTCTAAAGTTGCTAATCATGTTGATGTATTACAAATACCTGCTTTTTTATGCCGACAGACTGACTTATTAGTAGCAGCAGCAAAGACTGGAAAAATTATTAATGTTAAAAAAGGTCAATTCTTAGCTCCATGGGATATGGCTAATGTAATTAAAAAATTAGAAGACTCCGGAAATAAAAAAATACTTATCACAGAAAGAGGAGCAAGTTTTGGATACAATACTTTAGTTTCTGATATGAGGTCTATACCCATAATGTCAAAATTTGGCTTTCCTATAGTTTTCGATGCGACACACTCAGTACAACAACCTGGCGGGATGGGTGAGAGAAGTGGAGGACAAAGGGAATTTGTTCCTCATCTATCGAGAGCTGCTATTGCTGTAGGTGTCGGAGCAATTTTTATTGAGACACACGATGATCCAGATAACGCTCCATCTGACGGTCCGAATATGGTGCCACTTAATGAAATAAAAGATTTATTAAAAAGATTAGTAGAAATAGATAAGTTGATTAAAAATAAATAAATGCCAAAAATAATTAACGTTAAAGCTCGTCAAGTTTTTGATAGTAGAGGAAACCCAACTGTAGAAGCTGAAGTTTTTTTAGAAAATAATGTTTCAGCTTCAGCAATATCTCCATCGGGCGCGTCAACTGGAGCTTTTGAAGCTTACGAACTTAGAGATAATAATGAAACAAGTTTTTTAGGAAAAAGTGTAAATAATGCTGTCGAAAATATAAATAAGAAAATTAAACCAGCATTATTAGGATTAGATCCAAATGATCAATCTCAAATCGATAAAATATTATTGAATTTAGACGGAAGTAAAAATAAAAAAAATCTTGGAGCTAATGCAACACTTGCAGTGTCATTGGCAAACTCAAAATCTGCAGCTAAATCTTCTAACGTCTCACTTTTTAAAAATTTAGGTAAAAGATTTTCTTTGCCTATACCTTTAATGAATATTATTAATGGAGGAGCTCACGCAGATAATGATTTAAATATTCAAGAATTTATGATCCGACCTGACTCCGCGAAAAACTTTATGGATGCAATTGAAAAATGTTATCTCGTTATTCAAAATCTAAAAAAAATATTAAAATCAAAAAAAATGCTTACTAATGTTGGTGATGAGGGAGGGTTTGCTCCGTCTATAAATACTAATGAAGAAGCGCTCGAATTAATTGTCGATGCTATTGAAAAATCAAAATTTGCTCCTGGAAAAGACCTTGTAATTTGTCTAGATGTTGCTGCGAATGAATTAATCGATAAAAATGGGAAATATTCTATTGAGTCTAAAAACCATTCTTCA
>CACHRU010000008.1 GCA_902582345.1 uncultured Pelagibacteraceae bacterium | reverse complement strand
ATTCCGTCATTATTAGTTGCTATTTTTTCATTATTTATTTTTAATTTCGGAGTTCAAAATTTCTTTAATAAACAAATTACTAATGCTGTAAATAATTCTTATAGTGTTGCTCAAAATTATCTTGAAGAAAGCAAAAAAACAGTAGAGTCAGATGTTTTTTTAATGAGTGTTGGTTTAAATCGTGCATCGATGCTTTTTTATTCAGACTTAAATAGATTTAAAAACATTGTAAGGTCAGAAAAAATTTTAAGAAGAGTTGATGACGTCTACTTAATAGATAGCTCTGGTAATATAATTTTTTCGGATACTAAAAATTCTGAAGATACGTTTATTTTACCTTCAGAGGAAAATTTTACATCTGCATTAGATGGAATTCCTGTCAGTATTTCAAATAATGTTTCAGAAAAGACTTCTGTCATGATAAAACTTAATAGTTTAATTGACACGTTTCTTTATATTTCAAGAGATATTGAACCTAAAATTTTGGATTATTTGGATGAAACTCAAAAGGCTGTTGATTTTTACTACTCAGTTGAAAACAGTCAGACTGGTATTAAATTAACTTTTGCTATCATTTACATAATTGTTGTTACTTTATTATTGTTCTTATCGACTATTTTTGCAGTAACTTTTGCAACGAGACTTACTAAACCAATAGTTAATTTAATTAGTGCATCTAATAGCATTAGTAAAGGTGAATTAAGTGTAAAGGTTCCGGTTTCAGAGTCTGACGAGGAATTTAAAATTCTAAATCAAAATTTTAATTATATGATTGAAAGACTTAAAAGACAGCAAGAAAAATTATTATCAGCTGAGAGATATTCTGCCTGGGAAAGTGTAGCTAGGAAGTTAGCTCATGAAATCAAAAATCCTTTAACGCCAATACAACTTTCAATTGACAGACTTAGGGAAAAATATTCAAAATTGATTAAAGAGGGGAATGAAGAGTTTAATGACTATTTAGAAACCATAAACAGACAAATTGCAGATATAGAAAAATTAGTAAATGAATTTTCTAATTTTGCAAGAATGCCATCACCTGTTTTTAAAAAAGTAAATTTAATTTCAATTTTGGAAAGAGCGGTAAAGTTTCTTAAAATGAATTCCAAAAATGAAATTAACCTTTTTAACAAGTCTAGGATGAATAAAATGATAATCGAAGGTGATGAAGAGCAATTATACAGAGCTTTTATAAATTTAATAAAGAATTCAGAGGAGGCTATTCTAGAAAAAAAGAAAAAAGGCACTGATTTTAAAGGAAAAATTGATATAGAATTTAACCATAATAATGACTATATAGAAGTTAAATTTAAGGATAATGGAGTTGGTATCAAAGATTATAAAAAAGCGATGAGTCCATACTTTACTACAAAAAAAGATGGTACAGGACTCGGATTACCGATTGTAAGTAAAATTATTAATGAACATTCTGGCGATTTTTCTGTTATAGATAATGTAAAAGATGGTGCAGAAATTATTATTTCACTTCCAGTAAAAAAATGAAAAACGAAATTTTAGTAATAGATGACAACGCAGATATCAGATTCTTAATTTGTAATATTTTAAAAGAAAAAGAATACAGAGTAAGATCAGCTGCTAATTTCGACCAAGCACAGCTAGAGATAGAAAAAAAATTACCAGATTTAGCGATTATAGACATCAAATTAGATAAAGGAGATAAAGATGGTATAGATTTATTAAAGAAAATTATAAAAATTGATAAGTCAGTTCCAATCATAATGATATCAGGGCACGCTAACGTTAAATTAGCAGTAGAAGCCATAAGATTGGGAGCATACGAGTTTATTGAAAAACCCTTTTCTACAGAAAAAATAGTGAATTATGTGAAGAGAGGTTTAGAAAGCTCTAAACTTAAAAAAGAAAAAGATACAATTGAAAGTAAACTTTTTTACTCTTTTGAGCTTATTGGAAAAAGTTTAGAAATTTCAAAGATAAAAAAATTGATTAATAAGCTTGCATTAACAGATAGCAGGGTTCTTATTTCCGGGCCTACTGGAAGTGGTAAAGAACTTGTAGCTAGAAAAATTCATAAAAACTCTTCAAGATCAAACGCTCCTTTTATAGTTTTAAATTCATCGTTGTTACATGAAAAAAAATATGAAAGACAATTATTTGGGGAAGAATTTGATGATGGAACAATATCAAATGGATTTTTAGAAATGGCTAACAAGGGAACACTTCTACTAGACGAGGTGTCTGAAATTCCTTTAGAAACTCAAGCTAATATATTAAGAGTGTTAATTGATCAAAAATTTAAAAGAGTAAATGGTTCGTCTTACATTAATGTTAACATAAGAATAATTTCATCTTCTTCAAAAAATTTAAGCACACTTGTTTCAGAAGGTAAGTTCAGAGAAGATTTTTATCATAGATTAAAAGTTGTTCCTATTGAAATACCATCATTAAGTTCGCGAACTGAAGATATCCCATTATTAATTAATTACTTTAAAAAAAAATTGGCAGAAATAAACGGTGTATCAGAAATTAATATCGATACTTCAAATGATAATTTATATACTTATAATTGGCCTGGAAATGTTAGAGAGCTGAGAAATCTTATTGAGCGAATTTCAATTTTATCCGTAAATGAAAAATCTATAGATACCAATAAACTTATTAATGATATTTTGTCTGAAAATAATGTAGATGAAGTTAGAGAAGATATTATAAAAAAAGCTATGTCATATCCTTTAAAAGAGGCAAGAGAAGAATTCGAAAAGAAATACCTCTTAAACCAGATAAAGAAAAATCATGGGAATATTTCTAAAACCGCTGATCATATTGGGATGGAAAGATCAGCGTTACATAGAAAACTTAAATCTCTAGGGATAAAGGATCTTAATTAAAAATGAATATTATAATTTGTGGAGCCGGCAAGGTTGGTTTTTCTATAAGTAAACAATTGGCTGCTCAAGGTCATTCTATAAGTGTGATAGATCAATCCAAGGAGGACATTAAAAAAATTAATGAGACACAGGAAGTAAAAGGTATTGTCGGAAGAGCCACTTTACCATCTGTTTTGGAGAATGCAGGTGCTGGTGAGGCCGACATGATCATAGCAGTAACTAAAAGTGATGAAACAAATATGATCGTATGTCAATTAGCAAGCTCACTTTTTAATATCTCAAAAAAAATCGCCAGAATTCGAACCAAAGATTTCTTAGAGGGGAAGTGGACTAAACTTTATAACAAATCAAATATACCAATAGATGTAATTATATCACCAGAAATTGAGGTGGCAAAATCATTGTTTAGAAGGTTAGAAGCGCCAGGAGCTTCAGACAATGTGCCTTTTGCTGGCGGCAAAGTTAAAATGCTTGAAATACATGTAGAAAAAAATTGTCCGATAGCAAATATACCATTAAAAAAATTGACTGATAAATTCCCTGATTTTAAAGCGAATATTCTTGGAGCCTTAAGAGAAAATAAATTTATTTTCTTAAAAAAAAATGACATGATGAAAGAGGGAGATGAGATTTATCTAGTAGTAAGCAGTGACCAGTTAAATCAGATTTTAAAAGTTTTTGGTCATGATGAGAAGATTGCAAAAAAAATTTTAATTATAGGTGGTGGAAATATCGGATTAAATCTTGCTAAATTATTAGAAAATAATTTCGAGGGTGTTAGAGTAAAAATAATTGAAAAAGATAAACAGAGAGCTGAAGAAATTGCCTCAGAACTATCCTCATCAATTGTAATAAACGGTGATGGTTTAGATGAAGAAATTCTTAAGGAAGCAAATATTGAAGAATCCGAAACTGTTTTAGCGTTAACCAATGATGATGAAAATAATATAATGTCATGTGTTCTTGCTGAAAAAAGTAATGGTAAAAAAATTAATAAGCGAACAATAGCCATAGTTAACAAATCAAACTATAGTCTTCTTCAAAACTCATTAAATATTGATGATTTAGTGGATCCTCGAATGACAACTGTATCAAGAATTTTAGAACATGTTCATAAGGGAACAATTGGTACAGTATATTCACTATTAGACGGTGAGTATGAGTTCATTGAGGCTAAAATATTGGAAAAATCTGAATTGTTAAATAAAAGTATAAAAGAATCCAATCTACCTGAGCATATTAGGATAGGCGCTGTAGTAAGAAAAGATAAAGTAATAATTCCAAGATCAAGCTTCGTTTTCGACAAAGATGATCTTGTCGTATTTTTAGCTAAGAGAGAACATTTGCAGGAAGTAGAAAATATTTTTGCAGTAAGTTCAATTTAGTCAATAATGAATTTCAAAGGTATCATTTATTATTTAGGTCTCTTTATAGTACCAATTAGTTTTTTTTCTTTTTTAAACATATTATATTCATCTTATTTTGATTATTTTTTAAATACAGAGTCTTATATATTCACTTTATCAACCTCAATAATTTTAAGTATTTTTTGTTATTTAGTTTCAAAAAACAGCCTAAAAGAAATTAATTTTTTTGAGCAACTTATTTTAGTTGTGGTTGTTTATTTTTTTTCTGCAATATTACTCGCTATTCCTTTTTATTTTAGCATTTATCAAATAACATTTATTAACGCTATATTCGAAGCCTTTTCTGGAATCACAGGGACTGGTTTTACAACTTTTGAAAATATAAAGTACTTAGATCCAACCCTAATCATCTGGAGATCATCTTCACAATGGATAGGTGGTTTGTATTTTATAATTTTTCTTATCTTATTTTTCTCTAACAGCAAATTTGATTTCAAATTATGTAGTCTAGTTTATTCAGACGACAAATCATTAAATCCTGAAAAAAGTATTAAAAAAATTTCTTTAAAGGTTTCAATCATTTATATTTTTTTAACAATATTTACATTTATATTATTTGAGATATCTGGCTTAAGATTATTTAACAGTTTAAATCTAAGTATGACCACCGTTTCATCTGGTGGATTCATACCAGCTAATTCTTTAAACTCAATAATAAAAGACAACCTACAAAAAATTACCTTAATAATTTCATTAACAATACCAATATTAAGTATTTATTTTTTTTACAACGTAATTAATTCAAGAAACTTCTTTAAAAAACATTATGAAGATTTTTCAATTATTTTATTTGGTTTGATAGTATCTTTAGTTATTTTTCTAACAAACAACTTTGCATTTTTGGACGTTATTATTAATGTTGTAAGCAGTATAAGCAACTCAGGAATTTCACCAACAAAAATTTCAGGAAACTTATCGTTAGTTTTTATTTTTTTAACTTTGATAGGTGGCTCAATTTTATCTAATACTTCCGGTTTGAAGTTTTTAAGATTATTTATTCTTTTAAAATCGTCATTTTCTGAAATTTTTAGAATAGTAAAACCAAATTATGTTGTTAATAAAAATATTTTATTATCTGACAATAAAATTAATAATGAAATCATAAAACTTTCATTTTATATCTTTATCTGTTTTTTTATTAGTCTTTTTATTTTATCATCTTTATTATTATTTGATAACATAACTTTCGAAAATGCTTTTAAAATATCTATATTGACATTAACCAATACTACTAATTCAGGAATATTTGGTTTAGAGTCTCTTTTTTTTAGTAATTTGTTAACATTTTCAAAAGTTTCAATTATAATCTTTATGATTATAGGAAAAATTGAGTTATTATCTTTATTACTATTACTCAAAAAAATTTTAACTAAAAATTAAAAATGTCTAAAATTGTAATAATAGGAGCTGGCGCAATGGGTTCTGCTTTTGCGTTGCCATGTTTAGATAATGATCATGATATTAATATAGTGGGAACACATTTAGAAAATCATTTTATTGATGATTTTAAAAAAAATGAATATTTACATCCAGGTTTAGGTTCTAGAATTCCTAAAGAAATAAATGTATTCAGGTTTGAAAAATTTGATGAACTTTTAAGTTCAAATGTTGATTTAATAGTATTAGGAATAAGCTCAAAAGGAATTGATTGGGTCGCAGATCAATTAAGCAGACTATTTAAAAACAAAAAATTACCCAAATTATTAATGCTTACTAAAGGTTTAAGTATTTACAATAATAATTATGAGTTATTGGTAGATAAGCTCGAAAGATTATTATTGGAGAAAGGCACTAAAGAAATAAATATTTCAGCTGTAGGCGGACCATGTCTAGCAACCGGACTGGCTAATAGAGTTCATAGCAGTGTCGTTATTGCTAACAAAGATATTCAAGTTGCAAAAAAAATAGCTGATATGTTAAATACAAATTATTATCACACCTCTTATTCAGATGATATAAACGGTGTAGAGGTCTCTGCAGCAATAAAGAATATCTTTTCTATGGCAGTAGGAGCAGCAAAAGGTCTCTGTAGTTATAATATATCTGATGAAGTTAGAGAAAAAAATTATTTGAATACTGCTTCTGCTCTTATTAAACAGTCGATTTATGAAATGGAGATTTTTGTCGAACATCTAAACGGTAAAAAAGAAACTGTTAAAGGTTTAGCCGGTTTAGGAGATCTTTACGTGAGTTCTGGTGGAGGAAGAAATGCAAAAATGGGTTCTTATATTGGTGAAGGATTAACTTTTTCAGAGGCTAAAAAAACAAAGATGGAAAAAGTTACAGTGGAGGGAGCTGACCTAGCTAAAGAAATTGCATCAAAAGTGAAAGAAGATTTTGATCAGAAAAAATTACCTTTAATGCTTGGTATGATAAATGCTATTGTGGATGATAAAAAACTCGTATTAGACTGGGAGTCTTTTAGATGAAAAAATTCATAATCTCAATTGATGCTGGGACAACATCGAATAGATCAATTTTATTCGACTTAAAAGGTAAGCCAATTTTTTCTTCACAAAAAGAATTTACTCAATACTTTCCAAAAAGTGGCTGGGTTGAACATAATCCAGAAGAAATTTGGCGTACAACTATAAAAACTTTAAAAGATGTAATACATAAAGCTAGACGTTTAAAGGGTGAAATTTTAAGTATTGGAATCACAAATCAAAGAGAAACTACAGTTTTATGGGATAAAAAAACTGGAAAACCAGTTTATAAAGCCATCGTTTGGCAAGACAGACGAACCGAAGACTTTTGTAAAAAATTGAGAAAACAAAACAAAGATACAATGGTTTTTAATAAAACAGGCCTTTTGATTGACTCATATTTTTCAGGAACAAAAATTAAATGGATCCTAGACAATGTACCAAAAGCACGGCAGTTAATGAATAAGAAACATTTATTATTTGGAACAATTGATAGTTTTTTAATTTGGAGACTTACTAAAGGAAAAGTTCATGCGACTGATGCAACAAACGCTAGCAGAACAATGATATATAATATTTCTTTAAATAAATGGGATGATACAATATTAAATCTTCTGAAGATAAAAAAACATATTTTACCAGAAGTGAAAAATTGTGCAGACGACTTTGGTCAAACTCATTCCTCAATTACTGGCAAGTCAATTCCTATTAATGGAGTAGTAGGCGATCAACAATCAGCGACTATCGGTCAATGCTGTTTTGAACCAGGATCATTAAAAAGCACTTACGGGACTGGAGCTTTTGTATTATTAAACACTGGTTCTAAAAAGATTTACTCAAAAAATCGTTTGCTTACGACTATTGCTTACAGAATTAATGGAAAGACAACATATGCAATGGAGGGGTCAATTTTTATAGCTGGTGCAGGTGTTCAGTGGCTAAGAGATAGAATGAAATTTTTTAAGAAAGCGCCTGAAACCGAAAAGATAGTTAAATCACTTAAAAACAACAATAATATTTATTTGGTCCCAGCTTTTACTGGATTAGGAGCGCCTTATTGGAACGCTAATGCTAGAGGAGTTTTAAGTGGTATCACAAGAGATACCAGTCCTAAAGAAATAGTAAGAGCTACAATAGAAGCTGTTGCTTATCAAACATATGATCTTTTTGAAGCCATGAAGCATGATGGTTTGAGACCTAAAATTGTTAAAGTAGATGGAGGAATGGTAATGAATAACTGGTTTTCACAATTTTTATCAGACATTGTAAATGTCAAAGTTCTGAGACCAAAAGTACAAGAAACTACTGCCGCTGGAGCAGCATTTATGGCAGGATTACACATTGGTGTTTACAAATCATTAAAAGACATATCAAAAAAATGGCAATTAAATAAAAAATTTCAGCCAAAAATAAAACCAACAACAAGAATATCTCTATTAAAGGGTTGGTCAGTCGCAATAAAAAGAACTTTAATAACATAAATCACCTCTAGGTTGTAAAATTTTGTAAAAAAAACAACTGTACAATTAAGTTTTATTTTGTTTCTATTGAGAATTAAATAACAACAACGGGGGAATTAATGTTTAAAACATTGAAAACTTTATTAGCTGTTGCTGTTTCAATTTCTCTTTTAGCTACATCTTCTTTTGCAGATGCAATCAAGAAGTATGCTACAGGTGAGTTTAGCCTTTCAACTATTTCTGAAAAAGAAAGAATTAAAGAGCTTAAATGGTTTCAAGATGCTGCAAAACCTTTCAAAGGAATGGAAGTTAACGTATTATCTGAAACTATTCCTACTCACGAGTATGAATCAAAAGTTTTAACAAAAGCTTTTGAAGAGATAACTGGTATTAAGGTAAACCACCAGTTATTAGGAGAAGGGGAAGTAGTACAAGCAGTACAAACTCAAATGCAAACTGGTAGAAACTTGTATGATGCCTACATCAATGACTCAGATTTGATTGGTACGCACTCAAGACTTCAGTTAGCAGTTAACTTAACTAAGTGGATGAAAGGTGAGGGTAAAGATGTAACTTTGCCTACATTAGATATCGATGATTTCATTGGTAAGTCGTTCACTACAGGTCCAGATGGTGATTTATATCAATTACCAGACCAACAATTTGCTAACCTATATTGGTTTAGAAAAGACTGGTTTGACAGACCTGAAATTAAAAAAGGTTTCAAAGCTAAATACGGATACGATCTAGGTGTACCAGTTAACTGGTCTGCTTACGAAGATATCGCCGAGTACTTTACTAAAGACGTAAAGAATATCGACGGTGTTAGAGTATATGGCCACATGGACTATGGTAAAAGAGCTCCGGACTTAGGATGGAGAATGACTGATGCGTGGTTGTCAATGGCTGGTGCAGGTTCAGTTGGTAAACCGAATGGTGTACCAGTAGACGAGTGGGGAATAAGAATGGAAAAAGGTTCTTGTAACCCAGTTGGTGCTGACGTTGCACGAGGTGGGGCTGCAAATGGTCCTGCTGCCGTATACGCAATCAGAAAATGGGACGAGTGGTTAAGAGCTTATGCACCTCCAGGTGCTGCAGCTATGGACTTCTATCAGTCTCTGCCAGCTTTATCATCAGGAAACGTTGCACAGCAAATTTTCTGGTATACAGCATTTACGGCATCAATGGTTGCTCCAAAAAGTGCTGGAAACAAAACAGTTGACGATAATGGTAATCCTTTATGGAGAATGGGACCATCACCAAAAGGTCCTTACTGGGATGAAGGTATGAAGCTTGGTTATCAAGATGCTGGTTCATGGACTTTATTTAAGTCTACGCCGGTTGACAGAAGAAAAGCTGCATGGTTGTACGCTCAGTTTACTGTATCGAAAACAGTTGATCTTAAGAAAAGTGACGTTGGTTTAACTATTATAAGAGATAGTACAATTAATCATAAACACTTTTCTCAAAGAGCTCCAAAACTTGGCGGACTTGTAGAATTCTACAGATCTAAAAATAGAGTATTGTGGTCACCAACAGGCATCAATGTTCCGGATTATCCGAAACTTGCACAAATCTGGTGGCAACAAATTGGAGATGTAAACTCAGGTGCGTTTACTCCACAACAAGCTATGGATCGTCTTGCAGAAGAGATGAACTTAGTTATGTCACGTATGGAAGCTGCCGATAAAGCTAACAATACGTACGGTGGATGTGGTCCAAGATTAGCTAAACCTAAAGGTGCTGATTATTGGTTGAAACAACCAGGATCACCTAAAGCTAAACGTAATGAGAAACCTAAAGGAAAAACTGTTCCTTACGCAAAAGCTTGGAACTAATTTAGGTTAATCGAAATTAAAAGGGGGCAATAACTGCCCCCTTTTTTTAAACTATATTATTATTATGAGTTTAGAATTAAAAAATGTAGAAAAAATTGTTGGATTAAATACTCATATTCACACCACAGATTTAAAGTTAGAGAAAAATACCATAAATATTTTACTTGGCCCCACACTTTCAGGAAAAACAACTTTAATGCAAATAATGGCAGGCTTAGACAAACCGACAAAAGGTGAGATTTGGTTTGGAGGAGAGAATGTAACTGGCATGAAAGTACAAAAAAGAAATGTTTCTATGGTTTACCAGCAATTTATAAACTATCCAAATTTTAATGTTTTTGACAATATTGCATCTCCGCTTAAAATAACTGGTGTAAAATCAAGTGAAATTAACGAAAGAGTTGGCAAAGTAGCAGAATTGTTAAAATTAACTGGAATGTTAAATAAAAAACCAAATGAATTATCAGGAGGCCAACAACAAAGAACAGCTTTAGCAAGAGCTTTGGTTAAGGACTCTGATTTGATTTTATTGGATGAACCATTAGCAAATTTAGATTTCAAATTAAGAGAAGAACTTAGAGAAGAATTACCAAAACTTTTCGAAAATAGAGACTGCATTGTTGTTTACGCAACAACAGAACCATCAGAAGCTCTTTTGTTAGGTGGAAATACAGCAACACTTCAAGAAGGCAAAGTAATCCAATATGGAAAAACTTTAGATGTTTATAACAAACCTAATTCTTTAGTCTCAGCACAAGTTTTTAGCGATCCACCAATGAATATTACAAAAATTAAAAAAAAAGGGAATGATTACTCATTTATTAATAACAATATTCAATGGAAGAGTAAATTAAATATAAAAGACGGTGAATACAAAATTGGAATTAGACCTCATAATATTACGACGTACAAAGAGGGGGAAAACTCTATAGAAATAAAAGGCAAAGTTTTAATTTCAGAACTAAGTGGTTCCGAAAGTTTAATACACTTTACTAATGGAGATTTAAGTTGGGTTTCATTATCTAATGGAGTCTTTCAGAAAAACGTGGGTGAAGAAATGTCTTTATATATGAATTCAGATGAATTTATTTATTTTGATCAAAATGAAAGGTTAGTTATTAATGGCTAAAATTACTTTAAAAAATTTATCACATAGTTATTTAAAAACTCAATCTGAAAATTCTGACTGGGCTGTAAGAAATGTAAACATTGACTGGAATGATGGAGGTGCTTACGCACTCCTTGGTCCTTCTGGATGTGGTAAAACTACGTTATTAAATATTATTTCAGGATTAATTAATCCAACACAAGGAGATATTTTATTTGATGATAAAACTATAACTAGCCTAAATCCAGTAGAGAGAAACATTGCTCAAATTTTTCAATTCCCAGTCATTTACGATACTATGACTGTTTATGATAACTTAGCGTTTCCTTTGCGTAATAGAAAAGTTGACGAAGAAGAAATAAAATCAAAAGTTCAAGAAATAGCAAAAATGCTTGAACTCTCTTCAACACTGAATAATAGAGCTTCTGGTCTCACAGCTGACGGTAAACAAAAAATTTCTCTAGGAAGAGGTTTGGTCAGATCAGATGTTAATGCGATAATGTTTGATGAGCCCTTAACTGTCATTGATCCGCATCTTAAATGGATATTAAGATCAAAATTAAAAGAACTACATCAAAAAATTAACAGAACAATGATCTATGTTACTCATGATCAAACAGAAGCACTAACATTCGCTGATCAAGTAGTCGTAATGCATGAAGGTCAGATCGTGCAAACAGGAAGCCCGGTTGAATTATTTGAAAAACCAAAACACACATTTGTAGGTTATTTTATTGGCTCCCCTGGTATGAATGTTCTTCCATGTAAAATAGAGAATGGAAATGTTATTCTAAATGGAAAAAAAATAGAAACACATAAAAATATTAAAAAAAATAGTTTTTCAAAAACAGAAATAGGCATTAGACCAGAATTTATTTCATTTAATAAAGAGGGTATTCCAGTGAAAGTTTTATCAGTCAGTAATACTGGACGTCATAAAATTATAGATACAGAGAGTGAAAGTGGAAAAATAAAGATTGTAGCAAAACCAAATGAGTCGATACCATCAGGCTCAGCTTTTTTAAATTTTAAAAAAGATTTCACTTATGCGTATGGGGATAATTGGATAATTGAATGAATAAAACAATAAATCAAAAGGCTTGGTTTTTTGTCATACCTGTTTTTGTTCTAGTTGCATTTAATGCAATTATTCCACTTATGACAGTAGTCAATTATGCTTTTCAAGAAACTTTCGGCAACAATGTTTTTATGTGGGAGGGCACAAGATGGTTTAAACAAATTATGCTATCTGAAAGATTTCATGCGGCTTTAGGTAGACAATTCTTGTTTACATTTATTATTTTGTTTATTCAAATCCCATTAGGTATAGCAATTGCTTTGTCGATGCCTAAAGAGGGATTAGGTGTTCCAGTGTGTTTAGTTCTTATGTCTATGCCGTTATTAATACCATGGAATGTAGTAGGTGCGATGTGGAATATTTTTGCTTTACCAGACATCGGTTTTTTAGGTCATTCATTAAACGCCTTAGGGTTTGATTATAATTTTACTCAACAATCAGGTGATGCATGGTTTACTACTATATTGATGGATGTTTGGCATTGGACTTCATTGGTGGTTTTACTTTCTTACGCAGGCTTACGATCTATTCAACCAGCATACTATCAAGCAGCAGAGATTGATGGGGCTAGTAGGTGGGCAGTATTTACAAAAATAGAACTTCCAAAAATGAAAAAAGTTTTAACCATAGCTATACTTCTAAGATTCATGGATAGTTTTATGATTTATACAGAACCATTTGTCCTAACAGGTGGTGGACCAGGAAACGCAACTGCATTTTTGTCTATTGACTTAGTAAAAATGGCATTAGGACAATTTGATCTAGGACCAGCTGCAGCAATGTCACTGATTTATTTCTTTATTGTATTATTAGTGTGTTGGGTTTTCTATACTTTAATGATGAGGAATGAGGCTCAATCATGAAAAAAGTAAAGTGGTTAGTGCCCACAATCTATATAATTTTTTTAATGTTGCCTATTTATTGGTTGTTAAATATGTCATTTAAAACCACTACAGAAATTATAAATACATACACTCTATGGCCTCAAGAATTTACATTAGATAACTACAAAAAAATATTTACTGATAGCACATGGTATACTGGATATCTAAATTCTATTTACTATGTGGTTATGAATACTTTTATTTCTGTTGCAGCAGCCTTACCCGCAGCTTATGCATTTTCGAGATATAAATTTCTGGGCGATAAACACTTATTTTTTTGGTTGTTAACAAACAGGATGGCCCCACCTGCTGTATTTGCGCTACCATTCTTTCAATTTTACTCATCAGTTAACTTATTTGATACGCATGTTGCGGTCGCTTTATCCCACTGTTTATTCAATATACCTTTGGCAGTATGGATTCTTGAAGGATTTATGTCAGCAGTTCCAAAAGAATTAGATGAAACTGCTTATGTTGATGGATATTCATTTTGGAAATTTTTCTTTAAAATATTTATACCAACGATTACTGCTGGTATAGGTATAACAATGTTTTTCTGCTTTATGTTTTCCTGGGTAGAACTTTTATTAGCAAAAACATTAACAGCTGTAGCAGCTAAACCTATTGCCGCA
Source organism: uncultured Pelagibacteraceae bacterium (assembly GCA_902582345.1). GTDB lineage: Bacteria > Pseudomonadota > Alphaproteobacteria > Pelagibacterales > Pelagibacteraceae > Pelagilacustribacter. The sequence continues at coordinate 21,156 of CACHRU010000008.1, read as the reverse complement.
ACAATGACAAGAACCGCTAGTACATCCGGATATGAACTTGGCTTACTCGCTGCAGCAGGAAGTTTAACCATTATACCTGGGGCAATAGTTATTTATTTTGTTAGAAACTATATTGCTAAAGGATTTGCATTAGGAAGAGTATGATTATGTTCAACGTATTAAATGCAGCAACCTGGGGTGATATGGCCAAAGAAAAAGAAAAGGGCTTCTTTGAATTTGAATTTATTACTTGGATGGCTTGGACTTGGCAAACTGCAGCTTTTTTTATTTTTATTGTTTTATGTTTGACTGCAATGGTGATTTGGGAAAAAAAATCTCCAGGAGGCGCACCAAGAAAAGGAATTTTAGGCTTGGACACCACTAGAGGAGACAGGTTATTTATTTCACTCCTAGGAAGCGCATTTATCCATTTAGGTTGGTTGGCATTAGTGGGAAGCTTGTTATGGATTGCTACAATATTATGTGTAGGTTATGCAATCATTGTTTTTAGATACGTCTAATTTACTATTTCAATCAAATTTTGAACAGGTTTTTTGTAAATAAATTTAAAATTATTGTTACAACAATGAGGAATAGTCCAGGTAAAACAATATAAAAAAATTACTACGACCATAATAAAATTAAGATTTTTATTTTTATAGCCTACTTTAATAACTTTATTTTTGGCAAAAAAGAAAAATATAATTATTGATGATAAATAACTCCAAAACATATATCTCCCGAAGTCTGCACCGATAAAATAAACAGGTAAAGTAAATAAAATTAAGAAAGAAAAAAAAAATAATGGTGAAATTTTTTTTATTTTTTTATAAGTAAATTTGCTAGAATTAAGCAGGTAAGCTAAAGGTGAAAAAGCTAAAATAAAAGCAAGAATGTAAAAATATTGATAACCATCTCTAGTCCACAACGTGCTGACTAAATTTTTTTCGTAGGTGAGTGACCAGCCTAGTGACGCTATATAATCTTGTTTTCCGCAATTAGGCAAAAAATTCTCAATTGATTTACAAATCATAACGATAGAATCTGGAGTTATAGATGAATATTTAAGAATTAATAAAAGAATTAAAAAAAGAAACACTCCTATCCAAATGAGCTCAGAAAATAATTCTTTATAATCTCTCTTTATATTAAATAAAATAAAAATAGTAATTAGATATGGTGTGTAAAATATAAATCCCGAGTGTGTGAGTATTGTGATTATGAAAACAACAAATAAAAAATATTTTTGTTTTTTAAAATCGAAATTTTTTAAAAAATGTAATACCAAAAAGATTGAAGCTAGAAATAGTATATCTTTTCTACCAGATATTTTTTGTTCCATAATTGGATATAAAAATGATAATGGGGATAGAAACACAAGTAAGTTTATAAAATTAAACTTAATTATTTTTATCAACTTAAAAAAATAAAAATAAAAAATTAAGTATAATAGCGATATAAAAACTAAAACAAGACTATCAAGAGGTATATTAGACAATTTATGTAATTGAAATAAAAATTCACCAGCCAACCCTCTTCGGACAAATCCACCTTGATAATTTATCAACCAATCGCTGTACTGATTTGGAGATCTTTCAAGTACAAAGTTGTAAGTATTAAAAATTATTATTATGAACGACGTGATAGCTAGAAAATATATAAACTTATGAACATCAATTTGATTAATATTATAATAATTTTTTTTCATTTTATGATATGAATTTCTATAAATTGTGTTAATAACACACTATACATTAAATTTATAAAATTTATCATGATAAAAGTTGGCATTAATGGTTTTGGCAGAATAGGTAGATTAATTTTAAGAGCAATCCTTGAAAATTATAATGACAAAATTAAAGTTGTAGCAATAAATGACCTAGGTTCAATTGAGACTAATGCGCACCTAATAAAATACGATAGTACTCATGGTATTATTAATGAAGATGTAGAGGTGACCAAAGAAGGTTTCAAAATATCAAATCATAATATCAAAGTTTTTGCAGAGAAAGATCCAGCAAATATTCCATGGGGAAAAGTCGGTGCCGACATTGTCCTTGAATGTACTGGAATTTTTTTAGATAAGAAATCTTCAGAAAAACATCTTAATGCTGGAGCAAAAAAAGTTATTATATCAGCTCCTGGTAAAGAAGTTGATTTTACTATTGTTCAAGGAGTTAACAGTAAAGAACTTAAAAAAGAACACAATATAATTTCAAATGGATCATGTACTACCAATTGCCTGGCACCAGTAGCTATGGTATTAGAAAAAAATTTTGGGATAAATTATGGTTACATGACCACAATTCACAGTTATACAGGTGACCAGAAACTTTTAGACACCTTGCATAAAGACTTACGAAGAGCTAGATCCACTGAAGGCGCAATGATTCCTACTTCTACAGGAGCAGCTAAAGCAATGAGTTTAGTATTACCAAGTCTTAAGGGTAAATTAGATGGTACTGCTATTAGAGTTCCCACCCCCAATGTATCACTAATTGATTTAACTTTAGTAACAGAAAAAGAGGTTACAACAGAGAGTATTAATAATGCGATGACAAAAGCGGCTCAAGGCGACCTCAAAGGTATTTTGGAAATTAATAAAAAACCTTTAGTTTCAAAAGATTTTAATCATAATAAACACAGTTCAATTTTTGATGTTACTCAAACGCAAGTTATAAAAGGAAAGTTCAGTAGAGTTTTATCATGGTATGATAATGAGTGGGGTTTTTCTAATAGAATGTGTGATACGGCTTTACAGATAGCAACATTTATCTAAAATATTGTTATCAAAAAAATATGAAAAACATTTTAGTTACTGGCGGTGCTGGTTACATAGGTAGCCATATTGTAGAAAAACTTGTCTCATTAAAAAAAAAAATAATCATAGTAGATAATTTAAGCACAGGTTACAAAAAACTAGTAAATAAAAAAACAAAATTTTATAAAAAAAATATTCTCAATATTGGAGAAGTAAAAAAAATTATAAAAAAACACGAAATAGACTCCATAATTCATCTCGCTGGAAGTTTAAGTATAAACATTGGTGAAAGGTATCCAAAAAGATACTATAGAAACAATGTAATAGGAACTCAACATCTTTTAAAAGCTTGCGAACAATCAAAAATAAAAAATTTTTTATTTTCTTCTTCAGCAGCAGTTTATAAAGACGGTCTTTACAAAGTTAATGAGTCATCAAAACTAAAACCAAAAAGTGTTTATGGAAAAACAAAACTTAAAGCAGAAAATTTAATAAAAAAAAGATGTAAAGAAAAAAAAATAAATTACGGAATTTTACGTTACTTTAATGTAGTAGGTGCTAGTCCATCTGGAAAAATTGGTTTAATAAATAAAGGGGGACACTTGTTTAAAAATTTTTCTGCCGAAATTCTAAAGAAAAAACCAATCTTTAAAATCTTTGGAAAAAACTATAAAACACCAGATAAAACAACCATTAGGGACTATATTCATGTTTACGATTTAGCAGAAGTGCACATAAAAGTTTTAAGAGAAATTTCAATTAAAAATACCTCTATAATCTTAAATTGTGGCTATGGAAAAGGTATTTCTGTTTTAAGTGTATTAAATGAATTCAAAAAACAACTTCAAAAAAACATTAAGATATCAATATTAAAAAGACGAAAAGGTGATATGGAAAAGATTATAGCTGATAATAAAAAATTACTCAGATTTATTAAGTGGAAACCTAAATTTAATAAGCTAAATATTCTAGTGAAAAGTTCTATACAGTGGGAAAAAAAATTATCTCGACTTTAAATTTTTTTCAGCTTCCTCTATAATTCTAATTGTATCAACAGGAATTTCCTCATTTTTATGAGTTGTTGACTTTTTTTTTTCAAGGATTACCTTTTTTTCTAAGTTAAGTTCATCAATTGCTGAAAGAATTTCTCCTATATTATATTTTTTTTCCATTTATGAACCTACTTTATATAGTCTTATCATGTTCGTCATGCTCGCATTACCAAATGGTAACCCCGCAGTAATAACCACAAAATCATTTTTTTTAATTTCTTTATCTTTCTTTATAATTTCTTTTGAAATCTTCATCATATCACTCCAACCATTGGCATCTCTTCTATTCACAGATTTGACCCCCCACAATAATGACATTTGTCTACTTATATTTATATTAGGAGATATTGTTATTATTTTTACCCTTGGTCTCATTGCAGAAACTATTTTCGCAGTTTTTCCTGAGTTTGAAAATGCGATTATAGCTTTAACAGAAGAATTATAAGCTAAGTCTTTCACAGATAAAATTATAGATTTTATTGGATCTTTTTTTGCATCAATGGAGCTTTTAAAATCTTCAATGTGTTCTTTTTTGTATTTCTCAGTTGAAACAATTGTTTTGGCCATAGTCTTAACAGCTTGTAATGGGTATTTACCGACAGCACTTTCGGCTGAAAGCATAACAGTATCAGCACCTTGAAAAATTGCTGTAGCGATATCATTTATTTCAGCTCTTGTTGCTGTATAATTTTCGATCATACTTTCAAGCATTTGGGTGGCTACAATTACTGATTTAGAATAATTGTTGCATTTTTTTATTAAACCAAGCTGTATTTTTGGCACTTCGCTATGACCTATATCAATTGCTAAATCTCCACGAGCAATCATTACAGCATCTGTTGCTTTAATTATTTCATTAATATTTTTTAGTGCTAACTTATTTTCGATTTTTGAAATTATTCCCATATCTTTTGATATAAGCTTTCTTGTCTGATGAATTAATTTCGTGTTTTGAATATAGGATAGAGCGACCCAATTACATCCAATTTTTTTTGCAATTTTAATGTCCTTTTTATCTTTAGAAGTTAGATTATTAAATGGAAAAGAAATATTTGATACATGCAAGCTTTTGTTACTTGAGAGAAAGCAATTTTGACTTAAACATTTAGTCAAAATTGTTTTTTTATTTTTTTTTAAAACTTTAAAAGCAAACTTACCGTCATCTATAAGAACAATATTATTTTTTTTAATTTTTTTAAATATAAACGAATTAGGTAAACTTACTCTTGATGTGTTTCCTTCTTTTTTATTCAAATCAAATATAAAATTTTGGCCTTTTTTTATTTTGATTTGTTTATCTTTAATTTTTCCTATTCTTAATTTTATTCCTTGTAAATCTGCAATAATCGCAATTCTTTTTTTTGTTTTTTTTTCTAAAATTCTTATTTTATTGACAACATTTTTGATATTTTTTGTATTATGGCTAAAATTAATTCGGAACGCATCAACACCAAGCTCTATAATCTTTTTTAATTGAGAGGTTGATGATATGGCCGGGCCAAGAGTTGCAATTATTTTAGCTTTTTTTTCCATTATTTAAAAAAGGTATGCTATATTAGCATGAAATCTGAAAAAATAAATTTCTTAATGGGCAATATTAAAAAAATTGGAATATTAACAAGCGGTGGTGATTGTGGAGGTCTAAACGCAGCCATAAGGTCAATTTTTTTTAGAGCTAAAACAAAATATAATATGGAGGTTTTTGGTATAAGAGATGGAACGATTGGTTTAACTAAAAGACCTGTAGATGTAGAAAAGTTAACTCATGAAACCTTTAAAGGGTATTTACTAAGACAAGGAGGAACTTTTTTGGGTTCAAACAATAAAGGAAATACCTTTAAATTTCCAAAAAACGGTAAAGTTATAGATAACTCCGACTTTATAATTGAGGGATATAAAAGTTTAAATTTAGATGGACTAATTATAATCGGAGGTGATGGAAGTATGCAAATTTTAAAAAAATTAGCGGACAAAGGCAAAATGAACATAGTTGCAATACCTAAAACTATAGATAATGACGTTGGAGCAACTGAAAATTCAATTGGATTTCATACTGCTGTATACGCAGCTACTCAAGCGCTAGATAATTTGCAATCTACAGCTGCTAGCCACAGAAGATCTATGATTTTAGAAGTTATGGGTAGAGACGCAGGTCATATAGCATTAAATGCGGGTATAGCTGGAGGTGCTGATGTGATCTTGATCCCCGAGATAAAATATTCAATTGATGGTGTTATTAAAAAACTTAATGAAATGAAAAAAAATAAAATTCAACATTCATTAATCATTGTAGCAGAAGCGGTAAAAAAAGAAGATGGCTCAAAAGTAATGCATAAATATATGGATGGTGAGAAAAGATTAGGCGGTATAGGAGATTATATAGCAAGTGAAATAATGAAAAAAACAGACATTGAATGTAGAGTGACTACCTTGGGACATGTTCAAAGGGGTGCCCCACCAACTGCGAGTGATAGAATTTTAGCAAGTGCATTTGGAGTTTATGCAGTTGATCTTTTGGCAAATAAAAAATTTAACAGAATGGTTGCTTGGAATAATAGAAGGGTAGTGGACGTTGCAATCGATGAAGGAATAAAAACTTATAGAGATGTAAAAAGAGATGATCCTCTTGTTGAGACAGCTCTATCACTTGGTGTGTATATAGGTGAACTTAAATAGCATGTTACAGAAATTTCATCAAATTAAAGTAAATACTCAAGGTCAAGATCTTTATAATTTTACCTCAAAAGTAGATAGTTGGATTAAAAATGAAAAATTAGATACAGGCATTTTAAATATAAATATTCTACACACAAGCGCTTCTCTCATGATACAAGAAAATGCAGATCCAGATGTAATGAGTGACATGAAAAATTTTTTTAATAAATTAGTTCCAATGGATGAAAGATATATTCATAGTACCGAAGGAATGGATGATATGCCTGCTCATATCAAATCTGCATTAACTAGTTCCCATCTATCTCTTTCAATAAAGAATAATAATTTGATACTTGGTACTTGGCAGGGGCTATATTTATTTGAACATAGATTAGAAGATCATACTAGAACACTCAATCTTCATTATATTGGAAATTAAATTCTAAGTTAACAACCTTTAAAAGATTTAGACTAAAGATTATTTTTCCCAATCAAATTTAGGAAAAGTATCAAACACTTGAATTACTTTTTCTGACCACTGATTGCAAATTCTAGAATAGTCTTCATCACTAGTGTTAAGGCATTTAAGATAAGATATCTTTGGCTGATCTTTTTTGTAAACAGCAATATCTATTGGAGGACCGACTGTTAAGTCGCTCTTAAGAGTCGAGTCCATTGAAATTAAGGCACATCTAGATGCATCACCAATTGAAACATTTGGAGTTATAACTCTGTCAAGAATAGGTTTTCCATATTTTACTTCGCCTATAACTAAGTAAGGTTTGCTGTCTGCAGGCCTAATGTAATTTCCTTGAGGATAAACCATATACAATTCTAAATGTTGCCCACGTATTTGACCTCCTATAATAAATGTAGATCCTAACACTAGACTGTCAGTATTTATGCCATCTGGTGAAGAATGTTTTGTATTAAGTTTACCAATGTAAGATGCAATTTGTTCAAAATCTTTACACGTATTAAGACTAATGGAGGCTTTTTTATCATTGATGTCTTTCTCAATGGATTTAAATACTGCCTGAGACGTTCCTAAGTTTCCTGAAGTAACAATAATGACGGTTCTATCTCCAACATCGTACGTCAGCATTTTAGAGTAAATATTAACGTTATCTAAACCCGCATTTGTTCTCGAGTCTGATGCCAGGACTATTCCTTCATTAGTTTTTATGCCTACGCAATAAGTCATGGTGAATTATTATTTAAAAAACATCAATTATTCAATTCTTTATTATCATATCTATTATCTAATTTGTGCATTTGATAATCTGCTCAATTTGTTAAAAATTAACAAAATGGACAATTTATGGAAAAAATACGACTCTAAAAAGACCTATGACGAGTATCTTAATTCAGACCATAAACTACGAAGACAAGCAATAATAATATCACATATACTAGAGAGACACGGTATTAAAAAATTAAATGAAATAGAAAAAAACTGTGCAAGCACGATTAGTGCTCGGGGTATTAATTTTAGAGTTTATGAATCTGGTAAAAAACTTCATGAAAAAAAATGGCCTCTAGACATTATACCAAGAATAATACTCAAGAAAGATTGGGCTAAAGTTTCAAAGGGTTTGCTACAAAGAGTAAAAGCTTTGAATCTTTTTATAGATGATGTTTACAACGATAGAAAAATTTTTAAAGATAATATTATTCCTGAAGAGCTTGTTTTTAATTCACCACATTATTTAAGAGAATGTTATGGTTTTTCACCAAAATACAAAGCTTGGTCTAATATATCTGGTGTTGATTTAATTAGAAATATTGATGGTGAATTTAAGGTTCTTGAAGACAATCTTAGAGTTCCATCAGGAGTTTCGTACATGTTAGAAAATCGAATGGTAATGAGAGATGTTTTCCCTGAATTGTTTACAAAATATAAAGTTGCATCAGTTCATCAATATCCAAATAAACTATATCATTGCATGCTCGAGTGTGTTCCAAGAAGAACTAAAAATCCTCACATGTGTGTACTTACTCCAGGCATTTATAATTCCGCATATTTTGAGCATAAATTTCTTGCTGAGCAAATGGGGATAGCTTTAGTTGAAGGTAAGGATTTATTTGTAGAAAAAGATTTTGTTTATTTGAAAACTGTAAAAGGCCCTCTTAAAGTTGATTGTATTTATAGAAGAATTGACGATAATTTTTTAGATCCAAAAATTTTTTATAAACATTCGGTTCTTGGTGTGCCAGGATTATTTAAGTGCTGGAGAAAAGGAAATGTCGGTATAGTTAATGCTCCTGGCACAGGAATTGCAGACGATAAAGCAATTTACTCTTATGTAGATAAAATGATAAAATTTTATTTGGATGAAGAGCCAAAACTAAAACAAGTTCAAACTTTTTTATGTAGAAAAAAAATTCATAAAGACCATGTAATTCAAAATATTTCAAAATTAGTAGTAAAACCAACTAACGGATCAGGTGGAAATGGAATATTGATTGGACCAAAATCATCAAAAGATGAAAGAAATAAAATGATAGAAAAAATTAAATCTAAACCAGAGGATTATATTGCACAACCATTAGAGATACTTTCAACTACACCAACAATTTCAGAGGAAGGAATTCAGCCGAGGCATCTAGATTTAAGGCCCTTCGTCTTAGCTGGTAAAACTTCATGGGTAACTACAGGGGGATTAACAAGAGTTGCTCTCAAAAAAGGAAGTACAATTGTTAATAGTTCGCAGGGTGGTGGATCAAAAGATACTTTAGTTATTGAAAGATGAAATAATTAACAACTTTTAAAAGACGAAGACATATTCTTAATTAAATCGAAATACAAAGTTTTTCCTGGATTTAGGGTAGCTCCTAATGGATCTATAACTCCAGTCCTAATATTTGTATCCTTCGCTACTGCTTTGATTATGTCAGGGTTAAATTGAGGTTCAGAAAATACACAACTTACTTTTTCATGTTCAATCACTTCTCTAATTTCAGACAATTGTTCTGCACCAGGTAATACATCTGTATTTACTGTGAAAGCTCCCAAGACATTCACATCAAATCTTTTTTCAAAATATTGGTAGGCGTCATGAAAAACAATTGATTTAAAATCTTTATTTAATTCAGATTTTACTTTTTTCGTAAGTTTATCTAAATCTTTGTGTGCTTTTTTTAAATTAGCTTTATATTTAGATGCATTTTCTTGATCTTTTTCAATTAGATGCTCTGCCATTTCACTTAAAATTACTTTTGCATTCATTGGATCAAGCCAGATATGTGGATCGTGTTCACCGTGAGCATGTTCGTGATGATCATCATGTTTATCTTCCTTATGACCGTGCTCTTTGTGATCATCATGTTTATCCTCTTTATGACCGTGTTCTTTGTGATCATCGTGTTTATCCTCTTTATGACCGTGTTCTTTGTGATCGTCATGTCCATGGTCATCATGGCCTTCGAATATGTTTCTTTCTCTAAATTCTAATTTTTTTAATCCTTTAATTTCCATTAATTCTATTTTTTCAGCTTTTTTTGCTACTGATTTTAATGGTTTTTCTAAAAAAGCTTCTAAGTCTTCACCAACCCAAAAAACTAGGTCAGCATTTTGTAACATTTTAGCGTGCGATGGTTTTAATGCAAATCCATGAGGAGAATTATATCCATCTACAATTAAATCTGGTTTACCTACACCATCCATTAAATAGCTTGCCAATGAATGTATAGGTTTAATAGAAGCTACAACTTTAATTTCAGCATTTGCTGAAAAATTTATGGCAAAAGTAAAAAATAAAGTAATTGTAAGCTTTAAAAATTTGTTTATCATAGTGTTATAATGTAACGTTTGTTATAATATAACATATTTAAGGTCAAGGGTTTTATTATGGAAAATAAAAAAAAAGTTCTACTAAAGGTTGAAAATGTCGGCGTTTCTATGAATGATAAATCTTTAGTTAAAGGTGTTTCATTTGAAGTTAAACAAGGTGAAATAGTTACGTTGATAGGTCCAAATGGTTCTGGAAAATCAACAACAGCAAAAATTGCACTGGGAATATATAAAAAAATAGATGGCAAAGTTAAAACATACACTAATAAAATTGGATACGTGCCTCAAAAAATTTCAATAGATTGGACCTTACCAATCAGAGTTTCGGATTTTATGACTTTGACAGAAGAATTAACCCAGGATCAAATAAATATAGCTTTAAATTTAACAGGTGTTGAACATTTAAAAAATAAAAGTTTAAGTAATTTATCTGGAGGCGAGTTTCAAAGAGTATTGATAGCAAGAGCCATCTCTAAACAACCAGAATTATTAGTTCTTGATGAGCCTGTACAAGGTGTTGATTTTAAAGGTGAAATTGCCTTATATGAATTAATCAAAAAAATTTCAGACAAAATGAAATGTGGAATACTTTTAATCTCACATGATTTGCATGTAGTAATGTCTGCTACTGATTATGTATTATGCCTAAATGGACATGTCTGTTGTTCTGGAACACCGCATCATGTCGTTCAAGATAGCAAGTATAAGGAGCTATTTGGTGATAGAGCTTCAAATATCTTATCCCTTTACGAACATAAACATGATCATACTCACTCTCCAGACGGAACAATAGATCAAAAATAATATGCTTGATGATTTTTTTATAAGAGCTTTACTTGCAGGAATTGGAATAGCTTTAATAACAGGTCCAATAGGATGTTTTGTAATTTGGAGAAGATTGTCTTTTTTTGCAGGTACACTTGCACATTCAGCTTTATTAGGTGTAACTATGGCTTTGGTATTTGAACTTAATATTGCTTTATCAGTTTTTTTAATATCAGCGGTTATAGCTATTTTCCTTCTTCAATTACAAACTAAAACAAATCTTCCTAACGATGCTTTATTAGGTTTATTAGCTCATTCATCACTAGCAATAGGACTTGTAATCATTGGATTTTTAACAACTATTAGATTTGACGTTATGGGATTACTTTTTGGCGATATATTAGCTGTAAGTCAAAACGATTTATTATTAATTTGGGGCGGTGGCTTATTTATCTTAATAATTTTAAAAATTATTTGGAAACCTTTGTTTGCTTCAACAATAAATTATGATTTAGCTAAAGCGGAAGGAATGAATCCTGATAGATATAATGCAATATTTACAATTTTGATGGCAGCAATAATTGCTATTTCAATAAAAATAGTTGGGCTTCTCTTAATAACTGGAATGCTTATTATTCCAGCAGCGTTAGCAAGAAATATCTCAAATAATCCTATACAAATGGCTCTTTTATCCACGATTGGAGGATTATTATCAATTTTAATAGGATTGTTTTCTTCTTTAGAATTTAATACAGCATCCGGTCCTTCAATAATAACTGCTGCTTTACTACTATTTTTAATTTCACTTATTAAAACAAAAAAATTTTCCGAATTGAAAAAATGAAAGTTAATTGGTAAAATAAAATATGGCTCAGATACAAACTCTTTCTAAAAATCAAAAAATAATTTTAGATATCATTGAAAAAGCCAACGAACCTTTAAAAGCTTATTCAATTTTATTTAATGTTCAAAAAAAAGGTATCAAAGCACCTTTACAAGTTTATAGAGCTTTAGAAAAATTAATTAAGCTTGGAAAAATTCATAAAGTAGAAAGCAGAAATGCATTTGTGGCTTGTAAAAATTCAAATTGTGATATTTCTAAAGCTACAGCTTTCTCAATTTGTGAAACATGCGAAAAGGTTACTGAAATAAGCGACCAAAAACTTTCTAAATATCTTAAAAATTTTCAAGATAAAACAGGCATGATTTACAAGAAATATAATTTAGAATTTTACGGTTTATGTACAGCCTGTAAAAGAAGTTAATTCAATACTGCGACAAATCTCAATTTTCAATATCTATTAAATTATCTTAATCTCTAAACATGAAATTTATTATATCAATCATAAGCGCATTATTTTTTTTAACTTCTTTAAATGCTAAAGAAATTAAAATGGGAAAAGCTGATTGGGATACAGGTTATTTTCAAGCAGAAATATATAAAAAAGCTTTAGAAAAAATGGGTTACAAAGTGTCTGGCCCCACTGTGATGAAACCCCAAGTTTTTTATGTAGCAGCTGCTGCAGGTGATATGGATTTATGGGTAAACGGATGGTTTGATAATCATAATACCTATGTAACTGAATCAATGGGAAAAGTTAAACCTGTAGGATATGTTGTAGAAAAGGGTGGTTTACAAGGTTATTTAATTGATAAGAAAACTGCTGACAAATTCAATATAAAATCAATAATGGATATCAAAAAACATGCAAAAGAATTCGACACAAATGGTGATGGAAAAGCTGATTTAGTAGCATGTCACCCAGGGTGGGGATGTGAAAAGATAATTACAAAACATTTTGAAGAACTTGGTCTTGGAGATTTTATTAATCCATTAAAAGCCGATTACTCTGCATCTATGGCTGATACAATTTCAAGATACAAAAATGGAAAATCAATCTTATTTTATACTTGGACGCCAAACTGGACAGTTGGAACATTAAAATTAGGAGAAGATGTTGTTTGGATTGAAGCGCCTTACAGCGAAACAAAAGAAGTTAAAGTACCAAATGCAACAAAATCTAAATTAAATATGGGTTTTGGTGTAAATGATATTAGAGCTGCAGCAAATGTTGATTTTCTAAAAGCCAATCCAAAAGTTGAAAAAATGTTAAAAAAAGCCTCTATACCATTAGCAGATATCGCTGAGCAAAACCTAAAGATGAACGCTGGCGAAAAAAGTGAAAAGGCTATTAAGAAACACGCTGAAGAATGGATAAAAGCTAATCAAAGCACTTTTGATAGCTGGATTAATTAATTTAAACTTAAAAATTTCTTAAATAACACCCGTTTTACTTACATTTTTGAAATAAAACTCACCTTTTAGTTGTATAACGGTTACATTTAATAATTATACATGCTAGTTTTTAATAATATTAATTAATTAATTAGGGGGAAAAATGAAACTATTTAAATTAATAGTTGCTTTAATTACTTCAATCACTATCACAAGTGCTGTTTTAGCCAACGAAATAAAAATGGCTAAAGCAAACTGGGATACTGGTTATTTTCAAGCTGAAATATATAAACAAGCTTTAGAAAAAATGGGTTATAAAGTAACAGAGCCTAAAGCTATTAAACCTTCAGTTTTCTATGTTGCTGCAGCAGCAGGAGATCTTGATTTATGGGTAAATGGCTGGTTTGGTACACATGATGGTTACATCAAAGAAGCTAAAGGAAAAGTAAAAAAAGTTGGTTACGTTATGAAAAAAGGTGGCTTACAAGGCTACTTAATTGATAAAAAATCAGCTGATAGCTTAGGTATCAAAAGCGTAATGGACATTAAAAAACACGCAGCAAAATTTGACTCAAATGGAGACGGTAAAGCAGACATGGTAGCTTGCCCTCCAGGTTGGGGTTGTGAGAAACAAATCACTAAACACTTTGCTGAACTAGGTTTAGGCGACTTTATAAATCCAGTAAAAGCTGACTACTCTGCTTCTATGGCTGACGTAGTAGCTAAATATAAAAACGGTAAGCCAGTATTATTTTATACATGGACACCGAATTGGACAGTTGGTGCTTTAAAGCTTGGACAAGATGTTGTTTGGATAGAAGTTCCATACAGCGCTACGAAAAAAGTAGCAGTATCTAATGCAACAAAGTCTAAAATTAACATGGGTTTTGGTGCAGACGATATACGTCCTGCAGCTAATGCTGATTTCTTAAAAGCTAATCCAAAAGTGAAAAAAATGCTCTCGAAAGCATCTATACCACTTGCGGATATTGCAGCGCAAAACATGAAAATGAACGCTGGAGAAAAAAGCGAAAGAGCAATCAAAAAGCATGCTGCTGAATGGATAAAAGCGAACCAGAGTACGTTCGACAGTTGGATTAAGTAAGGAGATTTTTAAGTTCAGTGAGCTTAAAACTTTCTCCTTCTGACTACGAAATATACATTCCAATAGCAGAATGGATTGAAAAAAATATAAAAGAGTGGTTGTTCATGCAACGACCACTCTTTAAAAAATTGTCTGCTCCTATCGATGCAACTCTAAATGGACTTGACTCATTATTTAATTTTATTCCTTTTCCATTAGTAATTTTAATATTTATTTTTTTTGCATATAAAACTAATGGAATTAAATTTGCAGTACTGGCTGCTATAAGCTTAATTTTTATAGATCTAGTTGACTTATGGCAAGAGACAATGACAACTCTCGCAATGATATTTACTGCTGTTATATTTTGTATGTTAATTGGAATACCACTTGGGATAGGTGCATCCAGAAGCAATATCTTTGAAGCTATTCTTCGTCCAATATTAGATATAATGCAAACAATTCCAAGTTTTGTTTATTTAATTCCAGTCGTAATGCTTTTTGGAGTTGGTTTAACACCAGGTGTTGTTGCAACTATTATTTTTGCTTTACCTCCAATAATACGACTTACAAATTTAGGTATTAGACAAGTAGGTAGAGGTTTTAAAGAGGCTGGAGCAAGTTTGGGCTTATCTAGATTTTTAATTCTTACTAAAATAGAAATTCCTTTAGCCATGAAAACTATAATGGCAGGTGTAAATCAAACATTAATGCTAGCCCTTTCTATGGTTGTGATAGCAGCTTTGATCGGAGCAGGTGGTTTAGGATTAACAGTGTACGTAGCGTTAGGAAGGCTAGACATTGGCGGCGCAGTAATAGGAGGTACAGGTATTGTAATTTTGGCCATTGTACTTGATAGAATTACACAAAAAATTGTTCCTCAAGATAATATCAAGTCAAGATAATTGATTTATTATATTAGATATTTTTGTTATGTGACGTGTATATCTGTTTAATGTTTTTTGTTAGCCCCAGAAACTTAAATAAAGACCCTAAACCAAAAAGAATAAAACCTAAGTAAACTATGAAAAATACTTTAATTATTCTTTTTGGACTCAAAGATATCCTTATAACTTCAAAAAAAATAATTAAATTAAAGATTATAAACGAAAGATTATAGAGATATTTTAATTGATCAAATAATTGAAATAAAGGAAGCAGAAAAATATATAAAGTAATAAATAATGGAACGAGATATTGAATGTTATTAAGAAAAACTCCTCTAGAAAATATGTGGTCTATACAAGTTCCATATGCATATCGTTGTTTAATAAAAGGTATTAAATCTCTTGATTTATGAAAAATTTTGACAAATGGTGAATATATTATTTTCCCATATTTGCTAAATTTATCGCATAAATCAATATCTTCTCCAATATAAATTTTTTGATTCATACCCCCAACTTTTTGATAGATATTTTTTCTTAAAACCATATTACAAGATGAAGCTTGACTCACAAATGTTTCACCTTTTACATTTTTTCTAAAAACTTTTGATCCTGATAAGAGAAAACTCTTGTGAGCTAAACCAATATCATAAGACCAACCTTTTTGATTTGGGAATGGTAAATCTGGACCAGTTACCATGTGGATTTTAGAATTTTTCCTAAGTAACTTAATAGCGTTATAAATCCATTCTTTTGTTGGATATGCATCAGAGTCAATAAAAGCTATATATTTGTCTTTTGACAGTGAAACTGCTTTATTTCTTTTTTCACTCATGTGTATTTTACCATAATTTAGATATTTAATTTTTTTTGAATTAATTTTCTTATTTAATTTAAAATCACTTACAACAAAAATTTTTACATTAATTTTTTTTTGTTTAAGACACTCATTTATACATTTTTTAACTTCTGAATTAAATTTTATACAAGGAATAATTATTGAACATTTGTTGGACAAATTAATCTTTCTTGCCAAGGGCAGCCATCAATAAATCTTTTTGATACTTCATATTACCTAGAATGTTAAAAGACCATGCGCATTCATAAGTACAATTACATTTTGTATCTTTGATCCATTTTTTTGTTTCTTTAGCTTTTTTATCTGACCAAAGTTTCATAAAATCCATGTTGTAATCCCTCAGCGAACCTAACGAGTCATTCAAGATTTCACATGGATAAACTTTTCCATCAGCTGATATCACACCAAATAGTGATCCAGCATAGCACTGTGAAATGAACTGGGGGTTTAGGTAAGTCGATATAATGTTTTTATACATTATTCTATTTTTTTTATTTTGCAGTCTTCCTTGTAAGGATTTCCTATTGTATCCTTGCAGAATATTTTTATCTTCATCGGTTTGTATTTGCTCTGTTAACCACTTATAAGATTTTAAAAGTTTTTCTTTATCTTCCTTAGGTGTTTTATAAATTCCTTCATCTCTTACTATTACAGCTGTTAGGGCTTTTACATTGTATTTATTTATTAATTTTTCATAAATTTGCTCTATCTCATGGTAATTTTCTAAAGAAACAGTAATTGAAATATTACCATAAACATTATTCCCGTATTTTTGAACAATCCTATAAGACTCCATGCATGATTGAAAAAGATTATCTATTTTTCTGATTTTATTATGCTTGTCTTCAATATTGTCTATGGAGAATGAAAAAACAAATTTTGTATCTGGATATTTTGGAACTAAATTGTTCAAATAATCTTCAATACGATCTGGCAAACTCCCATTAGAAGTTATAAATAAAGAACCAACTTTTGCATTTTTAATATAAATCTCTGATATTTCTTTTAGTTCCTTCCTTGCAAAAGGTTCACCACCTGTAAGATTGATATTTTGTATACTATTACCTAAATTTTTTGACAGCTTTTCAATTTCATCAACTGATAGTTCTCCTTTGAATGTTTTTTGGATTATCAAAATCAATAAAACAAAAAGAACACCTTGCATTACATCTATTAGTAACAAAATGAACAAGACTAATAGGATATTTTTTGAGAAGATAGTTGTTAGTTGCAAGATTTGTGTATCTATTAAAATTCATATTCAAACTATATTGTATAAATCATGAAAATGGTATCTTTGTGTCATGTTTTTTCTTTTATAATATATTGCTCCATAGGGTTTTTTTCTCTTACCAGTCTATAAATGAAAGTTTTTACAATAATTTTTGAAATGATTAAAAAGATCGAAGAAAATCTGAAAGGGAGTACAGGGATAATTATAACCATGTTAGACCATAATAGCATCAATTTCTTAAAGCTATAATTTGTTTTTCCCGAATATCTTTTTAAATGATGTACATTGATGGTAGAAATTTTTTTTGTTTCTCTTAGTATAAGCCAATCAATAAAAACTTGTGGTTTTTTATATTTTATAATTTCATTTTTTATTGATTTGGTAATACCTTTAAAGGAAGACGTGTAAACTCCTATAGGTTTTGAAATTAGAAGACTTGAAATTATATTATTTAACCAACTAACGAAAATTTTCCATTTTGCATGTTTTCTATTTATATATTTAACATAACATACTTCATTACCTTCTTTTAATTTTGCGACTATATCTTTAATATTTTCTGGCGGATGTTGTAAATCATCATCCATCATCACAATATATTTCCCTTTAACATTGTTAAGACCCGCCATTATCGCATTATGTTGACCATAATTCTGCTCCAGATTAATTCCTTGTAAATTTTTATATTTAAAAGTTAATTCCTTGATCTTATCCCAGCTATTATCTGCACTCTTATCGTTTATTAAAATAATTTCAAAATTAAAGTCATCTTTAATTGACTGGTATATTTTTTTTACTAATTCAGATAAAATTTCACTACTATTATAAACTGGTATCACTATAGATATATCAATCATAAATATTTTCTTAAAACTTCATTTAAATAATTCTTTTTAAGAATTATTTTTGATTTATTAATTATTTTTTTAGTCAACTTTAGGTCTATAGACCACTTTTTTTGTTTAATCTTTTTAATTTTATAAAAAGCCTTTTTTTTTAAAATTTTTTCATAATTATTGACTATATCCATTGGTTCAACAAAATAAGGGTTAGCTATATTTATAATTTTATTTTTTAAATTTAGTTCCAAAGACGACCTAATAAGTTTTACTACTTCTGAGATACCTAAAATATTCCTTTTTACACCTTTCCATAAAATAAATTTTCTTTTATATTTAATATTATTTAAAAAAAAATTGGTCACAGTGTTTTTATTTAGATTTTTCCCGACAACTTCAGGAAGTCTTATAATTAAATAGTTAAGTGAATTTTTTGATATATATTTTTCAATCTTACTTTTATTTCTTACATATGCAGATTTATTACGATTATTATCTGTTAGACTACATGTGCTTATATATATCAGCAAATTATTTCCTAATTTATTCTTAATATATTCTTTTAGATATTTTATTTCTTTTCTTAATTCTCTCTCACTTCTTGTTTTAGAGTTAGATATTCCCGCTGCATAAATTATTGCTTTTTTTCTTTTCAAAATGCTTAATAGTGGCCTCAAATTTTTACCTATAAATCCTAGCCCAACAATTCTCCCTGGCATATTTAGCTTATACACTTAAATGGCGAATAACACATTTATGAGGTGCGTCATTATTGATAATGATAATCATTATTAGATTGTTGTAAATGATAATCATTATCAAAAAAAAGAGGTAAAATGAGGAAAATATTGTTATCAGCGTTAGCTTATTTAGTTTTTCTTTCAGGAAGCTTATTAGCTAATGAAGTAAATATTTTTAGTGCAAGACATTACGACTCTGATGTACAACTTTATGAAAAATTTACAGCAAAAACTGGAATTAAAGTAAATGTTGTATCAGGTAAATCTGGTGCATTAGAAAAAAGGATTATTGAAGAGGGAGACGATAGTAAAGCTGATCTTTACATAACAGCAGATGCAGGAAGACTTGGTGCTTTTGAGGCCAACCTTCAAGGAGGGCTTACAAGTACAGCTATCAAATCAGCTGTTCCTGGTAACTTTAGAACTTCGAAATGGACTGGTATAGCAAAAAGAGCGAGAATAGTATACTTCGCTCCAGAAAGAGTAAGCGGTGCCGAATTGGCAGGGTTGACCTATGAAAGTTTAGCTGATCCAAAATGGAAAGGCAGATTAGTAATAAGAGCTTCAAATAATATTTATAATCAATCACTTGTAGCTTCATTAATAAAAAATAATGGAAAAGGTAAAATTGCTGATTGGTCAAAAGGCATGGTTTCAAATATGGCTAGATCGCCCAAAGGTAATGATAGAGCCCAAATACTTGCTGTTGCCGCAGGAGAAGCGGATATAGCAGTAGCTAATACTTATTACTTAGCACTTATGCTTTCTGGAAAAAAAGGACCTGAACAACAAGAAGCAGCTAAAAAAGTAAAACCTTTCTTTCCCAATCAAGATGGAAGAGGAACTCATATGAATATTAGTGGTGCAGGACTTGTTAAAGGTGCACCCAATAAAGCCAATGCAATAAAATTAGTTGAGTTTTTATTAAGTGAGGAAGCTCAAAATCATATTGTAAATAATACTTTTGAGTACCCAATGATAAAAGGGGTGTCTCCACATCCACTTGTTGTAAATATGGGATTAGATTTTAAACAAGATCTAAAAACAAAAGTTGTTAATTACGGAAAAAGGCAAGCAGACGCCTTAGAAGTAATGACAGCAGCAGGTTGGAAGTAGTTGTTAATTATATGAGGCGAACAACTAAAAAAGAAATTAACTTGAACAAGTTAAAAACAGGTTGTTCGCCTTGTATGTCAGAGGCTAAAAAAATGGAACAGAAAATTTCCCATAGAAAAGTTTCTGAGATTAAAATTGAGGAAGTAAAAGCAATTATATCCTCAATGTTTAAAAAAAATTAAGGATTTGACGTCAATATAGCCTCTGGTTTAAAATGTATGTTTAATATTCAATTCAGCCGCTTTAATCAGAGGTTTTTAAAATGAAAAAAGTAAACTACTGGTTCATATCATCATTTATTATTTCATTAATAATAATTTTTCCTATTTTGACAGTATTTGTAAGTTTTTTTGGACAAACAAGCTCCTATTTTGAACTATTAGCAAATACTTTTCTTTCACTTTATATAAGTCATTCATTTATAATACTTATAGGAGTTTTATTTCTTACTTTTTTATTTGGTGTTTTCTCTGCGTATTATGTTTCATTTTATGATTTTCCGGGGGTAAATTTTTTAAAGTGGGGGCTTATACTTTCTTTTGCAGTTCCACCGTATATTTATGCATATTCATTAACAGCATTTTTTGAAAACTTCGGAACATTATTTGCTATCTTAAGTTTTATTTTTGGGGAAGGGGAATATAATAAATACATACCTAAATTTGATGGTATTTTAGGAGCTATTTTATCAATGTCTTTCTCATTATTTGGTTATGTATACGTTTTGACTAGAGCAACCTTTTTTTATCAATCAAATAATCTAATTGAAGTAAGCAAAAATTTAGGTTTGTCGGCACAAGAAAGTTTTTTTAGAGTAATCTTGCCGTCTGCTAGACCCGCTATTGTTGCGGGATTAGCATTAGTAGCAATGGAATGTTTAGCTGATTTTGGAACTGTTTCTTTCTTTAGTGTTCAAACCTTGACAACAGCGATTTATAACTCATGGCTAGCTTTTGATGATTTACACACTGCAAACCAACTATCCTTCATATTACTTTTAATAATATTAGTAGTTTTTTTAATAGAAAATTATTCACGAGGAGATGCAAGATACCATTTGAGCTCCCAAGGCTTTAGAAAAATACCTAAAATAAAATTAAACAAGAAATTAGGTTTTCTAGTAAGTTTATCTTGTTTTACTTTATTCTTTATAAGC
>CACHRU010000007.1 GCA_902582345.1 uncultured Pelagibacteraceae bacterium | reverse complement strand
TATTCAAACTCTTCACAAAGAGTCCGATTTATTTTTTGATTGGTATCTTAAATATTGTTCAAAAAATAAAAAACTTTATCGAATTAAAAAAATTTTTAAAAAGGAGCTTAATTCTATTTATAAAAAGCTTTTTTTCAAAAATGACACATTCGTTCATAGAGATTTTCATGCATCAAATATCATGATTAATAAAAAGTTATTAGGTTTAATTGATAGTCAGGACGCAATAATTGGAAACCCATTATACGATGTTGTGTCTTGTCTTGATGATGTAAGATTAAAACTTAAAAACAATCTACAGGATGATATGCTTAAATTTTATCATTTAAATTCAAAATTAAAAAAGCAAGACTTTCAACATCTAAAAAATGATTATGACATACTTTCAATTCAGAGAAATCTTAAAATCCTAGGAATATTTGTAAGACTTTATATAAGAGATAATAAATCTAATTATTTAAAATACCTACCTAATACTTGGAACTTAATTGAGAAACGATTACAAAATCCTATTTTTAAAAATTTAAATACCATTTTAAAAAAATATCTTAAAATTAAAAAACTGAGGAAAATTAATAGTTTATGAAAGTAAAGCATGCAATGATACTTGCTGCAGGTCTTGGGACACGAATGCGACCTCTTTCCATAAATACGCCAAAACCACTTCTTGAGATAGGCAAAAAAAATTTACTTCAAAGAGCAATAGACTTGCTCGATAGCTACGGTATAAATCAAATTATTATTAATGTTCATCATTTAGCGGATCAAATAGAAAACTTTATTTCCAGTTATAACACTAGGGCTAAAATAATTATTTCAAATGAAAAAGAATTATTGCTAGATACAGGAGGTGGAGTAAAAAACGGAACAAAACTCTTTGAAAAAAAACCATTTTTCGTTATTAATCCCGATACACTTTGGGAAAACTATTATTTAAAAGAGATGGAATTATTAGAGCAAATCTATTTTAAAAATAAAAAACCTTGTTTACTGCTAGTTGATAAGAAATTATCATTAGACACATCTTTTAAAGGAGATTTTAATCTAAAAGAAAATTTAGTTTTAAAAGGTGTGACAAACGAATTCATTTTTACCGGGCTTCAGTTAATAGATAGAGAAGGTTTAAATTTAATCGATAAAAAGATTTTTTCAATGAATGAAGTTTGGGACAAATTGATTAAAGCGAAAAAGCTTCTCGGTATAGAGAGTAAACAAAAATTTTACCACATTAATACTGAAGAAATGTATAAAAAAATTTCAAGTTTAATCAGAAAAGATTTTAGATGATATTTTTTGCTCTTGCTTTATCTAAGTAAAAATATTTTTGAATATTTAAATCCTTATCAAATTCAATTATTAATGGGTTTCCAGTTGGAATTTCTAACTCATTAATTTTTTTATCTGAAATCTTAAATATAAATTTACAAAGTGCTCTTAAAGAATTTCCATGTGCTGAAATAAGGATATTTTTTCCTGTTAAAAGATTTTTTTTAATTTCTTTATCATAAAAAGGAACTACTCTTTCATAAGTATTTTTTAAAGACTCAGTAAATGGTGTCATACCTACTGGAATACTACTATTGAGCGGACTAAAATTTGATTGATATTTACTATTTTCAGGCATTGGCGGCGGAGATACATCCCATGATCTTCGATACTTTTTAAATTGCTCTTCTCCTAATTCTTTTTTAGTTTCCTCTTTGTTGAGACCAGTTAAAGATCCGTAATGTCTCTCATTTAATTGCCACGCGGTATTAAATTTAAGCTCAAGCTTATTTTTTTGAAGTATTGTGGTTAAAGTTCTAATAGCTCTTTTAAGATAAGAAGTATAAGAAATATCAATTTTTATGTTTAGTTTTCTTAGTAACTCTCCTGATTTTTCTGCCTCTTTTACTCCTTTTTCTGAAAGATCTACATCGACCCAGCCTGTAAATCTATTTTCTGCATTCCATACACTTTGACCATGTCTAGTAAGTATTAATTTGCTCATATAAGAATTATATAGGATATTATGTACTATATTAATTCAATAATGAAAAATTATTTTTTTTTTATAATAGAATATATTTACTATTTTTCCCTATCTATTTTAACAATACTTTATCTTTTTCCAGGAAGTTTACTTGGGTATTTCATTTATGGTAATTTTGATCAACAACCAATTTTGATACAAAATACTTTTGGAAGTTCTTTAAACCATTTTTTTGCATTCTTTTTTCTGTCAGTACAATCAGAAATTTTTAGATATAAAAAAAAATATTTTATTAATAGTTTAGTTTTTTTGCTTTGCATCTCGCTTTTTTATGAAATTTTACACTATTTTATTCCTAATAGAGCTTTTGAATTTTATGATTTATTAGGAAATATGATGGGAGTGGTAGCAGTTATTCTTTTAAGAAAGCTTTTAAAATGATTAGAGTATTTATAATTTTTATTTTATTTATTCAAAATGCCTCTGCCGATGAGGTATATGGTAATCCAAAAATTATAGATGGCGATACAGTTCATATCAATTCTTATAAAATAAGACTAGAGGGAATAGATTCTCCCGAAATAAAACAAAAATGTAAAAAGGATTTTTTTACAATCTCTTTTATAATAAGTTATAAATTTTATAAAAGATATGACTGTGGTTTAGTTTCCAAAATTAAACTTAAAAAGAAAATAAGTAACAAAAAAATTAAATGTAAATTTGACTCAATAGATAGATATAAAAGATATTTGGCCACCTGTTATTTAGATAAAATTAATTTAAATAAATGGATGGTAAGAAATGGTTACGCTATCGCGTATAAAAAATATTCAAAAAAATATGTTCAGGATGAAAATCTTGCAAAAAAACAACGCTTAGGTTTGTGGAGAGGGCCATTTATAGAACCAGAAAAATGGAGAAAGCTTCGATGAATTTTAGTATAAATATAATGTGATTCATTTTCAAAAAAAATTTATTCTAATAATTTTTATCTTCATAACTTCATGCTCCTCAATTCCAAAAAATACACAAAATAGTTGTGCTATTTTTGAAGAAAGGTATTTGTGGTACAAATATTCAAAGAGAACTTACGAGAAATGGGGTGTACCGATTCATATTCAATTAGCATTTATAAAAAAAGAAAGTGATTTTAATTGGCTTGCCAAACCTCCAAGAGAAAAATTATTTAAAATAATCCCTTTTAAAAGACCTTCTAGCTCTTTCGGTTACTCACAAGCTGTTAAAGGTACTTGGGAGCAGTATAAAAATGAAACGGATAATCCTCTTGCGACAAGAGCAAGATTTAAAGACTCAGTAGATTTTATTGGTTGGTACGTAAATAAAACAACTAAATTATTAAAAATTTCAAAAAAAGATGCTTACAGGCAGTATTTAGCTTACTATAAAGGATGGGGTGATTATAAAAATTATTCTAAAGACAAAAAAGCAGTGATCTACGCCCGATCAGTAAAAGATATGTCTGACAAATATAGAAAACAGCTTACTTTATGCAAAAAAAACCTTGATAAAAATAAATATATTATTTTTTAAGTTGTTTTCTTAATTCTATTTCAATTGAATCAATTCTTTTGGTATTTTTTCCAATTATGGAATATATGATTGGTATAACAAACAAAGTAAAAAAAGTAGAAAACAACATCCCACCAAATATCGTTATACCAACTGTTAGCCTACTAGCAGCACCTGGACCCGAACCGATAATCAATGGTAATACACCAAAAATTGTTGATAAACTTGTCATTAATATAGGTCTAAATCTAGTAGTTGCAGCTTCAATTATTGCATTCTCAATTTTGGTACCTTCTTTTCTTAATTGATTTGCGAACTCAACAATAAGAATTCCATTTTTTGCTGAAAGGCCGATTAAAATTATAAGAGCTATTTGACTGTATATATTTAAAGATGAACCAACTACCAATAATCCTAACAACCCTCCTAAAATAGCAAGAGGCACAGTCAGCATTATTGTTAATGGATGTCTCCAACTTTCAAATTGAGCACTCATAGCCAAATAGGCTGTTATTAAAGCTAAAATAAAAATTGTATAAAGCTCGTAATTAGTTTTTTTATATTCCTCGCTTTCCCCTTTGTATGCAATTCCAGCTCCTGGAGCCACTAAATCAACAGTATTAACTAAAAATTTTAATGCTTCATCTAAAGAGTAATCACCGACTAGTTTTGCTGAAATAGTAACAGCTTTTTGTCGATTAAATCTTGATAAAAAAGGAGATTTTCCCTCTTCTTCATAATCGACTAAATTTGCAATTGAAATAAGTTTATTATTGTTTTTAGATCTTACAAAAATTTTACTAATGCTATCAGGTTCTTGTCTATCTTTAATATCTCCTTGTAGGATAATAGAGTACTCCTTACCATCACGTGTAAATTTTGTTACTACTTTTGATCCAAAAATTGTTTCTATTGTTTTTCCGATATCAACTGTAGAAACTCCCAAATCCGCAGCCTTTTCTTGATCAATTTTAATATTTAATTGAGGCTTATTTAGATCGAAATCATCTTGAATAGCTGTTAATCCAGGATTTTTTCTCGCTTCCTGTTTTATGGCTTCTTTCCATTTGATTAATTCTTCATAAGTATTTCCTAACAGAACAAACTGCACTGGACTTTCTATACCTCCTGTCCTTATTCCTTGAGGCATTACAGGAAACGCAAGAACACCCGGCACTTTAGAAATTTTACCAAAGGACTCTCTCATTATTTTTACTCCGTGTCGGTCTCTTTTTGACCAATGTTCAAGAAGAACAATTATAAAACCACTATTTACTTGTTTAGCAGATTTCCCAAATCCAGGGACTCTCATTATTAATTTTCTGTATTCCCCTTTACCTACATCTGGAAGTAATAATTTTTCTATTTCTTCCGCTTTATTTTTAGTAAAGTTAAATCCTGATCCTTGTGGTGCTTTGATAATTACAAAAAAAGCGCCCCTATCTTCTGAAGCTATAAGTTCTTTTTTAGCAAAATTAAATAAGAATACAGTTAAAGAAAGTACTACAACTAGAAATGAAATAACTAATTTTTTTTTATTTATCCAATTTAATAGTGAAATTTTATAAACATAAGATAAATTTTTAAGTGATCTTTCAAATTTTATTACCAAATTGTTTTTTTTCATGTTCTTTTTAAGAAATTTGCTCCCAAGCATTGGACTTAGAGAAAGAGCTACAAAACTTGAAATTACTACTGCAGACGCAAGAGTTATCGCAGTTTGAGTAAATAAAACTCCAGTAACACCTTTTATAAATATAAGCGGAATAAAAACTGCCACTAAAACTACAGTGGTAGCTATAATAGCAAACGAAACTTGCTTCGCACCTTTATAAGCAGCTACTAATGGACTTTCTCCCATTTCTATTCTTCTAACAATATTCTCGAGCATAACTATAGCATCATCAACCACAATACCGATTGCTAGGACCAAAGCCATCAATGTAAAAAGATTTATTGAGAAACCGAAAAAATATATAGATAAAAAAGTTGAGATTAATGATACGGGAAGAGCTATTATTGGGATTATGAGCGCCCTTATATTCCCAAGAAAAAAGTAAATAATTAAAGTGACTAAAATTAATGCTATTATTAATGTCTTATAAACTTCTTTAATTGCACTTTTTATATAATTACTTCTGTCAAACGATACTTCAAGTTTAGTATTTGGAGGAAGAGTAGGCTTGATTTCCTCCAATGTTTTTTTAATTCCATTAGCTACTTCAATTGTATTAGCATCAGATTGCTGATAAATCCCTATTCCGACAACTTGTTTTCCATTTCCTTTAAATAATGTTCTTGTAGACTCTGCGCCAAGTTCAATTTTAGATACATCACTCAAGGTAATAATTGAACCATCTCTAGATCTTTTAAGCGGTAGTTTTTTATAATTTTCTAAATTTTGATAGGCTTTATCTAATTTTATTGTTAAGTCAACATCCTTTGATTCAATACGACCTGCAGGAAATTCAACATTTTCTTTAAGTAGAGAACTCTCAATTTCTTCGGTTGTAATATCTCTAGCTGCCATTGCAACTGGATCAAGCCAAACTCTTAAAGAAATTTCTCTTTCCCCACCCAATCTTACTCTACCGACACCTTTAACAGTGGAAAATCTATCTGTAAGATATCTATCTGCGTAATCCGTTAACTCTAGATCAGATAAATTCTCCGAACTAAATGATAGCCACATCGTTGTTCTCATCCCTGCACTTTGCTTAAAAATTTCAGGGGGGCTCGCTTCATCGGGTAAATTGTCCAAAACCCTTGAGACCGAACTTCTTACATCATTAGCAACATCATCTAAATCAAGACCAGTGTCAAAAGTTAATGTTATTCTTGAACTTTCATCTTCACTAAAAGAATCAATGGTTTCAAGCCCTGGGGTTCCTCCAACAAAATCCTCAATTTTTTGGGTAATTTGAGTATCCACAACTTCTGCCGAGGCTCCCCTGTATTCAGTTTGAATTGTAATTACTGGTGGTTGTACGTCGGGTAATTCATCTGTTGGAATTTCTTGAAAAGTGACTAAACCAAAAATCACTAAGACTAAGCTCATTACGGATGCAACAACTGGTCTCTTAATTGATATATCTGTTAAAAACATTTTTAAATTAATCTAAAATTTTTATAACCTTGACTTTTGACTTATCTCTTACTTTTGAAATTCCTTCAACGATCACTTTATCACCTAAATCAATCCCAGATAAAACTGAAACTTTACCAAAGTTTCTTTTTCCTAAGACTACATCTCTCTTTTCTGCAATTTCTCCTCTTACAATATAAACAAAAGCTTTTTTACCTTGAATAGTGACCGCGCTTTCAGGCACCCCAATTTGATTAATCTCATCATAAATAATTTTGACTGTCATAAGTTGACCTGGAATAATCTTATAATTAGCATTATTAACAACAACTCTGGCCAAAATCGATCTGGTTGAAGGATCGATCCTTGAACTTAAAGACTCTATTTTACCCTTGAATATTTTTTTTAATGTATTTGAGGAAATTTCTGCTTTAAGTCCTTTTTTTAAAATACCAACGTAACTTTCAGGTACTTTTATATCTATAATAATTTTTTTTAGATCATCTAAAGTTATAATTAAACTTTCAGAACCTAGTACTCCCTGAGCAATTTCTCTTTTACCAAGCTTTCCTGAAAAATCAGCGATGATTTTTTCATTATCTTTTAAAGCAGCAATTATTTCTCCCTTTTTAACAAAACGTCCATCAATATTAAAATTACCAACTATATCTTCTTTTTTAATTCTATAAGTTTTTGAACTTTGAGCTAAAGCTGTTCCGAATGTTTCTACACTTTTGTAAAATAAAGACTTTTCTGCAGTTTTAATAATTATACCTGGCGCAGGTCTTACGCTGAATTTTTTTTGAAAGTGTAAACCAATAAAATGTCTAGCAGTAATTACCGCAAATACTGCAAGTAAAAATACTATTAAGAAAGATTTAATCTTAGTTGATGTTTTCATAATTATTCTCGACCATAATCAGCCCATGATCCGTCATAAACTAATGGAGTTTTACCACTTATAATAGAATTAGCTAGACCCAAAATACATGCAGTCACGCCCGAACCACAAGAAAATACCTTTTCTTTTGTATTTAGGATCATAAAGTCATTAAATATTCTTTTTAATTCTTCTTTATTTTTAAAAGAGTTATCTTTCAAATTAATACAATTTTGAAATGGTAGATTTTTCGACCCCTCAATGTTTCCACTTTTTAATCCTTTTCTTGGTTCCGGACTAATTCCATGAAATCTTTTTGCGCCTCTAGCATCAACAACTAAAAATTTTTTTACATTAATATTTTCTATAATTTGTTGTTTATTAAAAACTAATTTTTTTTCCTGAGCTACGTATTTAGATTTTTCAAAAACTTTGATCTCGTTTGTAACTTTTTTTCTCTCTCCCACCCATTTCTTATAACCGCCATCTAAAACAGAAACTAAATCAGGATCATGACCAAAAAATAAATAGCTGAACCACCATCTACACGAACTTATAACATCTGAATTATCATAAATTATTATATGATCACTATTTTTAATTCCATGATCTGAATTAAGTCTTTCCCATTGTGTCTTTTCTGGCAGCATATGTGGCAAATCTGAACTTTGATTAGAGTTTTTATCTAAATCAAAAAAAACTGAATTTTGAATATGGTTTTTCTTAAATTCCTCAAGAGAATTTCTATTAGAGTCTGGCATATGCCAAGAACCATCGATAATCCTGACTTTAGTTAAATTTTTTTCTAACCAGCCTGTTGATACTAAAGGTTTCATCTA
The DNA here is from genome assembly GCA_902582345.1 of uncultured Pelagibacteraceae bacterium. Taxonomy (GTDB): domain Bacteria; phylum Pseudomonadota; class Alphaproteobacteria; order Pelagibacterales; family Pelagibacteraceae; genus Pelagilacustribacter. The sequence continues at coordinate 26,593 of CACHRU010000007.1, read as the reverse complement.
CTATTTTTTTGAATATATCTTTGGTGGTATTCTTCAGCTTTTGTATAATTTTTCATTTCAGAAATATTAGTTTCAACTTTTCCTCCATGAATTTTATTATAAATATTTTTAATTTTTTCAGCAGTTTTTTTTTGAATTTCATCAATATAAAAAATTTCACTTCTATATTGTGTCCCCACGTCTGGAAATTGCATATCTTTTTGTGTTGGATCGTGCATTTTAAAAAAAAGATCAAGTATTTTTTCAAAGGATATGATCTTCTCGTCGAACGTTAGTTTAACGGTTTCAGCATGTCCCGTTTTACCTCCGCAAACCTCCTTATAAGTCACACCAAGCTTATCCCCACCCGCATATCCAACTTCAGTTTCAATTATACCAGGCTTATTTTTAAAATTTTCCTCAGGTTTCCAAAAACATCCAAGAGCTAAGTAGCATTTTTGCATAATATTATTTATATGTTATGAGTGAAGGAGAATAATAAATTGCTTACCAAAAATCAAATAGGCGTATTGTACATGGTCGGAAGTGTAGTTTGCTTCTCCATAATGGATATCTGTGTAAAGTGGCTCGACTACTACCCTGTAGGACAAGTTTTATTTCTGAGATTCTTTATTGGTTTTATACCAATTTTTTTTATTATTCCGAAAGATAAATTATTAGATTTTTATAAAACCTCTAGACCAGGGCTCCACGCTTTCCGGGCAGCTACAGGTGCAGCAGCTATCATCGCATTATTTATCGGATTAAGAGAATTGCCTTTAGCCGATGTGGTATCACTAACTTTTGGAGGACCAATATTTGTTACTGTGGCTTCAATTTTCTTTCTATCTGAGAAAGTTAGAATTAAAAGATGGTCAGCTGTATTTTTAGGTTTTGTTGGAATGTTGTTAATTGTTCAGCCAGCTTTCATTGATTTAAATTTTTATTATATAACTCCAATTGTGTTTTGTATTTTTTTCGCTTGTGTAGCCATAAGCGTTAGATCATTGTCTAAAACTGAACCAAATTATAGAATTGCTTTTTATTTTACCGTTCTTTGTTCAATCTTGGGTCTAGCAACTTTCTTCAAAGGAGATTGGATATTACCCGCAAAAATAGATTTGATAATTTTTATTGTAATGGGTTTATGCGGTAGTGTTGCTAACTTGTTACTTACTCAAAGTTACAGATTAGCAGAGGCTTCTTTGGTTACCCCTATAAAGTATTTGAGTTTAGTTTTTGCAATAGTTTTTGGTTTTTTAATTTGGAACGAAATACCAAAAATATTGACACTTTTAGGAGCACTTTTAGTTATAGCCAGCTCCCTTATAATTTTTACGAGAGAAAATAAACTTAAAAAACAAATTATAAATCCAAGAGCATGAGTAAAACCCCAATTTATTGGAACAAAGCCAAAAAAATATTAGCTAAAAGAGATAAAGTAATGGCGAAACTAATTTCAAATTATAAAGATGGATCTTTAATTTCCAGAAATGATGTATTTTTTTCTTTATGCAAAAGTATTATTGGACAACAAATTAGTGTAGCAGCTGCTAATTCAGTTTTTTTAAAATTTAAAAAAAAGTGCAAAGGAAAAATAAATCCTAAAATCGTTTATAAATTGTCAACCCAAAGTTTGAAAAGTTGTGGTTTAAGCAGACAAAAAGCAAAAGGCATCAAAGAACTTGCAAAAAAAACTAATTTCAAAAGAGTTTAAACCTCAACTAATCAAAACTATGAGCGATGAGGAAGCAATAGAATATTTATCAAATTTAAGACAAATAGGTAAATGGTCAGCCGAAATGATTTTATTATTTACATTCAACAGATCAAATATTTGGCCATTACAAGATATAGGTTTATTACGTGCAATTTCTAATAACTATAACAAAAAATATTTTCCTCCGAAAAAATTTCTTAACGAACTTTATAAAAAATTTTCACCTTACTGCTCTGTTGCAACATGGTATTTATGGCGTTCGATTGACAAAGAACCAATACAATATTAATTGCCTTCCACTATTTGAAATTGACGTTCAACATGGCCTTTTAAAATAGAATGTGCTTTCTGATACTCTTCTGATTGATAAAAAGTATTTGCCGCATTATATGATGGAAATTCGATAACCACAGTACGTGGAGATTTATCCCCTTCTTTAATTGTTGATTGTCCACCTCTAATTAAAAATTGACCCTTATGTTTTTCAACCGCTGCTTTAGCTTCGATCGCGTATTCTTTTAACTTTTCTTGGTTAGTAATATTTTTATAAACACAAACAACGTATCCTTTCATTTACAACTCCTTTAAAATAAATTAGTTTTTTTTATGGCTAAGAAATTAATCATAGATTGGAAAGAGTATAATCTAATAGTGGAAAAACTTGCAATACAGATTCATGAAAGCGGATATAAACCCAATATCCTCATTGGTATAATGAGAGGGGGCGCCCCAATAATAGATGTTTTAAGTAGAGTGTTTAAACTTAAGTGTGCTTATTTGGCAGTAGAATCATATTCAGGTGAAAACATAGAAGATCAACAAGGAGAATTGGTTTTTTCTCGGGAGCTAAGTTCAACAGCGCAAGATATGAGTGGAAACATTTTACTATGTGATGATTTATCAGATACAGGAGTTACTTTAAATAGAAGTATAGATTGGTTACAAAAATATCCACCTCTTAAAGGTAAAATTAAATCAATTAAAACAGCTGTATTGTGGAAAAAAGCAGACTCAACTTTTGAACCAGATTTTTGTGCTCAACGATTAAAAGACAATCCTTGGATAGTCCAACCTTTTGAAAAATATGAGGAAATTAGAGTAGAGGATTTAAAAAAAAACCATAATTAAAAAGGGCCGGTAGCCCGGCCCTTTTAATTCTTAGGCTACAGCGAAACTAGCTACACTTAAAACAGCTATTAGCCAAATAGCTGGAGAAGTAGAGCTAAATTTTCCCGTAAATATTTTTATTAAAGCGTAAGCTATAAATGATAAAGCAATACCGTGAGATATACTGTAGGTTAGAGGCATTGTTACCATAGCTAGTACTGCTGGAGCAGACTCTGAAATGTCATCCCAGTCAATGTCAGTAATATTTCTTACGAATAATACTGCAACATAAAGTAATGCAGCTCCATCGATCTCTTTAGGCAAACTAGTTGCTAATGGAGAAAAGAACAGACATGCTAAAAATAAAACACCGATAACTAATGAAGTCATACCGGTTCTTCCACCTGCTTTTACACCAGCACCTGACTCAACATAACTTGTTACTGTCGTTGTACCAAGCAAAGCGCCGAAAACAGTTCCCCCACTATCAGACAACATAGCTTTATTTATATCCTGTACTTTTCCACTTTTATCAACTTTGCCAGCAACATTAGCTACAGACGTCAATGTCCCCGCGGTGTCAAAAAAGTCTATGAACAATAATGTAAAGATAACAGTAGACATTCCAGCGGTAAAAGCTGCACCAAGATCAAAGTCAAAAAGATAAGTCATTGGAGGTGGCGTGCTTACCACTCCATTGAATTTAGCAAGACCAGTAATCCAAGCTATTACACTAAATAATAAGATACCTATTATTATGTTACCTTTAATTTTCATCTTCTCCATTACAATCATGGATACAAATGCTAAACACCCAAGTAAAACTAAAGGATTTTTAAGATCTCCCAAAGTTACTAATGTTACAGGGTGATCTCCAACTACTCCCATAATTTCCAAACCTATAATTGCTAAGAAGAAACCAATTCCAGCACCAATACCAAGTTTTAAACTTCTTGGAATTGAATTAATTAACCATGCTCTAATTGGCGTTAAAGAAATTAATAAAAATAGGACTCCAGCAACTAAAACAGCACCCAGAGCTTGTTGTGGCGTATAACCCATCCCAGCTACAACTCCAAAAGCTACAAATGCATTAATACCCATTCCGGGAGCTAATCCAATCGGCCAAGTTTTTCCGTAAAAAGCCATTATAAAACAAGCTATTGCGGTCGCAACTATTGTTGCAGTAAAAACAGCGCCGAATTCAAAGAAACCCTTTTCTGGTCCAGCGAATTCGCCGGATAAAATAAAGGGATTTAAGAACATTATGTAAGCCATAGTAAGAAATGTTGTTACTCCAGCAATTACTTCTGTTCTAAAATTAGTTTTGTGTTTTTTATATTCAAAATATTTTTCAAGCATAAAGCCTCCTTTAAGTCTGTAATTACAATGATTCTCTCCATAAATCTTTTAAAAATCTAAGTAAAAAGCTAATTACAACCTATGATAAATATTTCTGTTTATAAAATTTGAGTATATTCTAAATTTAGTTGAAAATGAAAAATTTTTTGATTTTTACAATTTTGATATTCTTTTTGTTGTCCTGTCAATCCGTGTCAAACAAAATAGATGAAAATGTAAACAAGGAAGAAAAAAAACTTTCTAAATGGTTAAATAAATCAGAGAGCGAGTTAAAAATCGAGTTTGGTAAACCAGATGAAATTTATTTTAAAGATAATTCTCCAAATAGATTTTATAAATATACTAAAAAAAAACTCAAAATTAAATGTCAAAGGATTTTTGAGATCAATGAAAAAAATTTTGTTATTGGATATACAAGCAAAAATTGCTTTTAAGTATACTTGCGGAGAAACTCTCCGCAAGTAAGGCAACTTATTTTATTTCAATAAGTCTTTTTTTTTTTGTTTCAGGAATAATTTTCTCACAAGAAATTGTCAATAAACCATCCCTAAGTTCGGCGTCATTAACTTTTACATCATCAGCAATTGAAAAAGATCTTACAAAAGATCTTTGTGAAATGCCTCTATGTATTACTTCATCGCCCTTTTTTTGTTCATCTTTTTCTATTTTTTTTGTTCTAATAGTCAAAAGATTGTCTTCAAACTCGACCTCAACATCTTTCTTATTGAACCCGGCAACAGCTACTTCGATAGCGTATTTGTCTTTACCAGCTCTTCTAATGTTGTAAGGTGGATAGTTACTTTGCATCGAAAGTCCACCGCTCCCTAGCATAGACTCAAACTGATCAAACATATCATCAAAGCCCACACTAAAAGGTTTTAGAGAATTAAAGATCGAAATATCCTTACTTGTCATTTTTCCTCCTTTGTTAGCAAGGTTAATTATCATTCCCAACTGGCGAATGACAATTTTTATATATGAATTAAATTTTTTATTTCAAGGATCTATTTTAAAATATTACTTGTTTTTAGAATAAAGCTAAATTCTTCTGCTAGTTCTCTAATTGCATTATCTCTTCCGCTCATACCTCCATGGCCTGCTGCTTCGGTCTTACATTTTAATAACTGTATATTTTTGTCCTTCTTTCTGTCTCTAAGACGGGCGATGTATTTTATTGGTTCAGAATATAAAACTCGATTATCAAAAAGAGAGGTAGTAATTAACATATTTGGGTAATTAACACTTTTGATATTATTGTAAGGAGAATAAGACTCAATATATTTAAAAAAATCTTTATCTTTAATTGGATTACCCCAAAGCTCCCATTCCGCTGGAGTAAGAGGCAATTTCTCATTTAACATGGTAGTAAGAGTGTCAACGAATGGGACAAGAAGTAATGCCGAAAAAAATAAATCTGGTCTCATATTTATAACAGCGCCACCAGTTAAGCCACCGGCTGAACCACCATAAAAACAAAACCCACCTTTATGAGTGTATTTATTCTTTATCAAAAAATCTGCACATGCAATATAATCTTCAAAAGTATTCTTCTTTTGTTTTTTTTTGGCTTCTTCATGCCAAACGTCTCCTAAATCACCACCACCTCTAACATGTGCTAATGCAAAAACTATTCCCCTATCAATTAAAATAAATCTAGAAGCGCTAAAAGAAGGCGTTAAACTATGTTTGTAAGCTCCGTATGAGTATAAAACAATTTTTGAGTTTCCATCCCTTTTAAAATCTTTTTTTCTTATGAGAGTAATTGGAATCATTCGACCATCATGCGATTTAGCTTTTAATCTCTCAACTACATATTTTTCAGGATCATGACCTGAAGGTATTTCAAGCTCCTTTACTAATTTTTTCTCTTTTGTGACTATATCATACTCATATATTTTGCTTGGCGTTGCCATACTTTCCCAGCTTAACCTTATTTTTGTTGTATTCGGATCTTTCTGCATCATTGCAGCCCCCGGGACTCCTATAGACTCTTTTGAAATCTTAATTTGTTCTTCCTTGTTATCTTTTATATTCCTTATAAAAATTTTTTGTATTGCATCTGATTTTTCTGATCTTATGATGTAATCATCCAAAAATTCGACGTCACCTATAACTGTTTCTTTTTTTGCTGGTATATAATCTTCTAGCGTTTCTAAATTGTTAATTTTGCATCTTTGTATTTTATTATCCTTAGCATTATGATTAGTATGAATATAAAAATATCCTTTCCAACTATCTATAGAATATCTAATATTTTGCTCTCTCTTTCTAAATAATTTTGGTAAAATATTTTTTTGATCTGAAGGAAAAAAATACTCTTCTGTTGTTATATGGTCAGATGTAGATATTATAAAAAATTTCTCGTCAGCACTTAAGCTAATGTTACATGTGAAAGTGTCATCTTTTTCTTCAAAGATCAGCTGATCTTCTGAACTTTTTTTTCCAATTTCATGTTTAAAAATACTTCTTGCTCTATGAAATTTATCTAACTTAACGTAAAAAAAACTTTTGCTATCCAATGACCAAGTTATAGATCCATTAGTATTTTTAATTTCATCTGAAATTTTTTCATTATTCTCCAAATTTCTTAAATAAATTGTGTAATATTCAGAACCTTGCAGATCTAAAGAATAAGCTAAAATTTTATCACAATGCGATACGCTTATTGCCCCTACTCCAAAATATTTTGAACCATATTTTTTCTTTTCGACATCACCGTCAAAATAAACTTCTGGATCTTTTGATTTATCTATTAATTGTCTTATTTTTTTTGAGTAATTACTATTAACATCGGTTTTTGTCCAATAGAAATATTTTTTATCTTTAAATTTTAAAGATGTGTCATCAAGTTTTATTTTTCCCTTAATTTCTTTAAATAATTCATCTTGAAAATTTTTAATATTTGAAAAAAAATCATTACATAAATTATTATTTTTATCTATGTACTCTTTGACTTCAGGTAAAATTTTATTACCATCTTTTAGTACATCTAATATATTTGATTGATCTACCCACGAATATTCATCCATTAATTCAATTCCGTGATATTTTTTTACATTCTCGATTTTTTTTAATTTTGGTATACTCATAAGAGGAAATTATATGAATTTATTTTTAGCTGGAATTATCATTTTTGTCATTATTTATTTATTTTTAAACTGGTTTGCCAAAACAAGTAGCAAAAAAATCGCTCAATTTTTGAAAAGATTAGCAATAATTTTATCCATTTTCTTAGCTACAATTCTTGCTGTCGGGGGGAAATATTTATTTTCAATTCCGTTTTTATTAATTCTGTTGTCTGGGTTAAAGATTAAAGGCCTCACAGCTTTGCAAATGTTCCAACTCTGGAGATTAATACAATATATAAGAAATTCGGGAAAGTTTTCGCAAAATCAATTTAGATCCTCTAGATCTGGATCATCGAGTATTACTTTAGAGGAAGCTTATAAACTTTTAGGTTTAAAGAAAGGTTGTTCAAAAGAAGAAGTCCTGAATTCAGCCGCTAAATTACAAAAAAAAATTCACCCTGATATGAATAGAGATGTAAATACAGAAAGATTGAGTCAAATAGTTAACGAAGCAAAAGAAAAAATTTTAAAATCAGATTTCTCTTAAACTAATGCTTTTTTAGTTTCAGACAAAACTTTGTCGAAAGAAATTTTGTCTCTTCCAAGCGTGTCGTGAGAGGTACTATGAATTGTTTCACCTTCAGGCACAATTACTTTTATGTTATTAGAATAGGCGCTGTAACTATATGCAGGTGAGTCAACAAATAAGGCAATACATTTGATCCCTAGAGCAGAACTTATATGGAGAAAACCAGTATCATTACCAACATAAAGATCACAATTCTTAATTATCGGAAGAATTTCTTTTATTGATAATTTACTTAAAGAGATGCAATCATTTTTTATTTCCGACTCAGATATTTTTCTTATTATGTTCTCATCATCTGGACCTCCAGCAATATAAAATTTACAATTTATTTTCGATGAGACCTTTCTTGCAAGCTCTAAATAATTATTGATAGCCCATCTTTTTGTTGGGCCCGATGCAGAAACCCCGAGAACAACGTGTTTAAAATTTTTTATTGAAATTAAAATTTTTCATTACCTCTTCTATTCTAGAAGAATTTAAATTTATTTTTGGCTGACTTGATATAACCTTGTTTAAATATCTTTCAGTGAAAACTTTTGCAGTTTGGAAAATTACATCTTTAGAAGTAAATAATGGGTATTGATGAATTTCTTTAATACCACAAAATTTTGCAAGCAAGAAATATCTTAAAGATCCATTAAATATAAAAACTTTGTCAAAATTCCATTTTCTTATTTCTTTAGACAAATTTAAAAAACCTTTGATACCATCTTTTTCATAATTAAGATCAATTATATTATTTATATGCTTATCATCTTCAAATAAATCTGAAGCCCTTGAACTTTTTTTTGCTAGAACTGTTAATGGGTGGCCAATTTTCTCTGATAAAGCTTGAAAATATGGAGTGAATATTACCATATCACCAATACCGTACCTTTGTTGTATAACAAGAACTTTCATTTTGATTTCTAATATTATAACTTAGACTAATAAATTTAGGTAAGATTATGATAAAAAAAGGTGTATATGCGGCTAGTCTTAGTGTGATTAATAATAATTTGTCTTTAAATATACCTGAAACAATCAATCACGCAGAAAATCTAATTAAAGAGGGACTTCACGGAGTATTTTTCTTTGGATCTACAGGGCAAAGTCAATTAATTTCAATGAACGAAAAAAAAGAATTAGTCTCTTCATTATCAACGCACAAACTTAAAAAATATTTTTTTCTTGGGACAGGATGCAATTCTCTGAAAGAAAATATTGATTTTATTCAATACTCTATGGAATATGGTTTTAATACTTTTCTAATAATGCCACCTGCTTACTACAAAGCTAATGAAAATCATGGTGTATTTTTATTTTACAAAGAACTTATTAAGGAATGCCCAAAAATAAAAATTATTATATATAATTTTGAAAAACTAAGTGGTTTTTTGTTTTCAGATGAACTGATTAAAAATCTTAAAAAAACATTTCCAAAAAACATTATTGGATGCAAAGACTCAAGTTACAACTTATTCGAAAAATTAAAGATTGACGATTTTTTGATATTTCCGGGTTCTGAAGCAAAATTACTGAAGGGTCTCGAACTAGGATGTGCTGGTTGTATTTCTGCAGTAACAAATGTTACACATTCTTTAGCAAGAAAAGTTTTTGACGATTTTGAAAATAAAAAAGACCAAACCTTAAATGAAAAACTCATATTAGTAAGAAAAATATTTGATAAATATAATTTAATTTCAGCTGTTCATTATTTCATGACTTATGAAAATGAAAGATTTAACACTCTTTTACCTCCACTTACTTTTCTTAGCCAAGAAAAAGGTAAGGCATTAATTACAGAATTAGAAAATTTAAATTTTTTACCCAAGAAAGGAATTGCAGCGTAAATGTTAGTAGCAAAGTTATTATCAAAAATTTTTAAGGACGATGGTGTTATTCTCATAGATTATGATGGGCAGAAATATATATGCGGGGAACCAAAAAATAAAAATCCGATTACAATAAAACTAATGAAAAAAAATTTAAATTGGAAATTAGTGCTCAATCCCGATCTATCTTTCCCCGAGGCCTACATGAATGATGAAATTAAAATTGAAAATGCAAGTCTTAGTGAATTTTTAAATTTAGTTTTCAAAAATATTGGCAGAAAAGAGATAACGACTTCTGGATTTTTGTTTAAAAAAATACTTCAAACTTGGAGATATTTGAGCAATTACAATCTTCCATTTAAATCTCGTAAAGATATAGAGCATCATTACGATGTTGGAGGAGAAAAAGGAGAAAAATTATATGACATTTTTTTAGATAAAAAACATAGACAATATTCATGTGCTTATTGGAAAGATGTCAATGAGAGTTTGGAACAAGCACAGCAAAATAAATTAAACCATATTATTACTAAATTAAATATCAAACCCGGTCAGAAAATATTAGATATAGGCTGTGGCTGGGGAGGCATGACTTTTGAAATTGCAAAACAAAAAAATTGTGAGGTAGTAGGCATATCATTAAGCAAAAATCAAATTCAATATTGTAAAAAAAAAGCAAAAGAATTAAATTTGGATAATCAAGTTAAGTTTGAATTAGTAGATTACAGAGAGTTAAAGGGATCTTTTGATCGGATAGTTTCTGTAGGGATGTTCGAACATGTTGGAATTAAATTTTATAAAACCTTTTTTAGACAGGTGAATAACTTATTAAATAGAGATGGAATTGCATTATTGCACACTATAGGCTCTATTGATAAACCACAACCAGGCTCACCGTTTATAACAAAATATATTTTCCCTGGTGGAGTAGTTCCATCTTATTCACAAATTATTAAGCCTCTTGAAAAAACAGGGTTAATTGTTTCAGATGTTGAAACTCTCATAAGACATTATGATAAAACCCTAGAAAGTTGGCTGAAAAGATTTTTAGGGAAAAGATCTGAAATAAAAGACCTATTTAGCGAAAAGTTTGTAAAGTGCTGGGAATTTTATTTAGCTAGTTGTGCATCAGCTTTTAAATATAGAGATCTTGTAGTATTTCAATTACAGCTTGTGAAGAATTTTGATGCAATTCCAAGTAATCGAAGAGACTATATTTATTCATAAAAACTGCTATTTACTTGTATAGCGCATGAAAAAAAAGAAAAAAGTAAAAAAAAAGAAGCTTTCTAAAAAAAATAAAAGAATAAAAATTAAAAAAAATAAGCGTAGATTAAAAAAATCAAAAAAAAGCAAAACAAGAAAAGGCAATATAACTTTTAAAAGAAAAATTAAACCCTTAAAAAAAAGTTCAAGAGAAACAATTATAAAAATCTTAAGGTTTACAGATAAATTTAAATTCAGAAAAAATGTTTTCTCCACTATAGACAGCGGTCTTCAAAATTTCTTCAAAGGTATTTCTGATAAAATAGAAAATATTAAAAAAATTATAGAAGAAGAAAAAGAAAGAAAGAGGCAATTAAAAATAAAAAAAATGAAAGATGAAAAACTCGAAGATGTAAAACGATCAAAATTAGCAGGACTAATGGCTCTCAAAAATAAAGAACAAGAATTAAGAGAAGAATTAAAACTTAATAAAGAAAGAAAAAAAGAACTTAAAAAATTTATTCGTTTGGAACAAGCTGAAGTAAGAAGAGAACAAGCAGAAAAACAAAGAAAATTTCTTGAACAAATTAAGTTAGAAAAAAGGATTGTCCAGTTTAGAAAACGTGAAGCACTTGAAATAAAAAGTCTTGAAAAATTTGTTCTAAGCCAAGAAAGAGAGTCTTATGAAGAAGTGCAAGTTAGAATTGACAAAATTCGCGAAAAATACCAAAAACTAAGAGATCAAAAGATTAGAGAAAGGGTCGAACAGCTCGGTGTAGAAGTTAGTGAGAGTGACGATCGCCAAGCTCTTTTAGAAAAAGAGAAAAAATATAATGAGGAGAGACAAAAAATTGAATTCGCTTTGGAAAGTTTCTACAGATCAGCGCATAGCTTATGTTTTCAGATTAATAAAAGATATATTCCAAAATATTTAAGTATTATGAGGGTAATTGATAGAAGATTTGAAACTGGAGAAATATTTATCAAATGGGACGATCATCCAGATGAGGATTGGCTATTATTAATTTATATTAAAAACAACTCTCCTGATGAGGGAATAATAATCGAAGATAAAACTGATCCTGAAAAAAATACCTCTAATGAATTTCAAACCAATGAAATATTTAAGGCTTCTGATTTGATGGTGGATTCTCTCACAAAGCTTTTAGATAGGGAGAGAGAAAAAAGAAAAAATAACTAAAAAAAATCTTTTAACGGTTTAACTTCCCCAATTTTGAAAACAATCGCGTCATCTTTTGAAAAACCAAATTGTTTGGCCCCAGCCTTAAACCGTTTTGGGGGTTCCATTATTGGCTCTAAAGACAAAATAACCGTACCCCAGTGCATCCCAATTACTTTTTTACTTTTAAGATCTCTAGCTACTTTTAAAGCTTCTTCAGGATTAGTATGATAAACAGATTTATCTTTGACAGGCATTATAGGAAAAAAATTATATGCACCTATATTGATAAAAGTTAAATCGATTGGACCATATTTTTCCCCAAGCTCTTTATAAATATCACCAACTCCCGTATCGCAAGCAAATAAAATTTTTTTGTTTTTATATTCTATCAAAAAATTTCCCCACAAAGTTTTATTAGAGTCGAATAATCCTCTTTTTGACCAGTGCACGGCTGGCAATAAAGTAATTTTTAGATTTTCATCAATTTCAATTTTTTGATACCAATCGAGTTCTTTAATATCTTTATATCTTTTAAAATATTTAGATAATCTAAGAGGGGTAATAACTTTTGCAGTCTTGTAGGGAAAATTTCTAATAGTTGACATATCTTGATGATCATAATGATTGTGAGTTAATAAAAATAAATCAACTTTGGGAATTTCATTTAGTTTGATAGCTGGATTGACATACCTTTTAGGACCAAAAATTAACGGTCCAGTATTCTTTGAAAAAAGAGGATCAGTTATAATTGTATAGTTTCCAAGCTTTATTAAGAAAGTTGCATGACCAATCCAAGCAATATAGCCCTCATCTTTGAATTTTTCTAAGTTTTTTAAAACTTCAGTCCTTGGAACCACATGATCTTTAGGAAAATCTATTTTAATTTTTTTTCTTTCGTCATTGAAAATTTTATACGACCATTTAATATTCGGATCTCTTTCTGGAGATCCCTCTGGATTTCTAAAAGATCCATCAGGTAAATGGTGAAAAGGTTTTTCCATAGTATTTATATTTGACCATAATAGACAAAAGAAAAAAACTAAAATAATTTTTTTTTTCATTTTTAAAAAATATTAAGAGTAATAAAACTTTAGAGGACTTAGATCAATTTTAATCTAAGTGCTATTAAGACGCAATTTTCAGATTTTAAGGCAATTTTCGCTTAATAGCACGTATTTGAGATAACAAATTATTTTGTTAACTATTTTTTTTACAATTTTCTTTATTTATTTTTTTATCAAAGTTCTGTATTGCGCTTTTATCAACTAACCATATAAAAGACTTCTCAAAACTTCCGTCCTGCCCAGCAACTGTGCAACGTTTTCCTAACTTTACGCTTTGTGTTGAGCAATGAGTTAAAAAAATAAATAGCATTAATGTTGTTATTATTTTCATTATTTCATTAAAATTAAAAATTTTGAAGATAAAATGGCTTAATTAGGTCAAAAAGAAGGAAATCAAGTATTTCTTAATAAATGATTGAAATTTTATTTCTTTTTTTTAAAAAAGGAAATAATTTTTTCAATATCAACAAATTTTACTCCAAAGATAAATCCTAATATTAGCCCATAATAGGCTGCACCCATCAATCCGTATGGGTCTATACTGGGATCAACATTGTAATTAGTCTGTATTTTTCTAACAAAATAATAAAATATTAAAGCCCCTACCGCACCATTAAGAAAAAAAAATTTCAAATTTTTCAAATTTAATCTTTCCAGAAAAATAGACCAGTTCCTCCACCGATAAGTAATGCAGATACTATCCAAGCGCTTTTATGCTCAACAAAAATCGTTAGTACCCCAAGCAAAACCAGTATTAGTCCAATGTTTTTATTTTTCATACAAATATCCTGTATTGACACCAGTGATTATAGTATAATATTATAAAAGCGCCATCCACATGGTGATAAAGTGGCTCATCTACATGAGTTAAAAGTAGGTTGAATAAATAACACGGAGGTTGTCTATGACTAGACATACAAAAATGTTAAAAGAATTCAGCCTAGAGAAAAACAAGGCTGACTTTATAAATAAAATCCAGAAATCTAGAAAAGCAGTTGAAATCAACGCCAATGGAACTTCGGGCTATAAAATTAAAGAGGGCACGAATGCTGGAAAAATACTAAAACATTTAAAAAAAACGCCAGAAAATATTTAACTCTTGTGGGGGTGAGCTTAAACTTACCCCCTTTTTAAATTTACTCAAGTTGTTTTTTTATTCATAAACATATAATTTGTTATAATGGAATCGTTTATTTTAATCGCTTTATTTTTACTCACTTTTTTAAACGTAGGAATTTTATTTCTTTTATTTCGCAGGAAAAAAGAGGAAGGTTTTGAAATTAATAATGCCACCAATTTAAAAGATGAAATAAATGTTCTAAAAAATAGTTTCAATAATTCTTTTAGCTCAATGACAAAGGATATTGCAAAAGATATGACCGGAGCCTTGACCAGAGTTGATGAAAAAGTAGGTTTTTTTAATAAACAGGTAAATGAACTAAATCGAAGTCAAGAGAATTTTAGTAGAATTTTATCTGGTGTTAAGCAATACGGTGTTCTTGCTGAGTTTACATTGGGCTCAATGCTAAATGATCTTTTACCAGCATCACAGTATTTAGAAAACGTAAAAATGAAACCAGATGAGACCTCTGATACAGTTGAGTTTGCGGTAAAACTTCAGGATGTCCTTGTTCCAATAGACAGTCATTGGCCAATAGAAAAATTTAAAGCAATAGACGAGGCTTATTTAAAAAAGGATAAACAAGCGTTGGCTGAAGCTAGAAAAGATTTAGCGTTAGCATTTAAAAATAAATCAAAATCAGTGAGCAGTAAATACATAGCCCCACCTAAGACGACAGATTTTGCTATAGTATATGCACCAACAGAAGGATTGTATGCTGAGTTATCAAGTTATAGAGACCCTAAGACAAAAGAATTACTTTTAAATGAGTTGAGAACAAAATATAAGGTAACTATTGCAGGACCAAATACTCTTTCGGCTTTATTACAATCTTATCATCTTGGATTTCAAACTTTAAGGGTTCAACAACATGCAACACAAATCTACGGTGATTTAAGAAATATCTCTAATAGATTTGAAAAACATTTTGAGGGAATAAAAGATTTGAGGAAAAAATTAGAGCAAACAATTACCACTGTTGATGGCTTCGGAAGAGACGCTAGATCTATCATGAATACTTTAGGTAATATAAAAGATCCTGAAGTTGTAAATAAATCAATCAATCAAACTCCTGAAAAAATTAAAATTTTAAAATAGCTTTAATGAAGAAAAACAAAAATTAAATGGCTAATTTTATTTTCTACGATTTTGAAACCAGTTCATCAAATAAATATTGGGGGCAAATTATTCAAATTGGTGCAGTACTCACTAATGATGAACTTCAAGAATTAGATCGTTATGAAGCTCGTTGTAGATTAAAAACTGGAGTTATTCCTGAGGCTATGGCACTAATTGTCAACAAAACCTCACCTAAACTTCTCAAGGGAGCTAACCTGTCACATTATGAAATGATAAGACAGTTTATTAAAGTTTTAAGAGGTTGGGGAAAAGCTACATATATAGGTTTTAACAGTATTGATTTTGACGAGGAATTTTTGAGAAATACATTATTTCAAAATCTCGAATACCCATATATTACAAGCACCAATGGTAACGCAAGAGGTGATATGCTTAGTTTATCTAGATCAGCAAATTTTTATTATCCTAAAACTCTTAAAAATTCTCTAAACGAAAAGGGAAATGCAGTTTACAAACTAGATCAAATGGCGCCATTAAATGGAATACAACATGATGATGCACATTCTGCGATTGGAGATTGTATAGCAACGATGGAAATCGCAAAAATAATATTTAAAAAAGCCCCAAACGTTTGGAAAGCCAGCCAACTGACGACAGATAAGATAAAAACTATGGATATTATTAAAAAAGAGTCATTTTTTTGTGTGGACGAATTTTTTTACGGGAAAACAAGACCTTTTGTTGAGACTTTTGTTTGCGAACACCCAGTTTATAAATGGGCAAAATGTTTTGATTTAAAACATGATCCTGAACCGTATCTTAAAATGGATAGAAATTCTTTAAAAGAGTCAATGAAAAAGCAACCAAAGTTTCTTAGAACCATCAGACATAACAAACATCCTGTTATAATGAACCAATCATACGCTGTAAACTTTGAGGGATATAAAGAATTGGGGATTGAAAAACTTTCTGAAAGGGCAAAAAAAATTCGAAATGATAAAAAATTTGCAGAAAAAATATCTTCAATTCTTTTAGATGAGGCAGATGAAAAAGAAAATTCAAAATCTCAAGAGGATATATATACAGAGGAAAGTATATATAAAAAATTTTCACCCAATGAAGATAATATTCTTATGGCGAAATTTCATGAGGCAGAATGGTCTGATAGATCAAAAATAATTCAAAATTTTAAAGATGAAAGGTTAAAGTATTTTGGTCAGAAGATTCTTTATCAAGAAAAACCAGAATCTCTTTCAAAAGATTTATATACTAAAATTCATAAAGATACTGCTAAAAGGCTTTTAAGTAAGAATAATGAAAAATGGAACACAATACCTCGAACTTATTCTGAAATTGATACTTTGCGGATTAAGTACGAAAAAGAGGGTAAAAATGAAAATTTAACAATCCTTGATGAAATTAACGCATACGTTGAAGATCTTGAAAAATTTTACTCAAGTGTATAGTTGACTTTAACTAAAAAATACTTAATTACAAAATATGGCTACAATTCAAATAACAGATGAAAATTTTGATAATGAAATTAAAAAGAATAAAGTTTTAGTTTGTGATTTCTGGGCAGAGTGGTGTGGACCATGTAAGCAGATCGGACCTATACTTGAAGAAATTTCGGATGAAATGAAAGACCAACTTGTAATAGCAAAACACAACATTGATCAAGAACCAAATACACCTACTAAATACGGAATAAGAGGGATCCCAACAATGCTTTTATTTAAAGACGGACAATTAAAAGCAACTAAAGTTGGAGCAACTACTAAGTCAAATATCGTTGCTTGGATAAAAGAGAATATTTAATTATTATTTAGCACTTCTCCGCATAAGTATAATGATCCAAATATACAAATTAACTTTTTTTCTTTAGATGTAATTTTTTTTATCGCTTTTAGGAAATTTTTCTCTTTAAAAACTTTGATATTATTGTCTTTCGCTATTTTGTATAAATATTGATTGCTAATAGAGTTTTCATTAGTTATTCGAACTACAAATAATTTTTTAAAGACCTTTTTAAACTGTTTAATAAATAAGTTTGGATTTTTGTTTTTAGACATTCCTAAAATTCCATAAATTGGATAATTTAATGTTCTTAAATGATTCGCTAAATTTTTTGCACTTACTTCAGAGTGACAACCATCTATAAGTAGTTTTTCTCTCTTTTGAAGTTTTTTTACTAATTTTCCTTTTCGCAAGTAATCAATTCTTCCAGTAAACTTTATTTTGGGTAAAGCCCTTTTAATTATCTTTTTTTTTATACCTAAGTCTTTAGCTATCTTTATTGCCATAGCCACGTTTTCGAGAAGACCTTTTGAGTGTATAAATTTATTCTGTATCTTGATTTTAAAATTTCCCTCTTGATAAAAATAGTTTTTATTTTTCTTTATTAATTTCCAACTATTTGAAAATATTTTGGAACTTTTGTTATTTTTTAGATATTTTTTTATTTTAGTTTTTACATTTTTATTTTGTTTACCAATATAGATTTTAGTTTTATTACTTAAAAAACCAACTTTTTGATATATTACTTCATCTAAAGTTTTCTTTTTTAAAAAATTTAAATGTTGTTTATTTATATTAACAACTGCTTGTAATAAAGGATTTTCAAAAAGATTGGTGCTGTCCTTTGCAAAAAGAGCACCAGCTTCAAGCAAATTATAATCACGATTAATCTTAGCTGCGTGTATAATAAATATTACCGTTAGGACCTCAAAGATTGTAAGTTTTATTTTTTGATTTTTTATAAATTTAATTGTTTTTTTTATTTCTTTGTAGGAAAGATTTCTTTTTCCCATCCAAAACCTCTCTCTTATATCTTTTAAACTCGGAGATGTATATGTTGATACAGTCTTTTTATTAGACTCTAAAAAATGTTTAAGGGAGGTAAGAAGTGAATATTTGCCGTCAGAACCAATTATATTAATAACATTTTGAAGTTTTCTTTCTGGATTTCCAAATTTTTTTAAGACCTTTTTTATTCTTTTAAGATCAAAATTTATTGTTTTTCTAAAGAGATCGTCGTTAGCTAGCTGATTGTAAATTTTTATCGATTGAAACGACATTAGTAGTCTCAGTTTTAGACTCAATCTCGGTTTTTTTCAATAAGACACTTAACAAGGTACCAATAGTTGAATTTAAATATTTTCTTTCAACAACAAGGTCGATTCCTCCGTGATCCTTTACATATTCAGCTGTTTGAAACTCTTCAGGCAAAGTTTCCCTAACAGTATTTTGTATAACTCTTCTGCCAGCAAAACCTATCGTAGCTTTAGGTTCTGAAATTAAAATATCACCTAACATTGCCCATGAAGCGGTTACTCCGCCAGTAGTGGGGTCAGTAAAAACAACGATATATGGTATTTTGTTTTTTTTTAACTCATTTACTGCTAAAGAAGTTCTCGACATTTGCATTAAAGCAATTGAAGACTCCATCATTCTTTGTCCACCGCTACAACTAAAAAAAATAAAAGGCATTTTATTTTCTATTGAGTGTTGTACTCCCGCAATAAAAGCTTCACCAGAAGCGGCACCAAAAGATCCTCCTATAAATCTAAAATCCTGAGCACCTACTACTACTTTAATATTTTGTACTTTTCCTGTTGCAATCGATACAGCATCATCTTGCTGCGTCAATTTTCTGGCAGTCTTAAGTCTGTCTGTGTATTTTTTATTATCAACAAAATTAAGTGGATCATCATAAGGGACTGGAGCATCAATTGTTTCATACTCCCCGTTATCAAAGAAAATTTTAAATCTTTCTTTGCATGAAAGCTTATGATGTGCACCACACTTTGGGCAACAATTTAAGTTAGATTTTAAATCTTCCTTATAAATTAAGTTTTTACACCCACATGTGGTCCATAGTGTTTCCTCATTTTTTAAAGACCTTTTTTTAAAAAGTGACTTAATTTTTGGTTTTATAAATTTTGATATCCAATTCAAGATATTTTCCTTTTTAATTCTTTTACTATCCTACTAACATTTGTGACAGGATTTTGTCTTTTTTTCAAACTTTTTGATATTGTTTTACACAATTCTGAGCCAATTACTAGTCCATCAGCCTTTTTTAGACTTTTAATATTCTTCGTTGTTATCCCAAAGCCGATTACAATGTTTTTTTTTGGACCACATCTTTTTATAATATTATAATTATCTATTATTTTCTTCGGTGAAATTTTTAACTTTCCACCAGTAGTTGACAGCATACTTATGTAATAAACCATTTCATGGGAATCCTTTAAAATTTTCTTTACTCGTGATCTTGAAGTCGTTGGAGAAACAAGCTGGACAAAACAAATATTTTTACTTTTTGCCTTTTTAGCTAATTTTTTATTTTCAGGCCAAGGAAGATCTACTACAATTATTCCATCGACCTTGAATTTTTTACAATTTGACAAAAAGCGATTTTCACCGTATCGGTAAATCAGGTTATAGTAACCCATTAATATTAATGGCCTATTTTTAATTTTTTTTTTGAATTTTTTTACCATTTTGAAAATATCGTTAAGATTTATATTGTTCTGAAGAGCTCTGTAAGAACTTTGTTGAATTTGTCCTCCGTCAGCAATTGGGGTATTATGAGGAAATCCTAATTCAATGATATCTGCATTATTAGAAATTTTTTCAATAATCTCTTGAGATTTTTTTAATGAATTGTCTCCCGCTACTGTAAATGTTAGTAAAGCAGGTCTATTTTCTTTTTTAATATTGTTGAATACAGTTTGGATAGCATTTCTCATCTTATGTATTTACCTAACTTTCTTTTGATAATATCTTTATCTTTAATTGAGTCACCACAACTATTTACAACAATTACATCAGATTTTTTTAATTTTCGTGCAATTTTTATAGCCTCAGCAAATGCATGGGATGGTTCTAATGATGGCGAAATATTTTCAAACTTTGATACAATTTTATGCGCAGCTAAAGCCTCTTCGTCAGTTGCAGATGTATATCTTGCCCTTTTAGTGTCTTTCAAAAAACAATGTAATGGAGAAATTCCAGGATAGTCTAATCCAGCGCTTATTGACTCTGTTTTTCCTATTTGTCCATGACTGTTTTGAATCACATACTGTGCTGCACCATGTAAAATACCAATTTTTGAATTATTTGTAAGTGGTGCTGCATGATATTTACTTTTTTTTGGTCCACCAGCTTCAACGCCAATAAATTCTACTTGATTTCTATCAAAATCCATAAATTCATTCCAAAAACCCATAGCTGAACTTCCTCCACCCACACAGTTAATTAATTTAACTTTTTTTGGAAACTTACCGAATTCCTCTTTAATTTGTTTAATCAATTCCCTTGAAATCTGAGCTGTACTCCAAGCACAAATCTTAATAAAGATGTTAGGCCCTACTGTAGAACCAACACACATGTGTGTAGTGTCGCAATTTGATACCCAATATCTCATACATTCACTTACAGCATCAACTAAAGTTTGACTTCCAGTTGTAACTGGTACAATTTTAGCACCATTTTTTTTCATGGCTTCCACATTTGGTCTTTGTCTTTTAATATCCTTGGCACCCATGAATATTTTGCATTTTAAACCAAATTTCTTAGCTGCCATAGAAAGCATTTTCCCTGCATAACCTGCGCCTGGTATCCCCCACAATCTCACGAAGTCCAGCTCTTCGAGCTATTAAACAATGAACTGTTGCATTATAAATTTTATGAGCGCCACCATTAGCTTCAGATACTACCTTCGCATAGATTTTTGCTCCTCCTAGATGCTTCGTTAAATTTTCAAGTTTGATAAAAGGAGTAGGAGCTCCGACATAGTTTTTAAAATGATAATCTCTTTCTTTTAAAAATTTTTTATCTTTTCTTAACTTTTTAAATAATATTGTTAGATCGTCTATCGGTTTTTTTAGTGTCTCGGGAATAAAATTGCCACCAAACTTACCACCATACAAATAGTTTTTATCATGCTGATCGATTAGCGGTATGCCTTTTTTAATTTTCATTATTAACTCTTTTATAACGATTTTATCAGCTTTTGAATATTTTTCTTGATATTTCCACTCGTTACTGAGCGGCCAATAACCATCCAATCTGATTTTACATTTTTAGCTTCCATAGAACGTTTTTGATCATAATTTCTTTTTCCGATTTGGATACCAGGAGTAATGATCTCTTTTTTAAAGATCTTTCTCACTATATTAACTTCATAAGGGCTACAAACTAAAGCATCTAACTTTGCTTTATTAGCCAATTTCGCCTGATGAGCTACCAGATTTTTTACAGATCTATTATACCCTATTGTTTTTAAATCTTTGTTATTTAGAGATGTTAAAGTAGACACACCAACAATCTTACATCGTGAAACTTTTTTCACAGCCTTTAAAGCGGCTAAACCTGAAGAAATATGGACTGTAAGATAATTTATTTTTAAATCTTTTAACGCCTTCACTGCTGACAACATTGTGTTTACTGTATCGTTTAATTTTAAATCAACAAAAATAATTTTATTTTTTAATTTTGAAACAAACTGCCTCCCTTTTTTAGAGTTCATAAATTCTAGTCCAAATTTATAGCCGATCTTTATTCTATTGGTTTGAGACTGAGAAATTATTTTATTTACTTTCTTAATGTCAGTAGTATCTACAGCTATAAATATTTTTTTTTTATTTTTCATCATTTATTTCTTTTTTTAATTTATTTGACATTTTGAAAGAAACTTTCTTTCTTTTTGGCACAAAAACTATTTCTCCTGTTTTTGGGTTTCTAGAATTATATCTTGCTTTAAGAGTTTTTAAAGACCATCTTCCGAAATTTCTTATTTCAACTGTATTGCCTTCTATTAGATTATCTTCGATATGTCTGAATATTGAAGAAATAATATTATTTAAATCGCTGATTTTAATTTTTGGGTTATTTTTTTTTAGGCTGGATATTATTTTTAAATTAGCCAATTATTTATCTTTTTTCTTTTTTCTTCCGCTTAATGCTTTCTCAAAAATCCCTTTAAGAGTTGCACCAGATTTTGTTGCACCTTTTCCAAATTTAGCAACCAAACTTTCCTCTTCTGCAATTTGTGCAGCTTTTACACTTAAAACGATTTTTCTTGTTGATGAGTCCAATTCAGTTATTTTAGCGTCCAGAGCATTTCCAGGTGAAAATACCTCTGGTCTTGCATCACTAGCTTCTTTTGCTAATTGAGATTTTTTAATAGTAGTCACAAGTTTTTTATCTTTATCAATAGAAACTTTAACCCCACCCTTCATAACCTCAACTACTCTAGTTGTAATTACATCGCCAACCTTTTTACCATTTTCCTCAAACCATGACATCGGATCTCTTTGAAGCGCTCTTGCCGACAATCTTATTTTTTCATCTTTAATCTCTACTAGTTTAACTTTGATTAAATCGTTTTTTTTGTAGTTTTTGAGATTATCTTGATTTTCATCAAAAGAAATTTCTTTGTAATGCAACATACCTGTTAATCCATTATTTAGTTCAGCAAAAATTGCTTTGTCTGTGATATTTTTTACTTTCACTTCTATAGTTTTGCCAATTTGCTCATTAATTTTTTTCCAAGGATTTTTAATAGTCTCCTTGTAAGAAAGAGATATTCTTTTGTTTTCTGCTTCGATCGAGACAATTTTTACTTTAATAGTTTGTGACGGAGATAAAATTTTACTAGGCTGAACGTTTCTATTTGTCCAAGACAATTCACTATTATGAATTAAACCTTCTACACCTTCCTCTAATTTCACAAAAGCTCCATAGTCCATTAATTTTGTACATGTACCATCATAAATCTCACCAACTTTATATTTCTTCTCAATATTTTGATATGGATCTTCCGTTAAAGCTTTAACAGAAGCAGACACTCTGTTAGTTTTCGGATCAATTTTTGTGATCTTAACTTTTATTTTCTGGCCAATAGTGACAAGGTCAGAAGGTTTTTTTACTCTTCCATGCGATAAGTCACTTACGTGAAGTAATGCATCGATACCGTTAATGTCCAGAAAAATTCCCCAGTCAGTTGTTGCTTTTACTTTAGCGTTATTAATTATATCACCTTCTTTAAGATTTTTTAAAGCCTCTTTTACTTCAGCATTTTTACTTTTTTCTAAAACTGCTCTTCTACTTGTACATACATTTCCTCTATTTTTATCGATTCGAGTAGCTACAACTTTTACAGGAGTATTCATTAAATGATCGACACGTTTTAAGGGCCTTATATCAATTTGACTTGCAGGCATAAAAGTCGGCAGTCCATCCACCGTACAAATAAATCCTCCTTTTACTCTACCAGTAATGTACCCAGTCAGTTCTTGTTGAGTTTCAAATACCCTCTCCATTTTTTTCCAAGCATTCATTCTTCTAGCTTTTTCTCTAGATATAATGATTTCACCTTTAAAGCTTTCTATTCTTTCTAAGTAAACCTCTACTTCTGAGCCAACTTTAATATTTTTCATCTCATCCTTAAACTCTTCTACAGGAATCATGCCTTCCATTTTAGCTTTGCAATCGACTACTATGAAATTTTTTGTAATTTCAGTTACTGTGGCTTTAATAATTTCGTTCTCTTTTAATTTTCTATCTTTAAAATCTTCATTAAGAAGATTTTCAAATTCTTTTTGAGAACCTTTTAGTTTTTTAGCTTCAACTTCAGCTACCATATTTCTTTTTTAATTTCCTTTCTATAAACTTTGACATTTTATTCGTCATGTCAAAAATATTTAATTTATCAGACTGGACAATTACCGCATCTTTTGCCTGAATCAAAGGAGAAATTGCTCTATTTTTATCTCTATAATCCCTTATTTTTATTGCCTTTTTTACTTCATTAAAAGTAATCTTGTATTTTTTTTTTCTAAATTCTTTAAACCGTCTCTTTGCTGCTACATCTAAACTACATTTAAAGAAAAATTTTACATCAGCTTTTGGTAAAATTACCGTTGAAATATCTCTGCCCTCGATTATTGGCTTAGTATTTTCTTTAGCAAATTTTTGTTGATATTTTTTTAAAATAATTCTGACTCTTCTATCTTTTGCTAATAATGAAGTATAATCTGAAATTTTAGAAGTATTGAGATTAATTTTATTTAATTTTTTAATTTTTAAATTTTTAAAAATTTTTTTAAGAAAATTAATCTTATTTTTAGGTTTATCTTTTAATACTCTATAGCCAGCATAACGATAAAGACTTCCTGAAGAAAGAAAATTTAAACCATACTTTTTTGCAATAATTTTGGCCCCTGTTGTTTTTCCACTTGCAGCTCCACCATCACATGCAACAGAAAATTTAAATCTTTTATCTAATTTCAAATTTTCCTCCAAGTTTTTTTATTATATTCAAAAAAGAGGGCGAAGAAGTTGCCACAGTCTCAAAATTTTTAATTTCAGCTTTTATTCCTGTTACTAATGATAGAATTACTGCACTCATACAAATTCTATGATCTCCAAGATTAGGTACTTTGATTATTTTTTTTTGATTTTTAATTTCTTTCAATCCATATATTTTCATTTCGTCTTTTTTGGTAACACACTTTACTCCTATTTGCTTTAGTATTTTTTTCATTTCATTAATTCTGTTACTCTCCTTATTAGCTAAATCTGAAATTCCCTTAAAGACAGAAATACCTTTTGTTAAAGCTGCAATAACAAACATAATTGGATATTCATCAGTCGAAGATACATAATATTCTTTACTTGCTCTAATGGGTTTAATTTTACAACTTTTTACAATTAAATCCCCAACTTTTTCAATATTATTCTTTTTAAGATTTATAAATTTAATTTTTGCCCCATGCTTTTTCATCAATGAATAAAATCCGATTCTTGACTCATTAAGATTAAGATTATTTATTCTAATAGATGATTTTTTTTTCAATAATGTTAATGCTACATAAAAAGCAGCATTTGATGGATCTGATGGTACAGAAAACTTTATTGCATCAAGATATTTTTTTCCATAAATCGTGATAAAATTTGTATTATTTTTTTTCTTAAATTTAATTACATTTGAAGATTTGGCTAAGATATTTTCTGTGTGATTTCTACTTTTTTGTTTTTCCAAGATATTTGTACACCCGAAGGAATTTAAACCAGCTAGTATAACTGCACTCTTTAATTGCGCTGAACTACCAGCCGCATAATCAATGCCTATTGGCAAAGAGGAAGAATTTAAATTTATTGGGAACTTGGTCTTGTTATGTGGAAGAAACTCTGCGCCAAAATTCTCCATTAATTTAAATAATTTTTCCATACTTCTATTATTCAAAGATTTGTCACCGTAAATTTTTACATTTATGTTTGGTGTAGTAGATAAAATGCCTATCAAAAGTCGAGCTAAAGTACCTGAATTTCCACAATTAAGAGCAGCATTTTTATTTGCAAAAAGAGATCCAAGACCTTTACCATAAATATGGTATTCACCTTTCCCTCTGTTAATTATTTTTACCCCAAGCTTTTTCAAACATTCAATTGTTGAAAATACATCTTCAGATTCTAAAACATTTCTAATCTTTGAAATATCTTGGCTTATTGCTCCTATTAAAAAAGACCTTATTGAAAGTGATTTATCGCTATCTGCTTTTATTTTTTTTTTAAAGTCTTTAATCGGTTTCTTAACAATTAATGAAAAACTTTTGATCGCCATTAACTATATTAATTGTTGTATTGTTTTCCGAAATACAATTCGATGGCTTTCGAAGATTTAAGAATTTCATTCGGTGTGCCTTGAGCAATTATCGATTGTTCTCCTAAAACATAAGCTCTATCTACAATATCAAACAAATTCCTAACCTGGTGGTCCGTAACTAAAATTGCGCAACCGTATGACTGAATTTTTAAAATATATTTTTGTATGTCTTGAACAACGATAGGATCAAGAGCGGCCATAGGCTCATCTAACAAAATTACACTTGGTTTATTGATTAAAATTCTAGCCATCATCAGTCTTCTTACTTCACCACCGCTAAGAACATTGCTTTGAATATTTCTTAAATGCTGTAAATTAAACTCATCTAAAAGTTTTTCTACCATCGCAATCTGATTATCTGTTCCTTTAATTGAAAGCTGACAAACGCCAAGTAAATTGTCGTAAACTGACAAACCAAACACACTTCGTTGCTGGCTTAAATAACCTATTCCTGATTTTGCTCTCTCATGAATAGGATTTTCCGATATATTTTTATTATTAATTAAAATCTTTCCAGAGTCAGCGTGATTTTCACCTATAATAATACTATACAAAGTTGATTTGCCGGAACCATTTGGTCCAAGAAGCCCGACTATTTCTCCTGGATATAACTCCATTGATATTTT
>CACHRU010000006.1 GCA_902582345.1 uncultured Pelagibacteraceae bacterium | reverse complement strand
GAAGCAAATATTGGTGCTCCACAAGTGGCTTACAGAGAGACCATACTTGCAAATGCTGAAAATGATTACACACATAAAAAACAAAGTGGAGGTGCAGGTCAATTTGCAAGAGTTAAATTAAGCGTTGAACCTTTAGAGCCAGGTAAAGGCAGAGAGATTGATAATAAAATTAAAGGCGGCGCAATTCCAAAAGAATTTATTCCTGGAGTAGAAAAAGGTGTTGAGAGTGTTGCTGATAGCGGAATTTTAGCTGGGTTCCCACTTATTGATTATAAAGTTACAATTTTGGACGGATTACATCATGATGTAGACTCTAGCGTACTTGCCTTTGAAATTGCTTCGAGAATGTGTTTTAGAGAGGCTTGCAAAAAAGCATCATTAAAGTTACTTGAGCCTATGATGAAGGTTGAAGTCGTAACCCCAGAGGACTTTATGGGAGATGTGATTGGTGACCTCAATAGTAGAAGAGGACAAGTGTCCTCAACCGAAGCTAGGGGAAACGCTACAGCTATTCAGGCGATGGTGCCATTAGCAAATATGTTTGGATATATTAACAATCTAAGATCTTCAACTCAAGGAAGAGCACAATATACAATGCAATTTTCACATTACGAAAAAGTTCCACAAAATGTTCAGGATGAGGTAACAAAAAAATTGGCTTAATTATTATGGAAAATCAAAATATAAGAATACATTTAAGAGCATACGATAATAAGATTTTAGATCTTTCTACGGAAGAAATTATCAATACTGCGAAAAGAACAGGCGCTCAAATTAAAGGACCAATACCTCTTCCAACAAGAATAGAAAGGTATACAGTTTTAAGATCACCCCATATTGATAAAAAAAGTAGAGAACAATTTGAAACAAGAACACACAAACGGTTAATTGATATTATTGAGCCTACTCCTCAAACTGTGGAGGCTCTCATGAAACTAGATTTAGCTGCTGGTGTAGACATAGAGATAAAAATATAAATTTATGAAACTAGGATTAATAGGCACAAAATTAGGTATGACAAGAGAGTTTCTTGAAAGCGGGCAATCTGTACCTGTAACAGTCATTAAAATAGAAAAAGGTAGAGTTTTAGATATTATCTCAAAAGAAAAAAGAGGATATTCTGCAGTGAAAGTTGGTTTTTTTAAACTTAAGAATTCAAAATTAACAAAACAAATGAAAGGTTTTTTCGCAAAGAAAAAGACTGAGCCTAAAAAAGTTTTAAAAGAATTCAGGGTAGATAAGATTGATGAATTTAAAGAAGGAAATGAATTTGGTTTAGAAATATTCAAAGATAAAAAATTTGTCGACGTAAGATCAAAAACTCAAGGAAAAGGATTTGCCGGAGTAATGAAAAGATGGAACTTTAGCGGCTTGAGAGCATCACATGGTGTCTCAGTATCACATAGATCCCATGGATCAACCGGTCAACGACAAGACCCCGGAAAAGTTTTTAAAGGAAAAAAAATGGCTGGCCATATGGGAGATAAGTATAGAACAATGTTGAATCTAGAAATTATAAAGTCTGATGAAAAAAATAATTTGATTTACCTAAGAGGTTCAGTTCCAGGATCAAAAAATTCAACTATATTTTTAAAAGAGTCAGTTAAAGATGTAAAAAGAAAGACTGTTTTAGAAAAATATAACGATAAATTAAAAAAAGCAGAAGCATCGAAAGGTAAAAAGAAGTAATGAAATTTAAACTTTTGAACATAGAGGGAAATAAATCTGAAAGCATAGATATTTCGGACAAATTAATAAATCTTAAAGTTAATCATAAGCTTATTAAAGATGTCATAGATTGGCAACTTAACCACTCAAAACCTAGAAAAGCTAAAACTAAACAAAGAAATGAAATTAAGGGTTCGACAAAAAAAATAATCCCACAAAAAGGTACTGGTGGAGCAAGGCACGCAAGTAGAAAGGCCCCTATATTTGTAGGTGGTGGAGTAGCTCACGGCCCTAAAGGAAATGTTTACAAAATTAAAAAGATTAATAAAAAAGTAAGAAAGTTAGCTCTTGCTCAAACAATTTCAAAAAAAAATACAGATAAAAAATTGCACATTTTATCCGATGTTAAAAAAGAAATAAAAAAAACAAAAGTTTTTAATAAATTTTTAACAGATAATAATTTGTCCAATGTTTTAATCGTTTCTGATAAAGAGAGTATAAAAAATATCAACAAGTCAGCACGAAATATCAAGGACCTTAAACTAATCAAAGACGAAGGAACCAATGTTTACGATCTGATAAAATTTAATAATGTGATATTTACATCAACATCAATTAAAAATTTGGAAAACAGGATTTTAAATGAAAAAAATTAATTATATTGACTCTATTAAAACACCTATAATAACCGAAAAGGCTACAGTTTTGTCTGAGCAAAATAAAACAGTTTTTAAAGTTCATGCTAAAGCCAATAAAAAAAATATAAAAAAAAATATTGAAAAAATCTTCAAAGTGAAAGTGATTAAAATAAATATAGTTAATTCAAAAAGAAAACAAAAAATTAAACAGGGAAAACTATCCACTAAATCTGGCTATAAAAAAGCAATTATCACATTAAAAAAAGGTCAAAGTATAGACCTAACAACTGGAATATAATATGGGACTAAAAACTTTTAAACCTTACACAAAATCCAACAGAGGAACTGTAATCGTGGATAAAAGTTCTCTTTGGAAAGGAAGAGCTTTTAAACCTTTAACTAAAGGTCAAACAAGCACTGGTGGAAGAAATAATTATGGAAGAATTACATCAAGACATAAAGGTGGAGGGCAAAAGCATAAATTTAGAATAATAGATTTTTTAAGAAAAAAAAAGAATGTATTAGCAGAAGTAGAAAGAATTGAGTACGACCCAAACAGGACAGCATACATAGCATTGATAAAATATGATGACAAAGAAAGAAATTATATTATTTGTCCTCAGAATTTAAAAATTGGTGATAAAATAATGTCAGGCAAGGAAGCAGAAATCAAAATTGGAAACTGTCTAGAATTGAAAGACATACCTCCTGGAACTCAGGTGCATAATGTTGAGTTATTACCCGGGAACGGTGGCAAACTAGCAAGATCAGCTGGTTCATCGGTTACTTTGTCAGGATATGATGACGAATATGCAATAATTAAACTTGCTTCAGGTGAGACTAGAAAAGTTAGAAGTGATTGCGTTGCTACTATCGGTGTCGTTTCAAATGCCGATCAAAAAAATATTAAAATTGGAAAAGCTGGAAGAAACAGATGGAGAGGAAAGCGACCTCAAACTAGAGGTGTAGCTATGAACCCAGTAGACCACCCTCATGGAGGAGGTGAAGGAAAAACTTCAGGAGGAAGAAGTCCAGTATCTCCTTGGGGTCAATCTGCCAAAGGCTTAAAAACAAGAAAACCTAAAAGAAGCGATAAATTAATTATAAGCAGGAGAAAGAAGAGAAAATAATATGGCAAGATCAATATGGAAAGGTCCTTTTGTGCATCCAAGTCTTTTAAAAAAGATCGATAAATTAAAAGGTCAAACAGGAAAAAAACCTATTAAAACGTGGTCAAGAAATTCTACAATTATACCAGATTTTGTAGGACATAGTTTTATGATACATAACGGAAAAACTTTTATTCCTATAACGATTTCTGAAGAGATGGTCGGTCATAAGTTAGGTGAGTTTGCTCCGACACGAATTTTTAAAGGTCACACACCAGCAGACAAAAAGGCTGCGGCTGATGGAGCCTCAGCAGCAAAACCTGCGGCAACAGGTGGTACAGCCAAACCTGCAACAGCAACGGCTGAAAAGGGAAAAGATAATGCAAAAAAATAATATAGTTAAAGCAATAAACAAAAATGTAAGGTCTAGCCCAAGAAAAATTGCTTTAGTGCTTAATCATATAAGAGGCAAAAAAGCGGATATTGCTTTGAGGGACCTTGAATTTACAAGAAAAAGAATTTCTAAAGATGTTAGCAAAACCGTGAGATCAGCTATTTCTAATGCAGAAAATAACTACCAATACGATATTGATAATTTGTTTATCAAAGAAGCTTATGTAGGAAAATCTTTAGTAATGAAAAGATTTAGACCTAGAGCAAAAGGTAGAGCAAGCGGAATTAAAAAACCATTTAGTAGAATTACTATAATTTTAGAAGAAAAGAAGGAAGGTAGAGATGGGACAAAAAATTAACCCAGTTGGTCTTAGATTAGGAGTAAATCGAGGTTGGGATTCCACTTGGTTTGCTAAAAAGAAAGAATTTGGGAAGTACTTAATTGAAGATTTTAAGATAAGAAAATATATTAAAAAGAATATAACAAACTCAGGAGTTTCAGAAATTATAATTGAACGTTCATCAAAGAACTGCACTGTTTCAATTCATACTTCAAGACCTGGATTTGTTATTGGAAAAAAAGGTGCAGATATTGAAAAAATTAAAAAAAATATATCTAAAATTACTGACAGTGCGGTTTCTGTAAATATAAAAGAAATAAAAAAACCAGAATTAAATGCAAACCTTGCAGCAGAAAATATTGCACAGCAATTAGTAAAAAGAATTGCATACAGAAGAGCAATGAAAAGATGCATGCAAGCCGCCATGAAACTTAATGCAAAGGGTATAAAAGTAATGTTGAGCGGAAGATTAGCCGGCAATGAAATAGCAAGAACAGAATGGCTAAGAGAAGGCAGCATCCCTTCACATACGCTTAGAGCAAATATTGACTATGGTTTTGCTGAAGCGTTAACAACATATGGAATTATTGGAGTAAAAGTTTGGATTTATAAAGGAGAACTTTTTGATAAAGATATTGAAAAAGAAAAAAAGGAAAGGGTAAAGAATGTTACAGCCAACAAGAACTAAATATAGAAAAGCTTTCAAAGGCAGAATACATGGTAAAGCATCTAGATGTTCAAAACTAAATTACGGTCAATACGGTTTAAAAGCTTTGCAGCCCGAGAGAGTAATAGGTAAACAAATTGAAGCAGCTAGAGTTGCACTCACAAGATATATGAAAAGAACTGGAAAAGTTTGGACAAGAGTTTTTCCAAACATTCCTGTTTCAAAAAAGCCAACTGAGGTTAGAATGGGAAAAGGTAAAGGTTCCCCAGAGTACTACGCGTGTAGAGTTAAACCAGGTAGAATTATTTTTGAAGTTGATGGTATATCAGAAGAAGTTGCAAGAGAGGCACTTTATAAAGCATCAGCAAAATTACCAATTAAAACTAAATTTATTAAAAGATAAAATGAAAAGTAAAAAAAAAGAAGATAAAAAATTAACAAAAGATCAAGCTACAAAAAAGATAATGTCTTTGAAAAAAGACCTATTTAACATAAGGTTTAAAAAAATTAATGGTCAGGTAGAAAATCCTGCTCAATACAATGAAATTAAAAAAAGCATTGCTCGACTTTATACAAATTTAAAAGGAACAAAATGACAAAAAAAATTTTACAAGGTTTAGTTACTAGTGCGAAAAATGATAAAACTATTGTTGTCAAAGTTATTAGAAGGTTTAAACACCCGTTTTATGGGAAAGTTATCTCTAGATCTAAAAAATATCATGCTCATGATGAGAAAAATAAGTTTAAAGTAGGAGACAAAGTTAAGATTTCAGAGTGCAAACCAATATCGAAAAAAAAAACGTGGGAAGTAATTGAAAGATGATACAAATTCAAACAGAATTAAATGTTGCAGATAATACTGGCGCAAAAAGAGTCGAGTGCATTAAAGTGCTAGGGGGATCAAAAAGAAGATATGCAGGTGTAGGTGATTTGATTGTGATAAGTGTTAAAGATGCTATACCAAAAGGAAAAGTTAAAAAAGGAGCTGTTCATAAAGCTGTTGTTGTAAGAACAAAAAAAGAAATTTTTAGAGACGATGGTTCAAAAGTGCAATTTGATAGCAACGCTGTTGTTTTAACTGATGAAAAAGGTGAACCTATCGGTACAAGGATTTTTGGACCAGTAACAAGAGAATTAAGAGTTAAAGGTCACACTAAAATTATATCTTTAGCTCCGGAGGTTATTTAATGATGAATTTAAAAAAAGGAAATCAAGTAAAAATTATATCGGGTAAAGACAGGGGAAAAACAGGCGAGATTTTGGAAATAGACAGGAAGAGAAATCTATTAAAGATAAAGTCAATCAATATGATAAAAAAACATTTGAAACCTACAAAACAAAATAAAGGTGGAATTATCTCAAAAGAAAATTTTATCCATCAATCCAATGTAAAAAATACAGACGTAAAAAAAGAAAAAAAAAAGAAAGGAAGTAAATAATTGTGATCGCTAGACTAAAAAATATATATGAAAAAGAAATAATTAATAATTTAATGTCAAAACTGAATTATAAAAATAAGCATCAAGTCCCAAAAATAAAAAAAATAGTGCTTAATATGGGTCTTGGCGCTGATGGTTCTGACGGAAAAAAATTAAAAGTTTGTCAAGACGATTTAGCTTTAATAACAGGTCAAAAACCCTCTGTAACAAAATTTAAAAAGTCGATATCAAACTTTAAAACTAGAAAAGGAGCTGGAGCTGGTATTAAAGTAACTTTAAGAGGAGTTAAAATGTATGAATTTTTAGATAGATTGGTTAACATAGCCTTACCAAGAATAAAAGATTTTAGAGGATTAAGCCCTAGTGGTATAGATAATTTTGGCAACTATAGTTTTGGTATTAAAGAGCATATAATATTTCCAGAGGTAAACTTTGATAAAGTAGATAAAATTAGAGGTTTGGACATAAGTATTGTAACAAACAGTAAGGCTAAAAACGATACTTTAGAACTGCTTAAAGAATTCAATTTTCCGTTAACAACTAAAAAAAAGAATTGAGGTATTATGGCTAAAACAAGTGCAATTCAAAGAAATTTAAAAAGAATAAAACTTGAAAAAAAATTTGCTAAAAAAAGGATGGCATTAAAAAAGATTATTAAAAATAAAAAGTTAGATTTATCAGAACGTTTTGCAGCACAGCTGAAACTTAATAAATTACCAAAAAATTCTGCAAAAATAAGAATTAGAAATAGATGTGAGATTACTGGTAGATCTCATGGTGTTTATAGAAAACTTAGAATATCACGAATAGCTCTGAGAGAAATGGCTTCCTCTGGCAAAATTCCTGGTATGATCAAATCAAGCTGGTAGGAGGTATATGACTTTAACGGATCCAATAGGAGATATGTTTTCAAGAATAAGAAATGGTCAATTAAGACAACTTAAAACTATCGATGTGCCATCTTCAAATTTTAGACTAAAAATTCTAGAAGTTCTTAAACAAGAAGGTTTCATTCTCAATTTTTTTATTGAAAAATTGGAAAACAATAAAAAAATATTAAAAGTTGATTTAAAGTATTACGAAGGTATGCCTGTAATAAAAGAAATCAAGAGAGTATCAAAACCAGGGAGAAGGGTTTATTCAAGGGCAACAAGTGTTCCAAAAATACAAAATGGTTTAGGATTAGCTATATTGTCAACCTCAAAGGGTGTTATGTCTGATAGCGAAGCACGAAAGAATAAGATTGGTGGAGAAATAATTTGTAGGGTGTTTTAATGTCAAAAATAGGAAAAAAAAATATATCTATTCCAAAAGAGTCTTCAATTAAAATTGAAGGGGCGAATTTGAATATTAGTGGACCAAAAGGAAGCAAACAAATCACTATTGATCAAAAGATTTTTTCATCAACTGTAAATGATAAGAATGAATTTCAGCTAACGCCTCTTGATAAAAAAGTTGATAAAAAAACTTCAATATTATGGGGAACTTATAGAAGCTTGATAAATAATGCTGTTAAAGGCGTCTCAACTGGACATGAAAAAATTTTAGAGATATCAGGCGTTGGCTTTCGTGCTAATTTAAAAGGAGAAACATTAAGTATGCAGCTTGGTTTTAGTCACGACATTAATTTTAAAATTCCAAAAGATATTAAGATAGCAGTTGAAAAGCAAACAATCTTAAAAATAACTGGAGTTGATAAGGATTTAGTTTCAAAAGTTGCTGCTGATATTAAAAGTTTAAAACCTGTTGAACCTTATAAAGCTAAAGGGATAAAAGAGAGAAATCAGTTTGTTTTAAGGAAAGAGGGAAAGAAAAAGTAATGAAAAGTAACACAAAATATAAAAGAACTTTGAGAAACAGAAAAAAGCTTAAATCAGTTAATAATGGTAGATTAAGAATAGCAGTCTATAAATCAACAAAGAATTTTTCAGCTCAAATAATTGATGATAGCTCTCAAAAAACTTTGGTTTCGGCCTCTTCTATTGAAAAAGATTTAAAGACAAAAAAAAGTAAAAAAATAGAAATGTCAAATTTATTGGGTGAAATATTAGCAAAACGAGCAAAAGAAAAAAAAATAAATAAAGTTTATTTTGACCGAAGTTCTTATAAATTTCATGGAAGAGTCAAAGCTTTTGCTGATGCTTTAAGAAAAAATGGATTGGAGTTTTAATGGCGGAAATTCAAAAAATTGAAAACGAGTTTAAAGAAAAATTAGTAGCTATAAATAGAATAACCAAAGTGGTTAAAGGTGGAAGAAGATTTGGTTTTGCTGCGCTTGTAGTTGTTGGAAATCAAAAAGGTTCAATTGGTATCGGTCAAGGAAAATCAAAACAAGTGCCTGATGCTATTAAAAAGGCTACTGAAGTTGCTAAAAGAAATCAAATAAAGATTCCTCTTAAAGAGGGCAGAACTTTACATCATGACGTTAAAGGAAAAAATGGTTCAGGTAAAGTTTTTATGAGAGCTGCACCCGCTGGAACAGGCATAATAGCTGGTGGTCCTGTACGATCAGTTTGCGAGGTTTTAGGAATTCAAGATATTGTAGCTAAATCTCTTGGTTCAGCCAATCCACATAATGTTCTTAAAGCTTGTATAAAAGGTTTAAAGTCTCAAAGTTCACCAAAGTTTATCTCTTCCTTAAGAGGAAAGAAAATTTCTGAAGTTGTTTCAAAAAGAGAGGCAAATTAATGAAATTAAACAATTTAATAAAAACAAATGAAAAAAAAATCAGGCCAGGTAGAGGGATTGGTTCTGGAAAAGGAAAAACCGGAGGCAGAGGTCATAAAGGTCAGAAATCAAGATCTGGAGTGGCTATCAAAAGCTTTGAAGGAGGTCAAATGCCACTTTATAGAAGATTGCCAAAAAGAGGTTTTAAAAGCCTTAATAAGAAGAATATAGCAATTTTAAATCTATCAAATTTACAAAAATATTATGATAATAAAAAATTAGATACAAAAAAAACAATAGATTTAAAAACCCTTATAGAAAAAAAGATATTAAACAAAAAATATAAAAAGTTAAAAATACTTGGTTCAGGTGAGATTAAATCAAAAATTACTATAACCGCAAATTATGTTTCAAACCAAGCAAAGTCAAAAATAGAGAAAATTGGTGGCAACTTAAGTATAATTAAAAATAAATAAACTCAATGTCCTCAGAAACACTTAACCCGTCATTCAGCAGTCAAACAAGCGATCTAAAAAATAGAATTTTATTTACAATTTTAATATTAATTATTTACCGATTAGGTACTTACATTCCACTAAGCGGTATAGATCCCGATGCTTTAAAAGAAATCATGGCAGGCAGTCAAAAAGGACTGTTGGGAATGTTCAATATGTTTTCTGGTGGGGCAGTTACGCGGATGGCAATTTTTGCTTTAGGAATAATGCCATATATCTCTTCATCAATTATAGTTCAACTTTTGACTGGTGTGTCGGATTATTTCAAAAGCTTAAAAGATCAAGGTGAAATTGGAAGAAAAAAGATTACTCAAATTACAAGATATGGAACAGTTTTAATTGCTTTCCTCCAAGGTTATGGAGTAGCAGTAGGACTTGAAAATGCAGGTTCTATAGTTGTAGAACCTGGTATGAATTTTAGAATTACAACTACTATTTCATTAGTAGCAGGAACAACTTTTTTAATGTGGCTCGGAGAACAAATAACTTTAAGAGGGGTTGGTAACGGAATTTCTTTAATAATATTTTCAGGTATAGTCGCCGAAATCCCAAGAGCGTTAGCGTCCACATTTGAACTGGGTAGAACTGGAGCGTTATCAGCTGCTATGATAGTGGGGATTTTTATTTTAGTCATTATAACAGTTTTATTTATTGTTTTTTTTGAGAGAGCAGCAAGAAAAATTTTAATTAATTATCCTAAAAGACAAGTAGGAAACAAAATTTATGGAGGAGATTCATCGCATCTTCCTCTGAAAATAAATACTGCAGGTGTTATCCCGGCGATTTTTGCATCAGCTTTATTACTTCTACCAATTACATTTTCAAATTTTGGCTTTTCAGAGTCAGAAACTTTTATTGATATTTCCTCGATGTTCACTCAAGGCCAACCACTCTATATGTTGTTGTATGCATCTGGAATAATTTTCTTTTCATTTTTTTATACATCAATTGTATTTAACCCTAAAGAGACTGCTGAAAATTTAAGAAAGTATGGAGGATACGTACCCGGGATTAGACCTGGAGAAAGGACTGCAGAATACATTGAAACGATTTTGATTAGACTTACAACAATTGGCTCTTTATATCTAACTATTGTATGTTTAATGCCGGAATTTCTTATTTCAAAATATCCTATACCATTTTATTTAGGTGGAACTTCAATATTAATTGTTGTTGTGGTTGCAATGGATACTGTTACACAAGTTCAAACAAGACTTATGAGTTCTCAGTACGAGTCTTTAATAAGAAAAACAAAATTTGGAAAATAATTAAAAAATGAATATAATTATATTCGGACCGCCAGGAGCTGGAAAGGGTACTCAGTCTAAATATATAGCAGAAAAATATAATTTATTTCAATTATCTACCGGAGACTTTTTAAGAAATGAAATAAAAAAAAATACTTCAGTAGGTCAAAAAATTTCATCAATAATGGGTACCGGATCTTTTGTTTCAGATGAAATAGTTTCCAATCTAATTGAAAAAATTATTAAAGAAAAAAAATATGACAACAGAATTATATTTGACGGGTACCCAAGAAGTTTATCTCAAGCAAAAAACTTGGATTATTTATTAAAGAAGTATAAACAAAAAATAGGTGTAGTATTAAAACTATCAGTAAGTCTCGAAACAGTAAAAAAAAGAATTTCAGAAAGAAGAAATTTAGAAAAAAGACCCGATGATAACGAAAACGTGGTAGTTAAAAGATATGAAACATACGAAAAATCTACTGAACCCTTGATTGATTATTATAAAAAATTGAATTTATTAAAAGTGATACAGGGAGAAAGCTCGATAGATCAAATTAATAAAGAAATAAGCGAAATAATGAATAATCTTGAGGGTTGACTTTGTATGACAACGCCATATAAATACCACTTTAACAAAAAACCCAAATTATTATGGCAAGAATAGCCGGAATTAATATTCCACAAAATAAACTTGTAAAAATAGCTTTAACCTATATTCATGGAATTGGCTTACATGCATCTAGAAAAATTTGTAACAAATTAAATATCCCGGATAAAACTCGAGTGAACGAATTATCGGAAGATCAGGTATTAAAAATTAGAGAATATATAGATCAAAATCATAAAGTTGAAGGAGATTTGAGGAGAGAAGTAGCAGTTAATATTAAAAGATTGGTAGATTTAGCTACCTATAGAGGCAGCAGACATAAGAAAAAATTACCTGTTAGAGGTCAGAGAACACATTGTAATGCCAGAACAAGAAAAGGTAAGGCGATTGCTATTGCAGGAAAAAAATTAACACCTCTAAAAAAATAATTTTATGGATAAAAAAGATAATAAAAAAAAAACGAAAACTGAAGCAAAAAAAAGCGTGGAAAAAACAGAAGTAACAAATAAGTCAGTAAAGTTTGCAAAAAAAAAGAAAACTAAAAGAAATATTACTTCTGGCATAGCTTATGTTTATTCAACTTTTAACAATACAATCATTTCAATAGCAGATGAAAGTGGTAACGTTGTATCCTGGTCTTCAGCAGGTTCAAAAGGTTTTAAGGGATCAAGAAAATCAACTCCGTACGCTGCACAAGTTGCCGCTGATGATGCTGGGGGAAAAGCTTATGAGCAAGGTTTAAGAACATTATCGGTTCAAGTGAAAGGCCCAGGCTCTGGCCGAGAAACAGCTTTACGATCTCTACAAGCGAGAGGTTTTAAAATAACTTCAATTAGAGATACTACACCTATGCCGCATAACGGAGCGAGACCACCAAAAAAAAGGAGAGTATAAATTATATGGAAGCAAATAATGTTATCGATAAAAATTGGAAGGCTCTTATAAAACCAGAACAATTAAAAATCAAAAGTAATGAAAATAAGTCAGTAGCACAGGTTGTTGCCGAACCTCTAGAAAAAGGATTTGGTCAAACTATTGGTAACTCATTACGAAGAATTCTTTTATCATCGATTCAAGGTGCGGCGGTTACTGCTATTCAAATTGATGGTGTTCTTCATGAATTTTCATCAATAAAAGGTGTTAGGGAGGATGTAACGGATATTGTTTTAAATGTAAAAAATTTAGCAATAAAAAGTTCGTCTAATGCCGCAAAAAAAATTGTTTTAGATGTTAAAGGTCCAAAAGAAGTAAAAGCAAAAGATATAACTTTAGTTCCTGAAATTGAAATATTAAATCCGGAGCAAACTATATGTAATTTAGATGAAAAAACAAACTTTCATATGGAAATGATTGTAAATACAGGCAAAGGCTATGTTTCCGCAAATAAAAATAAGTCTGACGATAATCCATTAGGCTTAATAACGATAGACTCTTTATTCAATCCAGTTAAAAAAGTTTCATTTGCAATCGAAAACACAAGAGCAGGTAGTGCATTAGATTATGATAAACTTTTAATGACAGTAGAGACTAATGGAACAGTTGATGCAGAGGACGCTATTGCATACTCCGCTAGAATTTTTCAAGATCAATTGTCGATGTTTGTAAACTTTGAAGATCCAAAAGAAATTGTAAAAGAAGTTAAATCTACAGAACCAGAGTTTAATAAGAATTTATTAAAACGAGTTGAAGAACTAGAACTTTCTGTTAGATCAATGAATTGTTTAAAAAACGATAATATAATTTATATCGGTGACCTTGTTCAAAAAACTG
Source organism: uncultured Pelagibacteraceae bacterium (assembly GCA_902582345.1). Lineage (GTDB taxonomy): Bacteria > Pseudomonadota > Alphaproteobacteria > Pelagibacterales > Pelagibacteraceae > Pelagilacustribacter. Next base: position 39,049 of record CACHRU010000006.1, on the reverse strand, counting down.
AGCCAGAAATGCTAAGAACGCCTAATTTCGGTAGAAAATCCTTAAATGAGATTAAAGAAGTGTTGAATACTATGTCTCTTTATTTAGGTATGGAAATTCCTAATTGGCCCCCAGATAATATTGCTGAATTATCCAAAAAACTTGAGGAGAATAACTATTAATGAGACATAAGTTAGGTTATAGAAAATTAAATAAAACTAGCGAGCACAGAAAAGCTTTATTTAAAAATATGCTCAATTCATTAATTAAGTATGAGCAAATAATTACTACTTTACCCAAAGCAAAAGAGTTAAAACCTCAAATAGATAAAGTTATTACTATAGGAAAGAAGAAAGTTTTAAGTAACAAAAAAATTTTATTTTCAAAACTTCAAGACAAAAAATCAGTTAAGAAAGTCTTTGATGAACTTTCTAATAGGTATACAAAAAGAAGTGGAGGGTATTCTAGAGTAATAAAAGCTGGCTTTAGAACAGGAGATGACGCACCTATGGCAGTGATAGAACTTGTAGACAGAAATATAGAAGCCAAAAAGATTGACAAACCGAAAAAAGAAAAAAGCAAAAATTTAAAAAACGAATCTGCACCAAAACAAGTATCAAAGTAAAATCATAAAAGATAATGTTTCAAAATTATAAAATCAAAGATGATTTTGATAACACGAGATTAGATAAATGGTTTAAAAACCAAATAATAAATATTCCCCAAGCCTTATTTGAAAAACTAATTAGAAAAAATCAAATTAAAGTTAATGGTAAAAAAACAAAATCTTCTTACAGAATAAAAAAAGGAGATTTAATCGAAATATATAATATCAAAAATATTAAACCAAGAACTGAAGAACAAAAAAAAATTCTATATAAATCTTCTAAAAAGGAGAGAAAAGTTTACGATGATTTTATTATAGAAGACAATGAAAATTTTTTAGTTTTAAATAAACCTAACGGAATACCCGTGCAATCTGGTACTAAATCTTTCAAAAATATAATAGATATAATTAAGGATACAAAATATTTCAATAATTCAAAACCATATATAGTTCATAGAATTGATAAGGAAACCTCAGGTTTGCTAATTATTGCAAAAAACAGGAAGTATGCACAACTCTTCACCACTCTATTCAGAATAAGAAAGATTCATAAAACCTATCTTTCTATAGTTAATGGAAGAGTAAATAGTCAAATTAAAAAATTAGAAAACGAACTCATAATATACGAGAACAAAAGAAAAATAAGTCAAAATGCAATTACTAAACTTAAGATAATAAAAACAAATGATAATTATTCTCTATTAGAATTAAATCCTATTACGGGAAGAAAACATCAGTTACGAAAACAACTTAGCATTATAGATAATCCAATAATAGGGGATGATAAATATAATTTTAAAAAAACTTTTTACAGATTACCCTTGATGTTACATGCTTATAAAATAAAATTTATGATAAACGGTATTAAATATAACTTTAAAGCTAAATATAATGAAAAATTTGAAAAATTTATCAAAAAAAATTTTTAAATTTTATTAAAATTATTTAAAAATATTTTTTTTAAGTTCTTATCTATATCGATTAAATCTTCTTTTGTCTCCGATCTTAAATTCGTAACCAATCTATTATTTAATCCACATGGATTAATATTCTTATAATCCTCTAGATTATTTTTAATATTAATTGAACAACCATGAAATGCTATCCATCTGCTTACTCTAATACCTATTGCAGCTATCTTTTTATTTTTAACCCAAATCCCGATATTTTTTTTATCTGCTTTACCCTCAATTTTATAAATTTTTAAAAATTCAATTATACTATTTTCAATTACTTTAATTAAATTTCTTATATCTTTTTTCCTGGTATTCAAATCAATAGCAAAATATATTATTTTTTGACCAGGATTATGAACTGTTATTTTCCCACCACGATTAGTTTTAATTAGCTTTATCTTTTTCAAAATATCTTTCTTATCAAAACTGACACCGGCAGTATATGTTAATGGATGTTCTAAAATCCATATTAATTCAGAATTCTTTCCTTTTTTTAAATTTTGGACTTTTTTTTCAATATATTTCATAGCTTTTTTGTATGAAATCGCTTTTTTCTCAATTATTACTTTTATACTCATTTTAAATTGAATTTTACCACCATATGAACTATTAGTCTCAACAAAAAGTAATAGAGGTTTTTTATGAGTTTAGTTAAATCCATAGGTGCAAAAAAAGTAAATTTTGACTTTAATAAAGAATTTATAAATATTTTCACTGATAAAATCAAAGAAAGAGATATAAATTTTATAAATCAAACTTTAAAAGATTTACACCCCTCAGATGTAGCAAATTTGATTGAGAATCTATCTGAGGAAGTAAGGGCTAAATTAATAGAAATAGAGGCATTTAATATAGATCCAGAGATATTTGTTGAGATAAATGAGTCAATACAAAAAAAAGTTTTAGAATTACTTTCACCTGAGGCTATAGCTAAAATTCTAAAAAGATTAGAATCTGATAATTCAATTAAAATATTAGAGAATCTCGATAAAGAAAAAAAAGAAATTGTTTTAGATAAACTGCCACCAAAAGATAGATTCTTATTAGAAGAGGGCTTAAGTTATCCTGAGGACTCTGCCGCTAGAATTATGCAGAGAGAATTTACGGCCGTACCAAGTAATTGGTCTGTTGGCCAAACAATTGATTACTTAAGAGAAAACAAGGAACTGCCAGAGGAATTTTTGGAAATTTTTATTGTAGATAACGACTTTAAACCTATTGGAATAGTGCCCTCTTCAAGAGTTTTGAGAACGCCAAGAGAAAGTAAAATGAATTCAATAATGAGACAGATGCCAGTTTTAATCTCAGTTAATATGGATAAGGAAGAGGTAGGTCATACATTTGAGAATTATAATTTAGTATCTGCTGGAGTAGTTAATAAAAATAATAAATTAGTTGGGATGATAACAGCCGATGATGTCGTAACAGTTGTTCAAGAGGAAGCAGAAGAAGACGCTCTAAGACTAGCCGGTGTAGGAGAAGAAGAGATTACTGATAGCGTTTTAGTTAAAACGAAAAGAAGATTTAATTGGCTTTTATTAAATTTGATAACTGCATTAATAGCAACATGGGTGATAAGTAAATTTGGTGCTTCCATAGAACAAATGGTTGCTTTAGCCTTTTTAATGCCAATTGTAGCTTCGATGGGAGGAAATGCAGGCATGCAAACATTAGCCGTAACAATTAGAGCAATAGCAAAAAAAGAACTTTCAACAAGTAATTTTAATAGAATTGTAGGAAAAGAATTTCTTATTGGAATTTTAAATGGAATTATATTTGCAGTAATAACTGCATTAATTGTTCAATTATGGTTTAATGAAATATCCTTAGCTATTTTAATTGGAATATCAATGATACTTAATATGATTGTTGCAGGATTATTTGGAATCTTAGTACCAGTTTCTTTAAAAAAACTTAATATTGATCCAGCTTTAGCTTCAAGCGTTTTTGTAACTACAATTACTGACGTAATAGGTTTTTTATCTTTTTTAGGTCTTGGATCATATTATTTTTTAAACTAAATGTTATCTATTATTCGAACATCTTTTAAATGGTAAGCAATAAATAATTTTGTATTTTTATTTAATTTATTAGATTTTTTAAGTGTATTAACATTATAAATTTCAAGATAGTCAATATTTTTAACCCCAATCTTAATAATTTTTTCTTTAACTGCTTTTAAGTTTATCGATGGTTTTTTTTTCTCATTTGATAAAATCTTATAAATTTTAGAAGCTTTTTTTATTTCATCTTGACTTAAAAGATCATTTCTTGATGAGCACGCAATACCATTTTTTTCTCTTATAGTTTTACAAGAAACTATTTTAGTATTAATTTTTTTTTTAATAATATGCTTTTTAATTAGAGTTAATTGTTGAAAATCTTTAGCTCCTAAAAAAATTCTTTTTGGTTTGATAATTTCTAAAAATCTGTTGACTATATTTAACACACCTTCAAAATGACCCTTTCTAAATGAACCACAAAGTTTTTTAGAGAAATTATTAAGATATACGCTTTTTTTTGGGCGAAAAGTAAACATATCCCTTTTATTAGGAATAAATAAAAAATCTACTTTTAATTTTTTTAAGATAGATAAATCTTTTTTTAAATTTCTGGGATAATTAATAAAATCCTTTTTTTGGTTGAATTGTGTCGGGTTTACAAAGATTGAAACAATTACTTTTTCTTTGAATTTTTTAGACCTTTTTATCAAAGATACATGACCTTTATGAAGTCCACCCATAGTCGGTACAAAAGATAAACTTTTCTGGTTTTGGATAGCCTTTTTCAATTTATGTTTACTTTTAAATATTTTCATTTCTTTATTGTAATGGTAATAACTATTATAAGAATCATATGATAAAACAAGCGATTATTCCATTAGCTGGATTAGGTACTCGAATGCTTCCTTTGACAAGTGTGGTGCCAAAAGAGCTTATGCCAATTAATGGAAAACCTAATTTAGAATATATCTTAGAGGAATGTTTAAATGCTGGAATCAAAGAATTTATTTTTATTATTTCTAAAAACAAACTTTCTATTAAAAAATATTTTTTTAACGACCATTTCTATAACAAGATTATTAAGAAAAAAAAAGATAAAAGAATAATCCATGAGTATAAAAAAATAAAAAAATACCAGAAAATGATAAAATTTGTTTATCAAAATACTCCTAGAGGTACAGGCGATGCAGTTTTAAAATGTCAAAAATTAGTTAAAAATAAATTTTTCCTAATGTTATTACCAGATGATCTCATAATTAGAAATAACTGCTCAAAAGAAATGATTAGGTTACATAAAATTACCAACGGATCTGTAATAGCCACCAAAAGGGTAGATAGAAAAACCGTCTCTAGATGGGGAATTTTATCAATAAAAAATAAGAAAAAGAGTTATTTTCAAATCAAAGATGTTGTAGAAAAACCAAGCATCAAAAAAGCGCCATCAAATTTTGCAATTATAGGAAGATATATTTTAACTTCAAAAATCTTTGAAGAAATAAAAAAATTGAAGCCAGGCAAAGGAGGAGAAATACATATTACAGACGCAATTAAAAATTTAATACATAAAAATAATAAGTTTTATGGAAATATTTTTAAAGGTAAGTACCTTGATTGCGGAACTTTAAATGGCTACATCGAGTCTGGCGCTCAAATTTATAAAGGTAAAAAATGAAATTGTGCATGATAGGCGTAGGCTATGTTGGTTTGGTAAGTGGAACTTGTTTTGCAGATATTGGCAATCAAGTAATATGCGTTGACAAAAATCTAGATAAAATAAATAAATTAAAATCTGGAATATGTCCAATTTATGAACCTGGCTTAAGTGAACTAATAAAAAAAAATTATTTAGCCAAAAGATTATTTTTTAGTTCAGATGTTAAAAAGGCAATAAATTCTTCAGATATCATATTTATCTGCGTCGGCACTCCTACCAAAAAGGGGTCTCTTAATGTTGATCTTTCATATGTTTTTAAAAGTTGTAAAGAAATTTTGAAGCACACAAAAAAAAAGAAAATTCTTGTGACTAAGTCTACTGTGCCAGTTGGAACAGGCGACAATATCGAAAATTATTTAAAGAAAAAGAAAAAATTATTTACAATAATATCCAATCCTGAATTTCTTAGAGAAGGTGAGGCGATAAGGGATTTTAGATATCCAGATAGAATAGTAATTGGTTCAAATGAAAAAAAAGCATTTAACACAATGAGAAAATTATATTCTCCACTAATTAATAAAGGTTCAAAATTTTTTAAAACGTCAAGAAGAGGAGCTGAGTTAATTAAATATGCATCTAATGCTTTCCTTGCTACGAAAATTACATTTGTAAATGAATTAGCAAATTTGTGCGAAAAATCAGGAGTAAATATTGAGGATATATCTTTAGGAATGGGATCTGATTCTAGAATAGGTGGTAGGTTTTTACGGGCAGGTCCGGCTTACGGTGGATCATGTTTTCCTAAAGACACTAAAGGTTTAGTTTCCACTGCTAAAAAATATAAGATTAATCTTTCTGTGGTAAAATCTGTAATTAAATCTAACTCTGATCGTGTTAATTTATTAATCCGTAGAATAGATAAAATTCTTGGCCGAAACTTAAAGAATAAAAAAATTTCATTTTTAGGAGTAACATTTAAACCAAATACAGATGATATGAGAGATTCTTCCAGCCTTAAAATGATACCTTATTTAAGTAAAAAGGGTGCATTAATTAATTATTATGATCCCTCAGGTGAAAAGCAAGAATTTAAAAAGATTAAAAATTGTTTTTTTAAAAATAATATTAGAGAGAACTGTTATGATGCAGATTTAATTATTATACTAACAGAATGGGATGAGTTTAAATCTATTGATTTTAAAAAAGTAGTTAAAAATAAGAAATTTAAAGTTTACGATTTAAGAAATCTTTATAGTACTGAAGAAATGAAACTTAACAAAATTAAATATTATTCAGTAGGCAGACCATTAGCTAAATAAGCTCAAAAATAGCATCAACTTCAACTGCAACACCAAGTGGTAAGCTATTCGCACTTACTGCTGCACGTGTATGTTCTCCTTTTTTTTCAAAAACTTTAGCTATAATATCAGATGCTCCATTTATAACTTTTGGCTGGTCTTTAAAATCATTAGTTGAATTAACATACCCAGTTAATTTTACACAGGATTTAATTTTGCTTAGATCACCTTGACAAGCTTTTTTTGCGTGTGAAATAATACTTAAACCACATCTTTCTGCAGCTTTGTAACCCTCATCTAGATTTAAATCTTTACCAATTTTACCAATAATTAGTGTAGCATCTTTATTTATTGAAACCTGTCCAGAAATAAAAAGTAAATTTCCAACAATTTTTGTAGCTACGTAAGCTCCAACAGGAGCTTTTGGTTCCGGTAATTCTATTTTTAAAATTTTTATTTTTTTATCGACATTATTCATTTTCTTTTACCCCTTTTTTTTGTTTTGTCGTATTCTTTTCTTTTTTCTATTAATATTAAAGCTTCTTCCATAGTCAATTCATTAGGATCTTTTTCCTCTGGAATTGTTGCATTTAGAGATTTATATTTTATATATGGACCAAATTGTCCTTTCATTACTCTAACTGGTTTTTTATCCTCAGGGTGTTCTCCTAAATCTTTTATAAGTGATGAAGATATTCTTCCAGGTTTAGCTTCAGCAATCATAGTAACAGCTCGATTTAAACCTATAGAGAAAAGATCTTCTACATTTTCAAGTCTTGCAGATTTATTTTCACATTTTAAATACGGTCCAAATCTTCCCGAGTTAAGAGTTATATCCTGACCATTTTCCGGATGTTGTCCTAAAACCTTTGGAAGAGAGCATAAATATTTTGCTTTCTCTAAGTCTACACTATCTATATCTATTCCTTTTGGTATAGAAACATTTTTAACATTATCATTTTCATTTTTTTTCTTCTTACCTTTTTTCTTTTTTAATTCAAGTTCATCCTTTTCCTTTTCATACTGAAGGTATGGGCCAAATCTACCGTTTTTTAAATATATATTTTTACCATTGTGGTTTTGACCTAATAGTTTAGGTTCTGCCAAATTATATTGAGCAGCAGCTTTAACTTTTGACAGTGGCCTTGTAAATTTACATTCAGGATAATTTGAACACCCTATAAAAGCACCTCCTCTAAAGCTATTTTTAAGACTTAATTGACCGTCAGCGCATAGTTTACATTTTCTGTCTATAGCGTCTTTTTCGTCCCTTTCAAAGATTAATGCCCCCAAACTTTCATTTAATAAATCAAGCACTTCTCTAGTTCTTTTTTCTTTCACTTTATCAACGTTTTTATAGAAGTCTTTCCAAAAATTATCTAGCACTTGTACCCATTCAATTTTTCCACTTGTTATTTCATCAAGCTGATTTTCGAGATCAGCTGTAAAGTTGTAATCAACGTATTTGGAGAATAATTTCTCTAAAAAAGCTGAAATTAACTTACCCCTATCTGTTGGATGAAATCTTTTATTCATTAACTCGACATAATTTCTAGTTGATAATACTGATATGATGCTTGCGTATGTAGATGGTCGTCCAATACCTAACTCTTCCATTTTTTTTACTAGGCTTGCTTCTGAATATCTTGGAGGCGGATCTGTGAAATGTTGCTCATCATTTAACTTTAAAATACTTATTTCTTCACCAACATTTACTTCAGGTAATATATTTTTTGCATCTTCGTCAGTTTCTTGAACTTGATAAACCTTAAGGAAACCATCAAATTTTACTACAGACCCGCTGGCTCTAAAATTTATTTGATTATTCTGTGATGAAATAATAATTGTATTTCTATCAAACTCAGCAGGATTCATTTGAGATGAAAGAGCTCTACTCCATATAAGTTCATAAAGTTTGAACTGATCTGCGTTTACATATTTTTTTATTTCTGCAGGTTTTCTTTTAATATTTGTTGGTCTTATTGCTTCGTGTGCCTCTTGTGCATTTTTAGCTTTTTTACCTGCAAAACTATTTGGTACATCGGGCAAATATTTCTCTCCATAATCATCTTTAATGTGTTTTCTGAAATCTTCTACAGCCTCTTTTGAAATATTTGTACCATCTGTTCTCATGTATGTTATTAATCCAGTTGTTTCACCTTCAATGTCTACTCCTTGGTATAATCGTTGGGCAATCTGCATTGTTCTAGATGCACCAAAACCAAATCGTCCTGAGGCAGTTTGTTGTAATGTGGAAGTTGTAAAAGGCGCTAATGGATTTCTTCGATATAATTTGGTGTTAACATCTGCAATCTTAAATTTTGTCTTATTAATTACATCGATAGCTTTTTGAATTTCCTCTTTGTTTTTAAACGAAAATCTCTCAATTTTTTTACCATCAAATAAACTTAGTTTTGAAAAAATATTTTTATTATTTTTATCTGCAAAATCTGATGTAAGTGTCCAGTATTCCTCTGGTTTAAATAATTCTATTTCCTTTTCTCTTTCGGTAATAAGTTTTAGCGCCACTGATTGAACTCTACCAGCAGATTTAGATCCTGGAAGTTTTGTCCAAAGAATAGGAGAAATATTAAACCCCACAAGATAATCTAAAGCTCGTCTTGCTAAATAAGCTTCAACTAGTGGCAAATGAATTTGTCTTGGATTTTTTATTGCGTCAAGTATTGCTTTTTTAGTTATTTCATTAAAGACTACTCTTTCTAAATTTTTATCTTTGAGAAGTTTCTTTTTTTCTAAAACTTCCTTTACATGCCAAGCTATTGCCTCTCCCTCACGATCTGGGTCTGTAGCTAAAATAATTTTTTTGGAATCTTCAGCAGCATTTGTAATTTCTTTTAAATATTTTTTTGAAAAAGAATCAATTTCCCACTCCATTTGAAATTTATTATCAGGATCGACTGATCCATTCTTAGAAGGTAAATCTCTTATATGCCCATAACTAGCTAAAACTAAATATTCCTTACCCAAATATTTATTTATAGTTTTTGCCTTAGCTGGACTTTCAACTATGACTAAATTCATCTAATTAACTTAATTTCAAAAATTGAACAATTTGTCAAATCAAACAAATTTATCGTTAAAAAAGTCAATAAATTAAAACTTTATTTTGGTTTCATTTTTATTCTTTAATCGAAGAATATTTTCTCTATGGGTGAAAATTATAATAATAAAAAAAGTGAAAAAAATAAAATCTGGTACAATTTTATCTGAAAAAAAAGCAAATAAAAAAACATTTAATGAGCCAAAAATAGAAGCCAAAGATGAGTATCTAGATAGAAAAAAAATTATAATCCAGGATAATCCAAAAACTAGACTCAAATTAAAAGATAAAGCTAAAACTATTCCTAAATAAGTAGCGACTCCTTTGCCACCCTTAAATTTAAGCCATATGGGAAAAATATGTCCAATTAAACAAAGTAAACCGCTAAAAAAAATTAATTCTGAATTAAATTGTTTAACAAAATAAATAACAACAAATCCTTTAGCAACATCAAAAAAAAGAGTTAAACCTGCTAATAATTTTGTTCCCGCTCTTAAAACATTTGTAGCGCCAATGTTGCCTGACCCCAATTTTCTTATATCTTTTTTTAGGAATACTTTACTTAAAATTAATCCAAATGGAATTGAACCAATGAAATAAGAAAAAAATAAAACTGTTAAAATATCTGAATTCACTTTTGATTATATAATAGTTCTCCACTCAAAAAAGTCATTAATACTTTTCCTTGTAGTTTTCTATTTTCAATTGCTGTATTTTTTGATTTCGATTTTAATTTATCAGCTTTTACAATCCAGGGTTTGTCAATATCAAAAACACATATATCTGCTTGGGATCCCTTTTTTAAAGATCCTTTATCAATTTTTAAAATTTTAGCAGGATTTATTGTAAGAACCTCTATAATCTTATTCAATGAAAGACTTTTGTTATGATACAACTCTAAAGCCAAAGGTAAAAGGGTTTCGACACCAATAGCTCCCTGAGCTGCTTGAGCAAAAGGTAATCTTTTACTTTCCTCATCCTCAGGCACGTGATCTGAAACAATTACATCTATTAGGTTGTCATTAATACCTTTTATTAAAGACTTTCTGTCATTTTCTGATCTTAAGGGAGGTGATAATTTTAGAAAAGTTTTAAAATCACCGATATCATTTTCGTTTAAGGAAATATTATTTATAGAAACACCAACCGTGAAAGACAAGCCTTTTTCTCTATTTTTTTTAATAACATCAAGAGATTTAGAAGAGGAGATCTGATTTATATGATATCTACAGGGATATTTTTCAAGCAGAGTTAAATCTCTTTCAACTATTATTTTTTCAGCTACGTCACTTATTCCTTCTAGGCCAAGTCGAGTAGCTATTTCACTATCATTTATATTGCCATTTTTAGAAAGTTCATAATCTTCAGCATGCTGCATTACCAAAACACCTAAATCTGAAGCATAATTCATTATTTTAGACATTGTTTCAGTATTTTGTACTGTTTTATTTACATCAGAAAAACCTATGATACCTTTATCAGTTAATAATCCAAATTCAGTCATCATGTTTCCGTCCATATTTTTAGTCAGAGATGCGCTTGGAAAAATATTTATTCTGGCTTTATCTCTTCCCCTTCTAATGATAAAATCTACCATAGAGACGTTGTCAATTATTGGTTTAGTATTTGGCATAGACACTACTGAGGTTACACCACCGGCTAATGCTGCTTGACTTAAGGTTCTGAAATTTTCTTTATATTCGAAGCCTGGTTCTCCAACAAAAACTTTCATATCGATTATTCCTGGCACAAGAATTTTCTTTTGTGCATCAATAATTTCGTAATCATTTGAAATCTCATTTTTATTAACTTTCTTACCAATACCTTCAATTTTACCTTTGGAGTCGATAATTATACCACCGATTTCATCCATATTTTGGGAAGGATCAACTATTCTTGCATTTAAAATTGCTTTTTCTTTCATTTACTTTTTACAATATATTTTTAAACATGCCATTCTTACCGCTACACCTAATTCCACTTGTTCTTTTACCAAGCTTACGTTTATGTCGTCTGCTAATTTAGTGTCAATTTCAACTCCTCTATTCATGGGTCCAGGATGCATTACTAATGCATCTTTACTTGCATACTTAAGTTTTTCAGGTGTCAAACCAAAGTACTCGTAATATTCTCTTTTAGACGGAAGAAAAGATCCGTGCATTCTTTCATTTTGTATTCTTAACATCATTACAATATCACAAGAGTCTAATCCTTTTTTCATATCGGTAAAAGATTTAACACCTAATTTTTCAATAGACCTAGGCATCAATGTTTTTGGAGCTATAACATTTACTTCCGCTCCTAACATGTTCATTAAATAGACATTTGATCTTGCAACTCTTGAATGAAGTATATCACCGCATATAGCTATTTTTAGACCTTCAATTTTTCCTTTTCGGTTAATAATAGTAAGAGCGTCTAATAATGCTTGAGTTGGATGTTCTCTTCTCCCATCTCCTGCATTGATAACTGAACAGTTAACTTTTTGAGATAACAAATTAGGCGCGCCTGAATCCTGGTGTCTAATTACAATTATATCTGGATGCATTGCATTGAGAGTCATAGCAGTATCAATAAGTGTCTCTCCTTTTTTTAATGCAGAATTTCCAACATTGATTGACATTACGTCAGCTCCAAGCCTTTTACCCGCAAGATCAAAAGAGCTTTGTGTCCTAGTAGATGGTTCAAAAAATAAATTGATTTGAGTTTTTCCTCTTAAAACATCTAGTTTCTTTGAACTACTTCTATTTAATTTTATAAACTCTTTTGCCTGAGTTAAAATTTCTTTTGCTTGTAGAATTGAAATGTTTTGGATACCAAGAAGGTGATTAATTTCATTTTTAATAGCTACGTTTTTTTTAACTACTGCCATTAAAATCAACTCTATAAGCCTTTTACGTGATCACATCAAGTATTATTTTTTGTTAAATAATCCAAAGCTCCCTGCAAAATGAATTGAGCTGCGTTTTCGTCGAGTTTTTGCACCTTTTTACTAACATTTACATCTAAATTACTTGATAAATTAAATGCTCCTTCGCTGGATAGTCTTTCATCCCATAAAGTGATATTTTTAGTAATATCTTTTGATAAATTTATAGCCAAATCTTTAGCAGATTGAGATGATGCACTAGGTGAGCCATCCATATTTATAGGATTTCCAATTATTATACCCTTTATGTTATTTTCAAAAAATATCTTTTTAATTTCAATTAGAAAGTCAGAGTAATTTTTTTTAACTATTGTTGTATAAGGTGTTGCAATTTTTTTGTTTTCATCAGAAATAGCGACCCCTATACGCTTTTTCCCTGGATCAATGCCCATAAGCCTTGATTTTTTGTCTAGTTTTTTCTTAAATTCTTCAATATCCAACATGTATTTATTATATTTTATGGTATTAATTTCCTATATAAATAACTTAAATCACAGATGTCCATAGATAAAGATAAAATTAAGCATATTAGTAAGTTAGCTAGAATTTCTTTAGATTCAAATAAAACCGAGTCTTTAGCAAAAGATCTTACATCTATTTTCAAATTTATAGAGCAATTAAATGAGTTAAATACTGAAAAGGTAGAGCCATTATCCTCCATTTTGAATACACCGCTTAGATCACGAGAAGACAAAATAGATGATGGAAAAATAAGAGATAAGATACTCAAAAATTCGCCAAAAAAGAATGAGGAATTTTTTGTTGTTCCAAAGGTAATTGAATAATGTCAGAAATTATAAAAAAGAACTTATCAGAGATAATAGAATTATTGAAAAAAAAAGAAATCAAATCCGAGGAGCTTGTTAATCTTTATATAGACAAAATAAACAAAAGCAAAAAACTTAATTCATATATAACTACCTGTTTTGAGCATACTATTCAAAAAGCAAAAGAATTTGACAAAAAACCGAATATAAACTCTTTACTTCCAGGCGTCCCATTGGCTATAAAAGATCTTTTTTGCACCAATGGTTTTAAAACTACAGCCGGTAGCAAAATGCTAAAAAATTTTATACCAAATTATGAGTCCACAGTTACAGAAAATTTATGGAAAGAAGGAGCAATCTTACTTGGTAAATTGAATTGTGATGAATATGCAATGGGTTCATCTAACGAAACAAGTCATTTTGGAAATGTTATAAATCCAGTTGCTAAGGATACTGTACCAGGGGGGTCATCTGGTGGTTCTGCATCCGCACTTGCAGCAGATTTGACTCCAGCAACAATTGGAACAGATACAGGTGGTTCAATAAGACAGCCTGCATCTTTTACTGGAACTGTTGGGTTAAAACCAACTTATGGATTATGTTCACGTTGGGGAATAGTTGCCTTTGCCTCATCACTTGATCAAGCTGGTCCGATGACTAAATCTGTAAAAGATTGTTCAATCATGTTAGAGGCTATGGCTGGATTTGATAAAAAAGATTCTACATCTATAGAAAAGAAAAAAGAAAATTATTCTAAAAATTTGAAAACAGACATTAAAGGTCTGAAAATAGGAATTCCAAAAGAATATAGAGTTGAAAATATGCCAAAAGAAATTGATGAGTTATGGAATAATGGAAAAAGAATTTTGAAAGATTTAGGTGCTGAAATTATCGATATTTCACTTCCTCATACAAAATATGCACTGCCAACATATTATATAGTTGCACCAGCTGAGGCTTCTTCAAATTTAGCAAGATATGACGGCGTAAAGTATGGCTACAGATCTTCAAAAGGAAATGATTTAATTGAAATGTATATGAATACAAGGTCCGAGGGATTTGGAGATGAAGTAAAAAGAAGAATACTAATTGGCACTTATGTTTTATCATCAGGATATTATGATGCTTATTATCTTAAAGCTCAAAAAGTGAGACAGCTTATAAAAAAAGACTTTGATGAAAATTTTGGCAAGATAGATGCTATTTTAACACCTTCAACACCAAGTTCTGCATTTAAAATTGGCGAAAAGACTAATGATCCTATTTCTATGTATCTTAATGACATATTTACTGTACCAGTGAATTTAGCTGGTTTACCTGCAATTTCGATACCTGCAGGTTTGGATAAAAAAGGCTATCCGTTAGGGCTACAATTAATTGGCAAGACTTTAGATGAACAAAATATATTAAATATTGCTTATGCTTTTGAAAAAAATTGTAATTTTAAAAATGAAATAAAGAATTGGTGGTTATGAGTAAAGATAAATTTGATTACTTTATAAAAGGAGAGAAAAACCAGTATGAGGTAATTATTGGTTTGGAAGTTCATGCTCAAGTATTATCAAATTCAAAACTTTTCTCTGGCTCGTCAACTAAATTTGGTGCTGAACCTAATAGTCAGGTAAGTCTTATAGACTCTGCTTTTCCAGGCATGCTGCCTGTTATAAATAAAGAGTGTATAAACCAAGCTATCAGGACAGGTTTAGGATTAAATGCCAAGATTAATAAAAACTCGGTGTTTGATAGAAAAAATTATTTTTATGCGGATCTTCCTCAAGGTTATCAAATTTCACAGTATAAAAATCCTATTGTTGGTGAAGGAAAAGTTTTATTAGATATGCCGTATGGCTCAAAAGAAATTGGAATTGAAAGACTCCATTTAGAACAAGACGCCGGTAAAAGTATTCATGATATGGATCCATCAAGTACTTTTGTAGACTTAAATCGTTCTGGAATTGCATTAATGGAAATAGTAAGTAAACCAGATCTTCGATCTCCAGAAGAAGTCAATGCTTACATAAAAAAACTTAGAACAATAATGAGATATCTAGGTACTTGCGATGGTAATATGCAAGAAGGATCATTAAGAGCTGATGTTAACGTATCGGTAAGAAAAGTCGGAGATAAAAAATTTGGCACAAGATGTGAGATTAAAAATGTAAATTCAATTAAATTTATGCAAATGGCGATCGAATATGAAGCAAAAAGACAAGTTGAATTATTAGATGAAGGAAAAAAAATTGATCAGGAAACAAGACTATTTGATACAAAAAAAAATGAAACAAGATCAATGAGATCAAAAGAGGATGCTCATGACTATAGATATTTTCCAGACCCTGACCTTTTACCTCTTAAAATTGAACAAAAATTAATCGATGATTTAAAAAAATCTTTACCTGAGTT
Source organism: uncultured Pelagibacteraceae bacterium (assembly GCA_902582345.1). GTDB lineage: Bacteria > Pseudomonadota > Alphaproteobacteria > Pelagibacterales > Pelagibacteraceae > Pelagilacustribacter. Next base: position 23,392 of record CACHRU010000006.1, on the reverse strand, counting down.
ACCTGATAATAAAAAAGAGAGATTTATTAATGAATATGGACTCAATTCATATGAAGCAAATGTGCTGGTTTCTGAAAAAGAAATTTCTGACTATTACGAGGAGGCTGCAAAGTTATCTGATAAAAAACTTGCAGCTACATGGATGATGGGAGACTTATTCGCAATGTTAAATGATAAAGGACTCAATATTTCTAACTCACCCATCTCTGCTAAAAACTTTGCCGAGTTAGTTCAATCAATAAAAACAGGAGAAATTTCTGGTAGAATAGCAAAAGAAGTTTTTGAAATAATGGTCGAAAGTGGGGACAACCCAAAAAATATTATAGTGTCAAAAGGGATGAAACAACAAAGTGATCCCAAAGAATTAGAAAAAATCATCAATGAAATATTATTCAAGAATAAAGATAAAGTTGATCAGTATAAGTCCGGTAAAGAAAAGCTATTTGGTTTTTTTGTTGGTCAAGTTATGAAACAATCAGATGGAAAAGCAAACCCGCAATTAACAAACGAAATTTTAAAAAAACTTTTAAAAGGCTAATTATGCCTAAAAAATTAGATTTAACTGACAGTCTTGAACAATATATTATTGATCATTCAGAAAGCTTGTCCGATGTACAGAAAGAAATAATTCAGTACAATGTAAGTTTAGGAGATCAGCAAAGATTGCAAATATCTATATCACAAGCTCAATTTCTACAAACATTAATAAAAGTTTCGAATGTTAAAAAAATTTTAGAAATTGGTAGTTTCACTGGTTTTAGTGCTTTATCTATGGCAATGGCACTTCCTTCTGATGGCGCTTTAATTAGTCTAGATAAAAATCCTGAATTTAGTAATAAAGCTAAACTTTTTTATGATAAAGCCAACGAAAAAAAAATTAAACAAATTATCAAACCAGCTATTGAAAGTTTAAAAGAATTTAAAGAATCAAAAAAATTATTCGATTTAATTTTCATTGATGCTGATAAAGAAAACTATCTAAATTATTATGAAATTTGTATTGATTTGATAGAAAAAAAAGGTCTAATAATAATTGATAACGTTTTGTGGCACGGTGAGGTTGCTGATAATGCAAATAACGAGAAATTTACAAATATTATCAGGGATTTTAATAAACATGTTAAAAAAGATAAAAGAATTACAAAAAACATAATTCCTATTGGAGACGGATTTACAATTTGTATTAAAAGATAATGTTTACTGTTTTTGGATTTTATAAGTTTAAAAAGATTAACTCATTAAGAAAGTATAAAAATTATTTAGAAAATGAAATATTTAACAACAGTGTTAAAGGAACAATAATATTATCACCTGAAGGTATAAATGGAACTCTTGCAGGTCAAAACAAAGATGTGAGTAAAATTACAAATTTATTAAAAAAAAATTTTAAATTTAAACTCTTTGACAGCACCAATATATCTAAAAGTTGTTTTCAACCATTTCATAAAGCAAGAGTAAAAATAAAAAAAGAGGTAGTACCCCTAGGATTAATAATTGATAATGAGAAAAAAAGACTTAACAGGTATGTATCTGGTAAATCATGGAATAATCTAATTACAAAAAAAGAAACCCTTGTAATAGATGTAAGAAAACCTTTTGAATTTAATGTTGGAACTTTTAAAAAAGCTATTAATCCAAATATTCAAAATTTTAAAGATTTACCAAAATTTTTAAATGAAATTGAAAAAACTAAACCCGTTGCAATGTTTTGTACTGGAGGAATAAGATGTGAAAAGGCCTCAATATTTTTAAAAAAGAAAGGGTTTAAAAATGTTTTTCAATTAAAAGGTGGAATACTTAATTATCTTAACAAAACAAAAAAAAAAGATAGCTTGTGGAAGGGTGAATGTTTTGTTTTCGATAATAGAGTTTCTCTAAAACATAAATTAAAACAAGGAACTTTTTCAATTTGCGCTGGCTGTCGTAAACCCATATCAAGAAATGACAAAAGGTCTAATAAATATGAAGAGGGCGTTTCTTGTCAAAGGTGTCATGACACACTAACAAATTTACAAAAATCAAGATTTAGAATGAGGCAGAGTCAAATTAATCTTGCTAAAAAAGAAGGAAAGAAGCATAAATTTCAAAAGGAATATTAAATATGGATTTAACTAAAGGTTCAATTTGGCAACTTTTAAGAAAGGTGACTATACCAGCTAGTACTGGATCTCTTTTTCAAACTTTTTATAATTTAGTGGATACCTATTTTGCAGGAAAAATTTCCCCAGAAGCACTAGCAGCGATAGCAAAATCATGGCCTATTTATTTTATAGCAATAGCTGTAGCTGTTGGTATTGGAGCTGGGACCACAGCATTAATAAGTAACTCCATTGGAGCTAAAGAAGACAGAAAAGCCTCTATGTACGTTGCACAGTCTATAATATTAGCGATTGTTACCTCAATCTTCGTAACCCTTTTTGGTTTAAATTTTTCAGATGAACTTTTAAGAATTATGGGTTCGACCGAAGAAAGTATAATTTTAACACGTGAATATTTAGATATTATATTTTTGGGCGCCGTAATTGTATTAGTTCAGTTATCTTTAAATGGGACTTTGAATGCACAGGGAGATACAAAAAGTTATAGAAACGTTTTAATATTTACATTCTTCTTAAATATATTTTTAAATCCTTTATTTATTTTTGGTTATGGATTTATACCATCATTCGGTATAGCTGGTTTAGCGATTGCCACCCTAGTATCCCAGTGTATAGGTTTAATATATCTAGCTAATAAAGTTTATTGCTGTAAATTAAAAAAGTTCTTGTACATAGAATGCTTTAAGCCAAAATTTGATTACATCAGCACACTTTTTAAACAGTCGGTTCCAATAATGTTTACTATGTTAATGATAATGTTTGGGGTATTTAATATTTTTTATTTTGTTGGACAATTTGGTGAATTAGCAACAGCAGGTTATGGAACCGCAGTGAGAATAGAACAAGTATTATTACTACCCGTTATAGGTTTGAACACTGCCGTTCTATCCATTGCTGGTCAAAATTTTGGAGCAAAAATGTACTTCAGAGTCAAAGAGGTTTATGGAAAAGCATTAATGTTTGGTTCTGGATTTATGGTGTTAGCGGGTATTTTTATTTATCTTACATCTGAAATTATAATTTCTTTTTTTACAAATGACCCCGAGGTTATTCAAAGAGGAGCACTTTATTTACAGGTTGCTGCTTTAATAGGGCCTGTTTATCCCGTATTTTTCATTACTTCTGCTCTATTCCAAGCTCTTAAAAGACCAATTTATAGTTTATATATGACGATACTTAGACTTACGTTAATACCATTTATGTCTCTTTGGTATGTAATTAATATTAAAAATGGTGAATACCAAGATATTTTCTACACAATCCTGGCAACAAATTGGATGATGGGACTAGTGGTATTAACTTTTGTGCCATTTTTTTTGAAAAGGGTTTTTAGAGTTTCTTTTAAAAAGTTATTTGTATTTTAGTTTATTTTCTAATTTTCTTACAAAATAAGAGACTACTAATATTAACACTAAGTACTCTAGTATTAAAAATGTATATATTTCTAAAGGTCTGTAGGTAGTTGTGACTAGTTCATTAGCCTTTCTTGTTAAATCTCCTATCCCTATAATCGATACTAGAGAGGACATTTTTAAAACATAAACAAATTGATTTCCCATCGCGGGTAATACAACTTTAATAGCTTGTGGTAAAATTACTAATCTCATTTTTTTCCAAAAATCCATTCCGAGGGACTCAGATACTTCGTGTTGTCCTTTAGAAATTGAATTTATACCTGCTCTGAAAATTTCTGCTTGAAAGGCACTTTCACTTATCGTTAAAGCTATTATGCCAGACACAAATGGAGAAAAGCTTACCCCCAGCATTATTGGTAACCCATAATAAATCCAAAGAATTAATACTAATAAAGGTATTGCTCTAACAAATTCAACGTAACCAATATTAAAATAACTCAGAAACTTATTATTTGAAAGCGAAGGTAAAGCAACAATCAAACCTATAATCATCGCAAGAATTATAGACACTACTGAAATATAAATAGTGGTAGTTATTCCACTTATCAAAAATTTAAGATTTGTCAGACCCTCTATATTTTCTGGACTAAGAATATACCAACCCCACTCGTAGTTTGAGCTACATCCTTGTAGAAAAAAAAATAAAACTGTTAATTTTAAAATCTTCACTAATTGACTATATTTGTAAATAAAGATTTTTTAAACTTAAATTATAAACTTTTAAGGTTATATTTAGCTTCAAGAGTCATAAAAAACCCAGAAGATTGTTTTCTTTTGATCCAATTGCTAACATAGTCATTCCAAATCTTATCTCCTTTTGGAACCATCATAGCCAGAAAAGCAGGGTTCTTGCCTCCATCAGGAACTATAGCTAATTGAGGATACTTAACGATTAATTTATTGGCTTCAAGAGAACTCGTAATGTTGCCGTCTGCTCTTCCCGCCAAAACTTCTTGAAAATCTCTAGCAGGTGCTTCAACAGATTTAAGTTTTGATTTTGGGAAAAATTCTTTTGCTTTTTCTTCTTGAGAAGTACCTAATGTTGTAGCTATTGTAACTTTTTTATTATTTAATGAATCCCATGTTGGAAACTTTTTTAAATTTTTCTTTAGAACAAGAGGAACAGTACCGTATTTATAGTAAGTAGCTGTAAATCCCGCTACCTCTGCTCTTTTAGGCGTTTTAGTTACGCTTGTTGAAATATCGTATCTATCCGCAGTTATTCCAGCCACTATTGTTTTCCATTCTGCAGGTACAAACTTTACTTTTACCCCTAGATCTTTAGCAAGTTCTTTCATTACATCAATATCAAATCCTTTATACTTGTTTGTTGCAGGATCTTTCATCGACATCGGATCCCAATCTCCAGTTGTTCCAACGCGTAATTCACCGCTTTTTTTAATTGCAGCCAGCTTTGATTTTGCATGACCATCTGCAAAGCATGTTGTTGTTACTAAGGACAGAATGAATGCAACTACTATTTTCTTCATTATTCTTTTTTAATACAATTTCTTTTTTTTATCTTTGTGCATTTTGACCCAATTAATATCTTGACGTTTGATAACTTTATAATGTATAAAAGAACAAATCAAGAACATTTATGGAGCTTAAAATACCTTATTACATACACAAAGTAGGAGCTGGTTTTCCATCACCTGCCACAGATTACATAGAAGACGATGTTGATTTGAATAACCACTTAATAAAAAATTCACCAGCAACATTCATCATCAGGGTTCAAGGGAAATCTATGAACGGTGTTGGTATTTATGATGGAGATTTATTAATAGTAGATAGAAGTATAAATCCTAAAAATTTTTCTACTGTTATTGCTAATGTAAATGATGAACTGGTAGTAAAAACAATTTTGAAAGAAAAAGGAGAAACATTTTTGGCTTCGGGATCAAAAAAAATAGAAGATAGAATTCATTTATCAAAAGATCAGGAAATAATAATTTGGGGAGTGGTAACCTATGTCATCCATCAAGTACATCAGTAAAAAAAACAAAATAGCCTTAGTAGACTGTAATTCGTTTTATGTTTCATGTGAGAGGCTATTTAATCCTAAAATACAAAAAAAAGCTGTGGTTGTTTTATCAAACAATGATGGTTGTGTAATATCTAGATCAAAAGAAGCAAAGGTCCTTGGTATTAAAATGGGAGAACCATACTTTAAAGTAAAAGATTTAGTAAAAAAAAACAAGGTTGAAGTATACTCTTCAAATTATGCGTTATACGGAGATATATCCCGTAGAGTAATGAAAGTATTGAAAACTTTTTCACCTAAAGTTGAAATCTATTCGATCGACGAAGCTTTTATTGATTTATCTTTTGTAGATGAGAAAGGAATAGAAGATTACGGAAGAGAGGTAAGAGCAAGAGTGTTAAAATGGACAGGAATACCAACTAGTGTTGGTATAGCTACTACAAAAACATTAAGTAAAGTTGCAAATCATATAGCAAAAAAAGAAAAAGCAGGTGTAATGTATTTAAATACAAATATTGATGAAAAACTAAAAAAATTTCCAATCGAAGATGTTTGGGGAGTGGGAAAACAATTATCTAAATTTTATTATAAAAATGATATAAAAAATGCTTATGATTTAAAAAATGTGTCTAATACTTGGGTTAAAAAGGGAACAAACGTTTTAGGCGCCAAAACCGCAATGGAATTAAGAGGGATACCTTGTATTGACCTGCAGACAGAGCAAGAAAAAAGAAAAAATTGTTGTGTCTCAAGATCTTTTGGTAGAAAAGTAAAGGAAATAAATGAGCTAGAAGAGTCGATAATTACTCATTGTTTAAACGCTGCAGAAAAAATTAGAGCTGACGACCAAGTTGCAAAAACAATAACAGTATTTATAAGGACTAGCCCATTCGATAAAAATAGAAAATATTATTCAAACTCAAAAACAGTTGATTTAGCTATTCCAACTAACAATAGTATAGAGTTAATAAAAGATGCTGTTAAAGCTTTAACAGATATATACAAGCATGGGTATTCATATCAGAAAGCTGGTATAATATTATCAGGTTTAAAAGATTCTAATCAAAATGACCAAAATCTTTTAACTCCATTACTAGAAAATAAATCTAAAAAATTAATGAAAGCAATAGATTATACAAATACAAAATACGGACGATATGCAATAAGTATAGCACAAGCAGGTTTGAGCAAGGGTTGGAAAATGAGAAGAGAGCATTCATCTAAAATAGATACAGCTTCATTTGACTTGTTACCTAAAATAGTAGTATAAATTTAATAACGGGGTGTCTGAGAGACTGAGATTATACCCGATGAACCTGACCGGTAATTCAGTAAGGGAGATATGGAAAAAGAATATTTATCAATACAAATATCAATAATCGTCACCATTTTAATTGGTCTATTCTTTATTGGATTAGGCTATCTAAATACTCAAAAAATACCTAATAATAAAAATTATATTGTTGGTGGAAGAGATGAAAATATATTCTCATTAACTTCGAGTTTAATAGCCTCTGCACTAGGTGCTTGGATCTTATTTGGTCCTCCCTCTGCAGCTACGTGGGGAGGTATAGGAGCTGTGATAGGGTATGCACTAGGTGCGGCCACCCCAATGCTATTTCTTTACAATTTTGGCCCTAAAATTCGAAAAGAATTTCCTGATGGTTTAACATTGACTGAATTCATAGAAAAAAGATTCGGTAAAGCTATATTAAAGTTAAGTCTATTCTTAATGCTATTTTATTTGATAATCTTTTTAATAGCAGAAGTAACCGCTATTGCCTCTTTGTTAAACTATATTTCAAAAGTTCCACTTTGGATTACAGCAGGATTAACACTAATGATTTGCTTACTTTATATATTAAGAGGTGGATTCAAACTTTCAATTATTACTGATAAATATCAGTTTGTTTTTATAGCAGGAATTATTTTATTTTCCCTAATATTAATATTAGGAAATTTAAATATACCTAGTTTTGAAATGATAAGAAAAAATTCACCCGAATTAATTGATAAGAATTATTTACCTAATTATACAGCTGGTTTAACCTTTTTCATAGCAGTGGCCTGCACTAATTTATTTCATCAAGGTAATTGGCAAAGAATTTTTTCGGCAAAAAATAATTTAATTTTAAAAAAAAGTTTAATTAATTCATTTGTCATTATTTTTTTTATAGTTTTTTGGATGGGGTATACTGGTTTAATATCCTTTTCATTAAATCCAAAAGTAATTCCTGATCTCGCTTTTTTTGATTTGATTTTAAACAAAAAAAGCTCACTTGTTGTAATAATGCTATTAGTTTTAGCACTGTCACTAACATTAAGTACCATTGATACTTTAATTAATGCTATTTCAAGTTTACTTATTGTAAATGGAAATCAAATAAGTAAAAAAATGAAAGGAGAAAAAATTAAGGAAAAAACAAATTTAATAATCTTATTCATATGTTTTTTAGTTTTTATTTTAGCATCTAGAGGATACAGTATATTATATTTATTTTTATTAGCTGACCTTCTCTGTTGTGCTGCTGTCGTAACAATTTTTTATGGTTTTTTTAATAAAGATATAAATACTAAACTTGCAGCATATTCCATAATTTCTGGTTTAATTATTGGTTTATTATTTTTTCCTAGTCAAAATTTTGAAAGTAGTATTCTAGTTGGAAATTTAATTTCTTTTGATAATTTTTCAATTATTATAAGAACAAACTTGCTTTTTATTTCTTTTTTATTATCCTTAATTATACCTTTAATTATAATTCTTGCTCATTCTTTACGCAATTCATTAAGATAAATTATTACAGCAATCCATATAAATATAAAACTTATTAATTTTTCTATTTCTAGTGTTTGATCAAGATAAAATATACTTAAAAAGAATTGAGCTGTAGGTGTTAAAAAAAATATCATACTTGCAGGCCCTATACCTATTAACTCAAAACCTTTAATATACATAAAAAGAGGAACAAGTGTCATTAACCCTGAAAAAAATAGATATAAAGACAATGCTGGATTTTCAAATCCAAAAATGTTTGTATTATTAAAAACAAGATAACTGAATAAAATTAACGCAATAGGTGATATAAACAAAGTTTCAAAAAACAATCCAATATCTGATGAAATATTTATTTTTTTTCTAATTAATGTGTATAAACTAAATGTGATTGCTACTGTCAAGCCAATCCATGGAATATTCTTAAACTCTATAAGCAAATAAATAATTGATAAAAAAACAAGAAAAATAGCAATAGCTTTATTCTTGTTTATACCTTCTTTCAAAAATATTTTACCTAAAAAAATACTTAAAATTGGAAAAATGTAATAACCAAGTGATGCATCAAGCATATTATTTACTGAAATTGAATACAACCAAGTAAACCAATTTATAGATACTAAAATTCCCGTTATAAATAAGAGGATTAAGGTAGAAAATGATTTCAATATTTTTCTAAACTCAGACCATTTCCTAAAATAGGTTGTTGTAATTACCAAAAGCAATGTTGTCCATATCGTTCTATGTATGGTTAGTTCAATAGGTGATGCAAATGACACAAATTTAAAATAAATTACGCCTATGATACCCCACCAAAGAGAAGCACCCACAGTATATAAAGATCCCTGAAATAAATTTTTCTTCATTTGACCATTTTTTTAATTGATTTATATGGTAATTATTTAATAATTAGTACTAAATAACATTAGTAATACGGAAGAGTGGGTGAGCGGTTGAAACCAGTTGGTTGCTAACTAACCGTACGAGTAACATCGTACCGAGAGTTCGAATCTCTCCTCTTCCGCCAGTTATTTGAAAAACCCTTCAATTTTAACTGGTTCCTTACTGATCATATATTTATAAACATTAACATTTTCTAAAACTCTTTGAACATAATTCCTAGTTTCTTTAAACCTAATTAATTCAATCCAGTCTATGTAACTTAATTGATTTTTAGTTGGATCACCATTAACTCTTCTCCAAGTTTTTACTCTATTGGGACCCGCGTTGTAAGCTGCTATTGCGAAAGGATAAACTCCATTATAATCAGTTAATAAACCATCAAAATAATATGAACCTAATTTGATATTATAAATTGGATCTTCGGTTAATCCACTGATGCTATAAGGTAACTTTGCTTGTTTGGCTACAATTTTTGCAGTATATTTCATTAATTGCATCATGCCTCTAGCACCAGCATAACTATTAGCCTTACTATCAAATTCACTCTCTTGCCTTATAATTGCGTGTATCATTTCGCTAGGGGGCATAGATTTATTATTAATTTCTCTTGGTGTTGAAATGATTGGATAATTATATTTTAAATAAAATCTTTTTTCGTAAGAAGCTTTCTTAGAGATTTGGATGGCAAAATCATATCTTTCTATTTCAGTTGCCAATTTAGCTGCCAATACTTCACTTCCTTCTTCAATATTTTGACTTGCAAGGTGTTTAAGTACGTCTTTTGAATATTTTGTGTGATCAAGTTCTTTTAAAATTTTTACTATCCGAACAAGTTTATTTTTTAAAAATTCTTTTTCATATTCTTTAGAATAAGTTGCATCCTCTTTTAAGGTAAATTCTCCCTCATAATTGATTTCTTTAAAACAAAGTTGACCATAATACGTTGTTAAAAACTTTGAACCTTCTTTAAAATATTCCTCAGCTTTTTTTATATTACCTGTCTTTTGATATGATTTTCCCAACCAGTAGGCACCGCGTGCTAAACTTATTGGATAACTTACATTATCATAAAAATTAAGAAAATGATTTATAGCGTATTCTTGTGATTTTAAAAATGAATGCGCTATCCATCCAGCTAACCATTCAGCTTCTGCAAACTCCGGCCCAGAAGAAAGAGAGTGTTCACTTGATACCTTATAAGCGGTCTTATATCTTTTTTTATAAATTAAACTCCTAACTATACTTTCTCTTTGTTTCCACCACAGGTCTGCCCTTACTAATTCTTCCTCGGTTCTATTTGAATTATCGTACAGAATTTGAAGGGAGGATTCTAATCTACCTCTTCTGTTTCTCCATTTTAATCTATCGTATTCCAGACCTATATCTTTTTTAAATCTATCTGGAACTTTCGCAATAGCATTATCAACTCCATATGAATTACTCATTAATATTTGTCTAGCATTATATAAAGCTTTAAAATCTGAAGGTAAATAAACAAGCATTCTCTTAAGATCCCAATATTTTTTATTCCAAGCTAGGTAATCTGCTCTTTTAATATGATCTTCACTATCTAAAATTGATTTAAATTTTTTTCGATAAAATCTTAGCTCACTCTTACTTAAATCTGCACTTATCCAACCTTCTTTTATTAATGTTTTTGAACTATTTAAATCTTTTAGATCAAAATACGCTTCACCTAATTTGATTTTTCCAGTACCACTAACTGGTGGAAATTCTTCAAACCATTTTATAATATTTTTAGGTGAAGAATTTTTAAGATAAATCTTCTGTTCAGCTAAATACTGCAATCTTCCAATTCTAGGAAAATCCATATTATCTTTTATAAAAGTTTCATACGTTGAAAATGTCGCGTTGTTCGAGCTTTTCATCAAGTAAAGCCATTGGACAAATAATTTAAAATCTTTATCTTTTATTTTTTCGGAAGTTTTATACCCCGTAATCATCTTACCTGATTTAATCTGACTAAAGGCTGCCTTTGCTCTTTCAAAGTCTTTTTGACTTAGAAATTTTGATTTTTTGACCGAGGCGGTTACTTTCTTGATAGTTTTGGGTTTTTTTTTAGGTAAAACGAAACCATCAATTTTAACTTTTTTTTCTACCTTTTGTACTGTTTTGTCTAACTCTTTTGTTTTTTCTATAATTTCTTCTTTTTTCTTAGTAGTCGTCTCAGTTTTAATAATTGGTTTTGATTGGGGTATCAAATTTTTATTGGATGTTTTAGTTTTTTCAATTTTTTTAAAAACAGAAGGTTTGTCTTTAGGCAGTATGAAATTATTATCAGCTAAAGCAATGAGATTTACATCTATTAATAGTAATAAAATAGCTAGACTAATTAATCGAATAAGCATAAAAATAGATTATAAATAATCTTATATTGATTTATGTTCAAAGGTTCAATCGTAGCATTAATAACACCTTTTAAAGATGATAAATTAGATGAAAGTAATTATACCGAAATATTACACCATCATCTCAAAAATGGTACAAATGGCGTTGTACCAGCTGGTACAACTGGAGAGTCCCCAACTTTATCTCATAATGAACATAAAAAAGTAATCGAAATTGCTGTAAAAGAATGTAAAGGTAAAATTCCTGTAATTGCAGGTACAGGTTCTAATTCAACGAGCGAGGCTATTGAACTTTCAAAACATGCCGAAAACTCAGGTGCTGATGGTTTATTAATTGTAACACCTTATTATAACAAACCTACACAAGAGGGGTTATACGAACATTATAAATCAATTAATGATAAAGTTGGTATTCCAATTATAATTTACAATATACCATCAAGATCTGTAATTGATATGTCCGTAGATACAATGGCAAAATTATATGAACTGAAAAATATTAAGGGCGTTAAAGATGCAACAGGAAATCTTGATAGAGTAGATCTTCAAAAAAAAGCAATGGGAAAAGAATTTATTCAGCTTACTGGAGAAGATGACAATGCTTTAGAGTTTAATAAACGTGGTGGTGTAGGCTGTATAAGTGTTACAGCAAACATAGCTGCAAAATTATGTTCTGATTTTCAAAATCAATCGTTAACTAATACAAAAGATTCAATTAAAAAAGCCGAAGAAATTTTTAAAAAGTTATCTCCACTACATAAAGCTTTATTTATAGAAAGTAATCCGTCTCCAGTAAAATATGCAGCTTCATTACTTAAGCTTGCATCTGATGATGTGAGATTACCTCTTGTAAAGGTCAGAAAAGAAACAAAAGTAATAATTGAAAATGCTTTAAAAAGTGCCAAATTACTTTAATGAAAAAGAGAACATCCCCTGGTCAAAAAATAATTTGTTTAAATCGAAAAGCAAGTTTTAACTATTATTTATTAGAATTAATAGAAGCAGGAATTGTTTTAAAAGGTTCAGAAGTAAAATCATTAAGAGATGGGAAAGCTAGCATAGCTGACTCATATGCAATTGATAAAAATGGAGAAATTTTTTTAGTAAATTCTCATATCCCTCTTTATAGACAATCAAGTTACAACAATCACAATCCAAGAGAAGATAGAAAATTATTACTCAATAAAAAAGAAATTAATAAACTTATAGGGAGAGTAAGACAAGAGGGGTTAACTTTAGTCCCAACTAAAATGTATTTTGTTAAAGGGAAGGCAAAAATAAATATAGCTGTTGCAAAAGGAAAAAAATTATTTGATAAAAGATTGGTTAAAAAAAAGCGAGACTGGCAAAGAGAAAAAGCTAAAATTTTTAATAGAAAAAATAGATGATTTATTTAAGCATTGGATCGAATTTAAATTCAAAATTTGGAGATAGATTTGAAAATATCCGAAGATCATTAAAGTTACTAGAAAATAAAAAACTTAAAATCTTAAAAGTTTCAAGGTTTTATGAAACACCATCTTATCCAAACAAAAAACTACCTAAATTTATTAATATAGCTGTTAAAATAGATTTTTTAGGTAGCCCTATTGAGCTTTTAAAATTAATGAATTTGGTTGAAAAAAAGATGGACCGTGTGGTTACTCTCAATAATGAGCCAAGAACTTTAGATATTGATATTATTGATTTTAAATCAATGATTACAAATACAAAATTATTGACATTGCCACATCCAAGAACTCATGAGAGAAATTTCGTTTTAATGCCATTATATGAAATATGTCCTGACTGGAAACATCCTGTAAATAATCTAAAAATTGATATTTTAATCAAAAACTTAACTCCAACCAAAAGGAATGAGATTACAAGAATAAAAGAAAGTGTTATATTAGAATTATGATAAATAATGAAGAACTGATTAATAAAGTAAAATCATATAATAAATTTCTAAATTATGACGCTTTGAACAAAGCTTTCAAATTTGCATTAGATGCACATAAAAACCAAAAAAGAAAGTCCGGTGATCCTTTTGTAATACATCCTGTCGCTGTTGCAAACATACTTTCTGAACTAAAATTAGATAGCGCAACAATCACAACTGGACTCTTACACGATACAATAGAAGATACTAACGCTACTTATGACATAGTTTTGAAAGAGTTTGGTAAAGAGGTCGCAGATTTAGTGGATGGGGTCACCAAAATTTCTGCTCTAGAAAATAAAGCAATAGAAAATAATAAAGCAGAAAATTTTAGGAAACTTATTTTAGCAACATCCAAAGATATTCGAGTTCTTCTGGTAAAAATAGCTGATAGATTACATAATATGAGAACAATAAATGGTTTTAAATCTGAAGACAAAAAGAGAAAAATAGCAAAAGAAACAATGGAAATCTATGCACCATTATCCGATAGAATGGGTATGAATAGAATTAGAGATGAACTAGAAGATTTATCTTTTGGTGTATTAAATAATAAAGCGAGAAATCTTATTTTAGAAAGACTTAAATTTATAAAAAATAATAGAGAGGATAATTTTAATATAATTTCAAAGGAATTAATAAGTTTACTTTCCGAAAAAGGTGTTAAAGTCAAAATTGCGGGAAGAGAAAAAAGACCATTTTCAATATGGCGCAAAATTCAAAAGAAGAAAATTTCTTTAGAACAATTGACAGATATTGTTGGATTTAGAATTATAGTCGAAAGTGTTGAGGATTGCTATAAAACTTTAGGTATTTTGCATAGTCACTACTCAACTGTTCCTGGGAAATTTAAAGATTATATTTCAACACCTAAAATAAATAATTATAAATCAATTCATACTTCACTTATTGGTCCAAAAAAACAAAGAATTGAAGTGCAAATAAGAACTTATGAAATGCATGAATTTGCTGAAAGAGGTATAGCATCACATTGGAAATATAAGTCCTCCGAAAAGTTTTCAGATCTTTCTTGGAAAGAATACGATTGGTTAAGAGACTTGGTTGAAATTTTAGAAGCCGGCAATAATCCTGAACATTATTATGAGTTCACTAAAATGCAAATGTTCCAAGATAATGTTTTTTGTTTTACACCTAAAGGAGCTGTAATAAAACTTCCAAAAGATGCGAGCTCAATTGATTTTGCATATGCTGTTCATACTAAAATAGGTGATACAGCAATTGGAACTTATGTAAATGGAAGAGAGCTATCTTTACAGCACCCCCTTAAAAATGGCGATATGGTAAAAATAATTACCTCTAAAAAAGTTTCCCCTTCTATGCATTGGCTTTCCTCTACTAAAACTGGAAAAGCAAGATCGGCAATAAGAAAATATTGGGAGGGAAGAATGAATAAAAATATCACAAATGAAGATAAAATGTATTCATCTACAATAGTGATAGATCTACCTCACAAACCCGGTGTTTTAGGGGAAGTAAGTACGTTAATAGGGTTGAACGGTAGCAATATTATAAATGTTGAACTTTTAAAAAGAAAAAATGACTTTTTAAAGTTTTCTTTTGATATTCAGATAAAGGATTTAAAAAGCTTTACAAATTTAATGAGTCAAATTAAACAGAAACAATTAAATTTTAAAATAATAAGACACAAACAGAAAAAAAATGCTCTCTTACAAAGAATCCTTAAAAATTTTAAAAGAGACTAATGCTCTCATTGAAGGCCATTTTATTCTCTCTTCAGGATTGCACAGTCCAAAATATATTCAATGTGCCCAATTACTAAGTAAGCCCGAAAAAGCGAAAATGATATGCGAGTCACTGGCGGAAAAAATTAAAAAAGAGTTTACAAATATTGATTTAATTTTATCTCCAGCTATGGGAGGAATAATTATAGGATATGAAATTGGACGAATATTAAATTTAGAAACTATTTTTGCTGAAAGAGTTAAAGGAGTATTTGAATTGAGAAGAAATTTTTCTCTTAAAAAAAACTCAAATATATTAATAGTTGAAGACGTAATAACAACAGGTAAATCATCGATTGAATGTAGTAAATTAGTTAAGAAAGCAGATGCTAATTTAATTGGTTTTGCCTGCATAATTGATAGAGCTAACAAAAAGTCAGAGATAAAAGAGAAAATTGTTTCTCAAATTCAACTAAACATTCCAACGTTTAATGAAAATGATATTCCTGATGATCTAAAATCTATTAAAGCAATTAAACCAGGAAGTAGAAACCTTTGATGTATAAAAAAAAGAGACTAGGAGTCAACATCGACCATGTTGCGACTGTAAGAAATGCAAGAGGAGAAATGTATCCTAGTCCGCTACGTGCAGCATTATTAGCTGAAAAATGTGGGGCCGACTCAATAACGATTCATTTAAGAGAGGATAGAAGACATATAAAAGATAATGATTTAAAAGAAATTAAAAAAAGATTAAAAATTCCCTTAAATTTAGAGATGGCAGCAACAAAAGAAATGTTAAAGATTTCTCTAAAGTTTAAACCCTCTTTTGTTTGTATTGTTCCAGAAAAAAGAGCAGAAATAACAACTGAGGGAGGATTAAATCTTTCATTTAATCCAAAATTTTTATCCAAAATTATAAAGAATCTAAAAAAAAATGGCACAAGAGTAAGTCTTTTTATCGAACCAATTAAAAAAGATATTTCAAAAGCCAAAGATTTAGGTGCGGACTGTGTAGAGTTACACACTGGAAAATTTTGTAACAATTTTAATAAAAATAAAAACTATAAAAAAGATTACGAAAAAATTAAAAAAGCAGCAGTCTATGCAAATGAATTAAAATTAGAGGTTCATGCTGGTCATGGGTTAAATTTTAAATCAACAAAAATTTTAACTAAAATTAAAAATATCGAAGAATTTAATATCGGTCATTTTATTGTGGGTGAGTCAATTTTTGGTGGTTTTCCGAAAATAATTAAAAGATTTATAAAAATTATAAATAAAAAATGAAAGTATACGGTATAGGTATTGATATAATTAATATTTTAAGATTAAAAAATAAAATCATTCGAAATAATAATATAAAGAAGAGAGTTTTTAGTCCCGCTGAGATAAAATATTGCGAAAAAAAAATAAAGACCAAATACCTATGTTATTCTAAAAGGTTTGCAGCAAAAGAGGCATTTTCTAAATCACTCGGTACAGGAATTTCAGATGGAATTAGTTTTAAAGAAATAATTGTTACCAATGACAAATCTGGAAAGCCAAAGCTTAAATTAGTTGGAAAAACATTAAAAATTGTGAACAAATTATTCAAAAACAAAAAATATAAATTTTCAATCTCTCTTTCTGATGATAAACCAATAGCAATCGCAATAGTCTTAGCACTTTATGAAAAATAGATTTTTAATCATTTTAATAGATAATATTAAAACAATTTTTTACGCTTTATTAATCGCTGTGGCCATCAGGAGTATCTTATATCAACCATTTTACATACCATCATCATCTATGGAGCCTACTTTGTTAGTTGGAGATAGAATTTTTGTCTCAAAATTTTCTTATGGCTACAGCAAACATTCATTTCCTTTTAGTCCAAATATTTTCAATCAACGAATTTTTTCAAAACCACCTGAGAGAGGTGACCTAGTAGTGTTTAAAACACCATCAGATAATAGAACTGATTATATCAAGAGGCTAATAGGACTTCCTGGGGATACTATTCAATTTAAAGACGGTGAGATTTTACTCAATAACAAAAAAATTCTTAGACAAAAAACGGATAAACAAATTCAAGTCATGTGTGGTTCTCAAAATTTCGATACTGTAAATTTCACTGAAACTTTACCTAATGGAGTACAATATACTGCTGTCTATTCTAAAATAGGTACTTTAAAAAATTCCGATATATATAAAGTTCCACCAGAGAGTTTTTTTTTGATGGGTGATAATAGAGATTGTTCAAAAGATAGTAGATTTTTAAGTAGCGTTGGTTATGTAAATAAGATTAATTTAGTTGGAAAAGCTTCAATTGTTTTTTTTTCTAATGATACTAATAAAAGTAGAATTCTCAAGTTTTGGAATTTAAATGAATCCCTTAGGACTAACCGTTTTTTAAAAAAGTTATGATTGAAAAAAAAATATCAGAGCTACAAAATATTATAAGAATAAAGTTTGATAATGAAAACACACTAAAAGAAAGTTTAATTCATAAAAGTTGTAACAAAAATAAAAATAATGAGAAACTGGAATTCTTAGGAGATAGAGTCCTAGGTTTAGTTCTTGCAAAAACTTTACTTAAAATCTATTCAAAAGAAACTGAGGGTGCTATTGATAAAAAACTTGCCTCATTAGTCAATAAAAAAACTTGTGCGGATGTTGCAAAAAAAATAGACATTCAAAAATTTATGACATTTGGTCAGTCATATAAAAAATTGAAACGTTCGGATGAGAAAATTACAAGTGATGCATTAGAAGCTTTAATAGGAGCAATTTATTTGGATAAAGGAATAGATATTGTTGAAAAATTTATTTTAAGATACTGGCATGATAAAATTCAACTTGCAGAAAATACGCAAATTGATGCAAAAACAAAACTTCAAGAATTTAGTTTAAAGAAGTATAAATTACTACCAAAGTATAAAATTATTAGAGAGTCAGGACCCCAACACAACCCTATTTTTAAAGTTGAAGTTTCAATACCTAACTCAAAAACCTATTCAGCTATTGGCAGCTCCAAAAAAGATGGCCAACAAAATGCTGCAAAAAAACTTCTAAAAGAACTTAAAATTTAAAATGAATTGGGAAGACGAAGGTTATTTATTAAGTAAAAAAAAATTTAGAGAAAATGAGAATTTGATAAATGTTTTTACTCTTAAATATGGAAAGATTTCAGGTATAGTTTATGGTGGATTATCTAGAAAAAAAAAAAATTACCTGCAAATAATTAATAAACTCTTTTTAAGTTACTCGACAAAAAATATAAATAGAATTGGATATTTTCAAACAGAGTTAATCGAACCAATTTCACCCAAATACTTTAATGACAAAAAAAGAACAGCAGCACTTTTATCAATAGGGTCAATTTTAACCTCTCTATTACCAGAAGCTCAAGTACATAAGAAGATTTATGTTTCATTATCTGAATTACTTAAAAGCTTTAATAACGATAATTGGATTTTTCTTTATATTTTCTGGGAGTTAAAAATTATCAGGGAACTGGGTTATGGATTTGAGTCTGATATGAAATTAAAAAAGATTAAAGATCATGATTTGACAATATTTGATATTGATGGTGTTAGATATAGCGTTCCTCCTTATATTCTCAAAAATGAACTACCAATAAAAATAAATAACGATATGATTAAAAATTCTCTAATATTTACAAGAAGTATTTTATTAAATAAGTTTTTTATTCCTAATAATATTTATTTTCCCCAATCAAGAATTTTATTAGAAAAATATTTTAACTAAAGTTTTTTATTTTTTTAAGTACATCTAGTGCAAAATAAGTAACAATAGCTGAAGATCCAGATCTTTTTAAAGAAATCAAAGACTCCAGAATAGCTTCATCATTTATTAACTTGTTCTTAATACCTGTTTTTATAAGTGAATATTCACCAGATACTTGATAAGAAAAAACAGGTATTTTGAAACTATCCTTAATTTTTGAGATAATATCTAGATAAGGTAATCCAGGCTTTACCATTACGAAATCTGCACCTTCCTTAATATCCAAAGCAACTTCTCTAAAAATTTCATTAGAATTTCTATAATCCATTTGATAGGATTTTTTATTGGTTTTTAGATTTGTTCTTGAGCCTACAGCATCTCTGAACGGGCCATAAAAGTTTGAGGCATACTTAACAGCATATGACAATATTTTAACGTTCTGAAAATTATTTTTGTCTAATATTTTTCTTATACGACCCACTCTCCCATCCATCATGTCTGAAGGTGCAATAACATCACATCCCATTTGTGCTTGAAGAACTGACTGTTTTTCTAAAATTTCTATTGTTTCATCGTTGAGAATTTGTTTTTTTTTAATTATACCGTCATGACCGTGAGAAGTATAAGGATCTAAAGCTACATCGCACATAACACCTATATTCTTAAATTTGTTTTTAATTTTTATAATTGACTTACAAACTAAATTATTTTCATTTAATGCTTCAGTACCTTTAGAATCTTTTTTTTTGTTATCCGTGTGTGGAAAAATAGCTATCATTGGTATTTTAAATTTAACCGCTTGATTTACTATTTGATCTAATTTATCGACACTATACCTATAAACACCTTCCATACTTTTTATTTTTTGTATCTTGTTTTTTCCTTCTGTAACAAAGATAGGTAAAATTAAATCGTTAGCGGAAAGGTTGTTTTCTGATACGAGTCGTCTAACCCAATCTGAGTTGCGAACTCTTCTCAATCTAATATCTGGATATTTTCCAATTATTCTCATCATTTTTTCAAATTTGCTATATTTTTAATGCGACAAATATAATATTATAACTTATAAGAAAAGTAATTTAATTATTATATATGTCAAATTCATCAATATCATCAGATTTTTATCAAGTACCGAATCTTAATTTTGATATAAGTAAATTGAGGAAAGATCTTGAGAATGTTTTAAAAAAATCAAAATATCAAACCTTAGGTATAACCAATTTTGCAGCTATACCAATGAATAGGATCCCGGGTGACGAAAGTTCAATACAAGGACACAATGTTAGAGGTATATATTGGACAAAACCTGATGAGTCAGGGAAAGAAGTTGCAAGGGACAAAGCAATAGATGAGTCCAAATATACAGAATTAACTAAGGAATTTAGAAATACTTATTTTGAGGAAGTTTACAAAGTTTTAAGATCAAAATTTAAATTAGGAAGGGTAAGAATATTATTAAAAGAACCAAGATCAACTTTAAGCTGGCATAAAGATCCCGAGCCAAGATTGCATATTCCAATTATAACAAATCCTGGATGTAAAATGGTTATTGAAGATGTAGCTAAACATCTACCAGCTGACGGAAAAGTCTGGATTACAAATAATACAAAATACCATAATTTTTTTAATGGTGGTGAACAAAATAGAATTCACATTGTTGCTTGCTTACTAGAAGATAGATTTAATTAATTTGAAATATCTCTTTAAAAACATCTGTATTTCATCAGATCACGCGGGATTCTCACTTAAAGAAAATATAAAAAACTATTTGATTAGCAAAAAAATTCAAATAATAGATTTAGGTCCTAGAAACGATAATTCTGTTGATTATCCAGATTTTGCTAAGAAGGTGGGTAATAGAGTAAAGTCGAAAAAAAGCGATGTAGGAATACTTGTTTGTGGCTCTGGTACTGGCATGTCAATATCAGCAAATAAAATAAAGGGAATTAGAGCTGCTGTTTGCTATAATATCAAATCAACACGTTTGTGTCGTCAGCATAATAATGCTAATGTGTTGTGTATTGGATCTAGACTTACTAGAAAAAAGTTAGTAAACAAAATATTGTCTGTTTTTTTGAGAACTAAATTTGAAGGTGGTAGACACAATAGAAGGGTAAAAAAAATATAAGGATTATGTCAACAGTAAGAAAATTAAATAAGTTTATAAGTGGTTTCTTTGAAAATGATTTAAAGAAAACCGACCAAGAAATTTTCAAATCAATTAATGCTGAATTTGATAGACAGAAAAAACATATTGAACTAATTGCATCAGAAAATATCGTCTCGAGAGCTGTATTAGAAGCTCAAGGTTCAGTTTTGACTAATAAATACGCTGAAGGCTACTCTGGAAAAAGATATTATGGAGGATGCGAATTCGTTGATGTTGCTGAAAATTTGGCAATTGAAAGAGCTAAGAAATTATTTAATTCAAAATATGCAAATGTACAACCTCATTCGGGGGCTCAAGCGAACGGTGCAGTTTATTTGGCGCTATTAAAACCTGGTGATACTACTTTAGGAATGAGTTTGAATTCTGGTGGTCACTTAACTCATGGTGCCAAGCCAGCACAATCAGGCAAATGGTTCAATGCAGTTCATTATGAAGTAGATAAGGAAACTGGTCTTATTGATTACGATAATATAAAAAAACTTGCTATTGAACATAAACCTAAGTTAATAATTGCTGGAGGAAGTGCTTACTCAAGAATAATTGATTTTAAAAAATTTCGTGAAATCGCAGATTTAGTAAATGCGCACTTCTTAGTAGACATGGCTCATTTTTCTGGATTGGTTGCTGGAGGAGCTTACCCAAATCCAATAAATTATGCAGACGTGGTTACATCTACAACTCATAAAGTTCTCAGAGGTCCTAGGGGGGGAATTATTCTTACAAATAAAGATGAGCTTATAAAGAAATTTAATAGCGGAGTATTCCCAGGTCTTCAAGGCGGACCTTTGATGCATGTTATAGCAGCAAAAGCTGTTTGTTTTGAAGAGGCATTAAGAGATGATTTTAAATCTTATACAAAAAATGTTATCGAGAACGCAAAAGTTTTGGCAGAAACATTAACAAAAAATAATTTTAAAATATTTTCAGGAGGAACAGATACTCATTTAATGCTTGTAGACTTAAGACCTTATAAAGTTACAGGAAAAGATGCAGAGGAAAGTTTGGGTAGGGCAAATATTACTTGTAACAAAAATGGTATACCTTTTGATACAGAAAGCCCAATGATTACATCTGGAATAAGATTAGGAACACCAGCAGCAACCACAAGAGGGTTTTCAAAAAAAGAATTTAAAATAGTCGGCGAGCTAATTACTAAAATTATTAAAGGTTTATCTGAGAGTAAGGAAAATAATTCAAAAATTGAGGCAGAAGTTCAAAAAGAGGTGATTGATCTTTGTGACTCTTTTCCTATATATAGTATAAATTAACTAACAAATTCATGATTTGCCCTTTTTGTAGAGAAAAAGATACTTCCGTTGTTGATTCAAGACCAACAGAAGACGGAACTGCAATAAGACGTAGAAGAGTTTGTACTTGTGGAGGGGGCCAAAGGTTTACAACTTTTGAAAGAGTTCAATTTAGAGAACTGTCAGTTATAAAAAAAAATGGAAGACGAGCTCCTTTTGATAGAGAAAAACTTGCAAAATCTTTTTTTACTGCTTTAAAAAAAAAGACCGATAGACTCAGATACAATTGAAAAAGTTGTGTCTAAAATTTCTAGAGAACTCGAAGAATTGGGACAATCCGAAATTCAATCAAGCGTAATAGGAAAAAAAGTAATGGAAACCTTAAAAGAATTAGATAAAATTGCTTACGTTAGATTTGCTTCAGTATATACAAATTTTAAAGAAGTAGGTGAATTTGGAGAATATATTGAAAAATTGGATGCCAAGCCAAAGAAATAATCTAAATAAAAAACATAATAGACTACTTTATCTTGCTTTCGAACAAGCCAAGATCAACCTTGGAAGCACTAAGAGCAATCCGTCAGTTGGGTGTATTGTTGAAAAAGATGATACAGTTTTATCCTCAGGCGTTACATCATTCAACGGAAGACCTCATGCAGAGTTTAACGCATTAAACAAAAATAAAGATTTTAAAAAAGCTAGTTTATACGTAACTATGGAGCCTTGCTGTCATTTTGGCAAAACGCCACCATGCACGAGGATAATTATTAAAAAAAAAATAGGAAAGATTTTCTTTGCTTCAAAAGATTTTGACCCAAGAACAAAAAACAAGTTAAAGAAAACGCTTAAAAAAAATAAAATATACATAAAAAATATATCTCTCAAACAATATACAAAAAACTTTTATGGAAGCTATAGTTTACAACATAGTTTAGATTTACCATTAATAGATGCTAAAATTGCAATAACCAATGACTATTTTACAAAACATAAAAAGCAAAAATGGATTACTGGTTACAATTCAAGAAAAGTAGCTCATCTTTTACGCTCAATGTATGATTGTTTAATTTCTA
>CACHRU010000005.1 GCA_902582345.1 uncultured Pelagibacteraceae bacterium | reverse complement strand
TAAAAGTCTTTGATAGTGTGTAATGACAAGAAAAGATTTGTTTTTATCTCTAAATGAGTTTACACCCTCAGATATTATTTTTAATGCATCAATATCAAGACCAGAGTCAGTTTCGTCCAAAATAACCAAGCTAGGTTTTAAAATTTTCATTTGAAGAATCTCATTTTTTTTCTTTTCTCCTCCAGAAAACCCAACGTTAAGCTGTCTAGAAAGCATTTTTTCTTCTATACCAAGTTCCATTGCTTTATCTTTTATTAGCTTAAGAAATGATAAAGTGTCTAAATCTTTTTCTCCTTGGGCTTTTCTAACTTTATTGAGTGAGGTTCTTAAAAAATTACTCATGTTAACCCCTGGTATTTCTGTGGGGTATTGAAATGCTAAAAATATGCCTTTTTGAGCTCTCTCATCAACTTTAATATTTGCTAAATTTTCACCCTTGTATTTAATTTCTCCAGATATTTCATAACCATCTTTACCTGATAAAACATTAGCTAGAGTGCTTTTTCCAGAACCGTTTGGACCCATTATCGCGTGTAACTCACCTGGTTTTATTGAAATATTTAATCCTTTCAGAATATTTTTACTATTTATTGAAGCTTTTAGGTTTTTAATATTTAACATTATCCCACACTTCCTTCTAAGCTAATTCCAACAAGTTTTTGGGCTTCTACAGCAAATTCCATAGGAAGTTGTTGGAGCACCTCTTTACAAAAACCATTCACTATTAAACTAACTGCTTCCTCTTGATCTAAGCCTCTTTGATTGCAATAAAAAAGTTGTTCTTCATTTATTTTCGATGTTGTTGCTTCATGTTCTACTATTGATGAAGAGTTTTTATTTTTTATATACGGTATAGTATGTGCTCCACATTTATTTCCCATTAATAGAGAGTCACATTGAGTGTAGTTTCTTGAATTTTGAGCTTTGCTTCCAATGTCAACAAGTCCTCTGTACGTGTTATCTGCCTTACCGGCTGAAATACCTTTTGAAATTATTTTACTCTTAGTATTTTTACCAAGATGTATCATTTTGGTCCCAGTATCAGCTTTTTGATGATTATTGGTAATTGCTATGGAATAAAATTCTCCTACAGAATTATCACCCTGCAAAATACAACTTGGATATTTCCATGTAATAGCTGATCCTGTTTCCACTTGGGTCCAAGAAATTTTTGAATTTTTTCCTCTACAAGCTCCTCTTTTTGTAACAAAATTATAAATTCCACCCACGCCTTTCTCATCTCCAGGATACCAATTTTGAACTGTAGAATATTTAATTTCTGCATCATCAAGCGCTACCAGTTCAACGTTAGCAGCATGTAATTGATTTTCATCCCTCATTGGAGCTGTACATCCCTCCAAATAGCTTACATAACTTCCTTTGTCTGCAATAATTAATGTTCGTTCGAACTGACCAGTTTCAGATGCATTTATTCTAAAATAAGTTGATAACTCCATTGGACATCTAACATTAGGTGGTATGTAAACGAAAGACCCGTCTGTAAAAACTGCAGAGTTTAAAGTTGCAAAATAATGATCTGTTAAAGGGATTACTGACCCGAGATACTTTCTTACTAATTCAGGATGTTTTTGGATTGCTTCAGAAATCGAGCAAAAAATTATACCTTTTTTAGTGAGTTCACCTTTGAAAGTTGTGGCAACAGATACTGAGTCAAAAACTGCATCTACTGCTACACCACTTAATCTTTTCTGTTCATCCAATGGGATGCCTAATTTTTTGTAAGTCTCTATTAATTTAGGATCTACCTCCTCCAAGCTTTTGGGTTTATCTTTCATACTTTTAGGTGAGGAGTAATAATAAAGATCCTGGTAATTTATTTTTGGATATTTAGGTTTTTGCCAATTTGGTTCTTTTAAATTTTTCAATCTTGCATAAGCTTTAAGTCTCCAATCGAGCAACCATTTTGGTTCTTTTTTGATCTCAGAAATAAATTTAATTGTTTTTTCAGATAAACCTTTAGGAGCTTTAAAACTTTCTATCTTTGTTTCAAAACCATATTTGTATTCTTTGTTTGTTTTAATATTTTCTTTGCTCATTTAATCAAGTTTCCTCTCTACTAGATCAGACAATTTTACATTTTTAAAAAAACTATTGATGTGCTGATCAAGCTTATCCCACAAATTATGAGTTATGCATTTCGAGGACTTATTGTTGCATCCTCGTTTTAACTCCTTTTTGCAATTTAAAGTTTTAATTTCTTCATTTACCGCTTCAATTATGTTTGAAATATTTATTTCATTTGACGGTTTCTCCAATAAATAACCACCAGATGAGCCTCTCATTCCCTTTACTAGTTTTTTATTTTTAAGTTGGACAAATAACTGTTCTAGATAAGATAGAGAAATATTTTGCCTTAATGATATTTCATTTAAACTAACAGGTTTTTCTTTTGAAAATAACGCGAGGTCAGCCATCGCCATTACTGCATATCTGCCTTTAGTTGTAAGTTTCATATTAAGCGTTGTATTATAACAATAATAGTTTAATTCCTACTAAATTAGTATGAATTAAAAAAAAAAATTTGTCGCGTTTAAAACGTGCTATAAATCTATTTTTTTTTGTAACTAATAATCATTATTAATTTATGAAACCTAAGAGTTCTGAAGTTTTTATCCCTGGACCGGCTGGTAGACTTGAAGCAAAGTATTATAAAAATCCTAAATTTGGATCACCGGTAGCTATCGTTTTACAACCTCACCCACAATATGGCGGTTCAATGAATAATAGAATAGTTCAACTGGCATATAATATTTTTTTAGAAAATGGTTTTTCAGTAATAAAGATAAATTTTAGGGGAGTTGGAAAAAGTGATGGTGTTTTTGACAACGGCCAAGGTGAACTTTCTGATGCTGCGGCTGCTTTAGATTGGATCGAGAGAGAAAATTTGGATTATAGTCAATGCTGGGTTTCAGGATTTTCTTTTGGTGCACTTATTTGCATGCAATTAATAATGAGAAGGCCAGAAGTAAATAATTTTATCGCCATTTCTCCTCAACCAAATGTTTATGACTTTTCTTTTTTAGCGCCTTGTCCCACTTCTGGACAAGTAGTTTATAGTGACTCGGATGAGTTGGTTACTAAGGAAAGTATTGATGAATTGGATAGAAGAATAAAAAGTCAAAAAGGTATCGAAGTTATATTTTCAAAAATAAGTAATGCAAATCATTTTTTTAAGGATAAAGAAAAAGAATTGAAAAAAGAAATAGATAAATATATTAAAAATAAAACTGCTTTAATTTAAATTTTAATTATTTCCCCTCCAACACATGCTTTCGAGCAACCAGTTGTCCCTGGAAAAGATATCGGTAAATTTAAAAAAGATCTTATCGCTAAATAAGCAAAAGCCTGTGATTCTACAAAGTCACCATTGATACCTATTTCATCTATATTTTTAAATTTTGAGTTACATTTTATTTTTAATCTATCAATTAAAAAATTGTTTTTTCTTCCACCACCACATAAAATATTTGTATAATTTCCAATTTTTTGAGAAATGATATTAACAGTAAATTCGGTAAGAGTAGCTGCCCCGTCTTCCAAAGAAAGTCCTCTTGCAAAAGATAGATCAAAATCTTTTATATCATATGACTTGTAATTAAATAATTCACTGTGAATAAAGTTTTCCATAGCCTGTTCTAAAATTATTTCATTTATTTTACCTCTAGAAGCTATTAATCCTTTATCGTCATATTTTTTTTTTGAATTATTTCTTATCCATTTATCAATAAGACAATTTCCTGGTCCTATGTCACAACTATACATTTCATCTTTTTCATTAAATAGAGTTATATTTGTAATTCCTCCAATATTAACAAAAGAAATAGGTGTGGAAATTTTTTTAATTTTTTTTATGAGCCTATGGTATATTGGGGTTAAAGGCGCACCTTGTCCCTCATGCTTTAAATCATTTTCCCTAAAGTTAAAAACAACGTTTTTTTTTAAAAGCTGAGATAAAAGTCTGCCATTTCCTAATTGTTTTGAAATTTTTAATTTTGAATTATGTAGAAGTGTTTGACCATGGAGTCCAATTATATTTATTGAGGGTATCTGCTTCATCATTTCTTTTGACACCATTGAATGAAAAATTGTTATCTTTCTCTCTAATTCATCAATTTCTTTTCTATTTTTTTTCAAATCATTTAAGTTATTTATTTTTTCATTAGTATTATGGATTTCTTTGGTTAAAGAGTTATTGTATTCAAAATACTTATCCGAAATAAGTTCACACTTATTTTGACCATCCGAAGTGATTACAGAAGCATCTACACCATCACCGGAAGTTCCGCTCATCAATCCTAAAGATGTGAATTCTTTATTCATATTTGTATTTATTTATATCAATTTTAGTATAATAGTAGATCTAACACATTTATTTGTATGAAAAATGACTTTTTATCAGAAATGGAGACTAGGGGCTTTTTAAACCAGTGCACTGATTTAAAAAAATTAAAAGAAATAACTCAAAATAATGCCATAGCTGCTTATATCGGTTTTGATTGTACTGCATCGAGTCTTCATGTTGGAAGCCTTTTGCAAATTATGATTTTGAGACTTTTGCAAAAACATGGTCATCGTCCAATTGTTTTATTAGGTGGGGGCACAACTTTAATAGGTGATCCATCTGGTAAAGATTCGACTAGAAAAATATTAAATAAAAAAGAGATTAAAAAAAACATTATCGGAATAAAAAAGATTTTTAATAAATTACTTTTTACAAAGAATAAAAAAACAAAACCTATATATGTTGATAATTTCTCCTGGTTAGGTGGACTTAAATACATAGATTTTTTAAGAGATATTGGAAAACATTTTACCATTAATAAAATGCTGACTTTCGATAGCGTGAAATTAAGATTAGAAAGAGAACAATCATTAAGTTACATGGAATTTAATTATATGATTTTACAGGCTTTTGATTTTTATCAATTATTTAAAAAGCACAATTGCATCTTGCAACTTGGCGGTTCTGACCAGTGGGGAAATATTATTAATGGAGTAGAGCTTGTAAGGCGTGTTTTAAAGAAAGAGGTTTATGGACTGACTACTCCCCTAATAACTCTTTCATCTGGTGTTAAAATGGGAAAAACTGAAAAAGGCGCAGTTTGGTTAGATAAAAATTTATTTTCTGCTTATGAGTATTGGCAATTTTGGAGAAATACTGATGATCAAGATGTTAAGAAATTTTTAAGATACTTTACGGAAATAAATGAAAATGATTTATCAGATTTAGTTGAAAATGAGAAAGATGTTAATCATTTAAAAAGAATACTCGCCAATGAAGCAACAAAAATTCTTCATGGTGAAAAATCAGCATTAGAGTCTGAAAAGACAGCTAATGAAACCTTTAAAAAAGGTGGGGTTGGAAAAAATTTGCCTGAATTCAATATTTCAAAATCAAAATTAGAAAAAGGAATTAATATTATTGATCTTCTTTATTCAAATAAAATTGTATCTTCAAAAAGTGAAGCACGTAGAGCTATAAAAGGAAGAGGAATTAAAATTAATAATGAGATTATTTTAAATGAGAAAGAAATGATTAGTACAAATAATATTAAAGAAGATATAATAAAAATTTCCCATGGGAAGAAAAAACATTATTTAATTAAAGTTAATTAATCATTTTTATCTTTTTTTCTTTTTTCTAATGCTCTTGTGATAAATCTTGGTGTTAATGTTTTAATAGGATTGACGGTTGTTTTAATTTTACCTGGAGGTCCTTTCATTTTAAAGCTTACACCAAAAACTCCTTCGCCAACCTCTTTACCAATTAAAATCTCACCCAGAACTGGAATTTTAGAGATAAGTTTATTAATTTCTTTTGCTGGCACCATTGTTCCTCTTAAACTTGTTAAGCCAGTATCTTTTTCTACATAACCTTCCATTAAAATTGTTAAACTCGGACCAACTGCATAAATTTCTTCTATTAGTCTTAATTTTTTATCTTCTTTTAACTTTATTTCTAAAGAATGAAACTCAAGACCTTTACCTGACAATAAAATTTCTAAGCCTCTCAAATCTGCTAAGGCCAGAAGTTTAGCAAAAGCAGGAGCGTTCATTACTTTAAAATTTTTAAGTTGTAAATTTGAGTAACCCTGAGTGTCGTCATAAATCGAAGTAAATAAAAGTTGACCCCCTTCAATACCGTTAAAAAATTTTAAATCAGAAAGTAAAAATTTTGGTAAGTCAGAATAAATTTCAAGAACTTTCTTTTTTTCTTTTTTATTATATGCTAAAGAAATATCTAGGAATTGACTTTTACTAAATTCACTTTTTGAAGAAATTTTTACAAACTTTCCTTTTTCTATTTTTCCAATTAAATTAAAATCATTTAGAGGAACATTTAGTTTTTTTGTAAGAATTTTTTTAAAACTTATATTTATATCTTTAGAAACTTTTCCAAACGTATTATCTTTATTTTTATCCTCACTTAAATTTTTGATAAGATTTGTAGCATCGAATTTTTTACCTGAAATGGATATTTTTTTTGAGATTTTTATTGTAAAATCATTATTTTCTTCATCATTTTGAAAAGTTTTAACTCTTATCAGGTCCAGTTTTTTAAATTTATTATTTTGATCTAATATTAAATTATTAATTGAGATTAAATTTTTATCCTCCTTGAATTGAATCTTTCTTAATTGTATTTCATTTTGTTTAAGTATGAAATTAAGTTGTATATTTGCAGTTTTGTCTTTTTCTTTATTGTAATTGATAATGTCAATCAAAAAATTTTCTTTTAAATCGATATTAAACTCAAACTCTTTTTTTGATTTATAAAAACTATTTTTAACTTTATATTTTTCAAATGATGAGACATCGTTTATTTTATAAATACCTTCAGAAAAGATATTTAAAGGGGAGCCAAAAGTCTTATCAATATTGATAATACCTTTACCAAAAGAGATTTTATCTAACTCATTTTCAAGAAAAAAAATTTTTTTAGGTTTTTTAAAAACAAGAGATGAATTAAGAATATCTGACTTAATATCAAATTGATAATTATTAACTTTCAAGGTTTTATCAAGTTCTACTTTAAATTTTTTGATAACTGAGGCCTTCAAATTAAAATCTTTGATTTCAGAGGTTATTTTTAAATTTGATAAATCATTACTTAAATTTTTAATTTGATCCCGATTTAAATCTATTTTGGATGCCAGAGTGCCATCGATAAAGTAGCTTTTATCCATATCTATGTTCAATGATCCATTATCAATAAATATTTCCTTGTAGTTAAATGAAATGCCATTAAAAAAAATATTTTTGTTATCAGCAATAAAATTTAAATTAATATTTTTAAACTTATTCTTAAAAACATTAATTTCCGCATTATTTAAAACACCTTTTAATTGATAATCAAACTTATTTTCTTTAAGGTAGTCTAAACTTAAATCTCCTTCGACAGAACCATTTTGAAAATTTTTAATAATAAAACTTTTAAAATTTGACGGTTTTGTTTTTAAAATCATTTGTTTCAAGTCTTTGATTTCAATTTCGTCAACTTTAACATTTATTTTTTCAATCTTTACTTGATTAGTAAATAATGAAAAAAAATCTACAAAAATTTTAAATTCATTTATTGGAACTTGAATATTTTGATATTCCACTGCTGGTTTTTTTGTACTTAAGAATAAACTTAAGTCCTGTACATTTATTTTAATTCTAATTTTATCTAAATTAACTTTTAAATCTTTATTAAAGTTTTCAATTTTATTTGAAATAACAATATTAAATTTATCTGTCTCATACCCTTTAGTTGACAAAAAAAATATAACAGTAACTAAAATTAAGAATAGTAGTATAAATATTGAAAAAAATGTTTTTTTCATTTAATTTTTTATTAAACCTGCTTCAATAAATTCATCTATATTTCCATTTAAAATATGTTCGGGATTAGTACTTTCAACTCTATTTCTGAGATCTTTCACCATTCTGTATGGTTGCAAAACGTATGATCTAATTTGATGACCCCAACCTATATCTGTTTTAGATTTTAAATTTTTTTGACTTTCTAGTTCCCTTTTTTGTATTTCAAACTCGTATAATCTAGCTTTAAGCATTTTGAAACAGGTCTCCTTATTTTTATGTTGAGATCTTTCATTCTGACATTGAACAACAATTTTTGATGGTATATGTGTAATTCTTACAGCACTATCAGTTGTGTTGACATGCTGACCGCCTGCACCGCTAGATCTATAAGTATCAATACGTAAATCCTTTTCATTAATTTCGATATTAATTGAGTCATCGACTGCAGGGTAAACCCAAATACTTGCAAAACTTGTATGTCTTCTTGCACCGCTATCAAAAGGGGAAATTCTCACCAATCTATGTACTCCAGACTCATTGCGCATTAGGCCATAAAGATAATCACCAGATACTTTTAAAGTTGTTGATTTTATTCCAGCCTCATCACCTTTATGCTCACTTATAATCTCGTATTTAAAGAGTTTCTTATCAAACCACTTAATGTACATTCTTCGCAGCATTGAGGCCCAGTCCTGACTTTCAGTACCTCCTGCTCCAGCATGAATTTCAAGATAAATATCCAAATGATCGTCCTGTTTTGATAAAAAACAGCTTATTTCGTTTTTTTTGACTTCTTTTCCTATTTCAATTAATTTTTTTTCACAATCTTTTAGTATCTCTTGATTATTTTCCTCAAGCCCCAATGAGTAAATTTCTTTTAAGTTTTTAATCTCATTAAGAGAGTTTTTAAAAGATGAGACCATTTTTGTAAAAAGGTTTTTTTCTTTTACATTTTTTTTAACTTTAGACTGATCTTTCCAAAAGTTTTCACTCAAACTTTCTTTTTCAAGAATATTAATTTTTTCTTCAATTTTATTTTTTTCAAAGATACCCCCTGATATTTTCTAGGGATTTTTGAATTAGAGATATTTTATTTTCAAAATTTTCCATTAATAGAATTGTCTAAATTTTATTAATTTATCATAATTATTTATATTATCTAAATTTTTATTTGAAGAATTGTTTATATCTTCTGCTTTGAAAGCTTCAATAATTGATTTTTTTTTACCAAAATTTTCTTTCTTGCCATTATCATAATTAATTGGTGCAAAATAAACTCCATTTGGAATTTTGAAATTCTTGAAATCCTGTTTGAACATTGCGCCTTCAACAAAACTTTTAAAGACTGGCAAAGCAGCTTTAGACCCAGTTTCATATTTTCCCAATGACTCAGGGTTATCAAAACCTATATAAACCCCGATTACTAAATTTGAATTGTATCCAATAAACCAAGCATCAAAGTTATTATTTGTTGTCCCAGTTTTTCCTGCTATTGGCACTTTAAGATCTCTTAACTTTTTTCCTGTTCCTCTTTTAACAACCCCTTCCAGAATAGAGGTCATTTGATATGCCGTTTCTTCACTGAAAACTTTGCTATTATTTTCTTTTATTTTAGGAAAATTTTTTGAATTGTTTACTAATCTATCGCAACCAACACACTGTCTTTTTTCAGAGTTGAATATTGTTTTTCCTCTTCGATCCTGAATTCTATTAATTAATTTTGGGTTTACTTTATTTCCCCCATTTACAAATGCAGCATAAGCAGATGTTAACTTTAATAGAGTAGTCTCAGCTGAACCAAGCGAAACAGACAGTAATTCAGGAATATCTTCATAAATTTCTAAATCTTTCGAAAGTTTTAAAATTTTATCTATACCTAAATTTTCAGCTATTCTAACTGTCATTAAGTTTCTTGAATATTCTATGCCTTTCCTAAGCGTTGTTGGCCCATAAAATTGTTTTCCGTAATTTTCAGGTTTCCAATTTTTTAAACCATATCCTTGTTCTGCGATGAAAGGAGCGTCTAAAATAATAGTATTAGGAGAATAATTGTTTTCCAAAGCAGCAGCGTATACAAAAGGTTTAAATGCGGATCCAGGCTGACGCTTTGCCTGAGTTGCTCTATTAAATTCACTTGATTTAAAACTAAACCCTCCGACTAAAGCTTTTACTTGACCAGTAAAAGGTTCTAAAACTACTATTGCCCCATTTACTTTAGGATATTGTTTTAAACTCCAAGAGTTATTGCTATTTTTTTTTACAAAAATTACATCTCCAATTTTAAATCTATCTTGAACTTTTTTTTTAATTGCCCATTTAAATTGATCTTTTAAAAGCTGCCCATCAAATTCGTTTTTTAAATCTTTAAAAATGATCTTGTTGTCTGAAACTTCTGTTATTTGAACAAGTTTCCAGTTTAGCGTTGGATCGATTTTTAAATTTCCTACCTTTTTTTCCCAATTAAATTTTTTTGTATTAGTAATTGGTCCTCTATAACCGTGCCTTCTGTCATATTTCTCAATACCTTCTCGTAAAGAATTTAAAGCTTGAATTTGGTAATTAACGTCTAAAGGGGTATTTATTGATAGCCCTTCTTCGTAAAGTTTTTTAAATCCATAATTTTCTTTAATTATCCTTCGCACTTCTTCAGAATAAGAATTAGCTTCATTTAAAAGCTTAATTTTTCTTTTTTTTAATTTAATATTTGTATTTTTAAACATTTTAAACTCATCTTCAGATATAAATTTATTTTCTTTTAAATTTTTTAAAACAAAATTTCTTCTTTTTTTTGCCTCTTCTTTGTATTTAAATGGATTATATTTACTTGGAGCTTTAGGTAGTGCAGCTAATAAAGCTGACTCGGAATAATTAAGTTCTTTTACCGACTTGTCAAAATATTCTAAACTGGCCGCTGCTATTCCGTAAGTCCCTTCGCCAAGATAAATTTGATTTAAATAAAGTTCTAAAATTCTTTCTTTTGTATAAGCCTTTTCAATTCTAAAAGCCAAGATTGCCTCTTTTATTTTTCTTCTAAGTGATACTTCATTTGTAAGAAGAAAGTTTTTTGCTACTTGTTGAGTGATTGTTGATGCACCCTCTAATCTTTTATCATTGATTATATTTCTTACATTATTCACTGTAGCTCGTACAATACCTTTAGCATCGATACCTGGATGACTAAAAAAATTTTTATCCTCGGCGGATAAAAATGAATTAATTATTTTTTTTGGGATTGCGTCATAGGGAATAAAGATTCTCTTTTCTACTGCATACTCTGCAATAAGAACCCCATTTTTGGCGTAAACTCTACTTGAAACTGGAGGTTGATATTTTGCTAATTTTTTATAATCAGGAAGACCAGCTGAAAAATACCAAAATGCTGAAAATATAATTAGACTAAATAAAACAAAAAAAACTATTGTTATTTTTATTGAGATATCTACAAATTTTTTCATTTTATACCAATAAGTATCACATTAAATTTGGCTTTCTTATGGCATTATTTACTTTTTAAATATATCTTTATTAAATATAATTTTGTATAATTAATTATGAAAAAAACTAATCAAATTTTAATGAAAATTACCCAAAGGAATCATTTTACATGGAAAAGAATTTATATATTGATGCTTCGCATCCAGACGAGACTAGAGTTGTTCTTAAATCAGGTTCACTTATTGAAGAATATGAATACGAAGATAAGAATAAGATAAATTTTAAAAATAACATTTATCTTGGAACAGTAAGTAGAGTTGAACCTTCCCTTCAAGCAGCCTTTGTAAATTTTGGAAGAGTAAGACACGGCTTTCTTGCTTTTAACGATATTCAATCAGATTATTACCAAATTCCCACGGAGGATAAAGAAAGACTTCAGGAAGCTGAAGAAAAAATAAGAGAAGAACTTAAAAATATTAAAAATGACGAAAAATCGTCTGATAATGATAAGGTCGAAATCGAAAATGCTTCTGAAAATAATGAAAATCAAAAAGCAAGTGAGGAAAAAAGTAATAAAAATTATAGGGAAAAGCTTAAAAATACTTACGGTTTAAAAAAATATAAAATACAAGAAGTTATAAAACCTGGTCAAGTAATTCTGATACAGGTCATTAAAGAAGAGAGAGGACAAAAAGGAGCTGCTTTAACTACTTTTATTTCCCTTGCGGGTAAGTATATGGTTTTGATGCCTAATACTCCTAAAGGTGGTGGAATATCAAGAAAAATTTTTAATTCATCTGATAGAAACAAAATTAGATCGATATTAAACGAAATACAAATTCCTAAAACAATGGGTGTGATAGTCAGAACTGCTGGAGCAAATAAAACAAGAAATGAAATAGAAAAAGATTTTCAGAATACTTTAAATACATGGGGTCAAATTAAAGATAAGGCTGTTGAGTCTAATGCTCCTTCGCTTATTTATGAAGAAGGAGATATTATTAAAAGAGCACTCAGAGATATTTATGATAATGACACCAAAAGTGTTTTCGTTGATGGCAATGAAGGTTACCAGAAAGCAAAATTATTTATGAAAGAACTTGTTCCCAAGAATGTAAAATTTATAAAAAAATATAGAGGTAAAATACCTTTGTTTCACGATGTAGGTATAGAAGAGCAACTTAATAAAATTTTCGAACCAACAGTAAAATTAAGGTCTGGGGGTTATTTGGTAATAAACCCCACAGAGGCATTGGTGGCTATAGATATAAATTCAGGTCAATCGACAAAACAAATCAACATTGAAAAGACCGCTTTAAATACAAACTTAGAAGCCGCAGAAGAAATAGCAAAACAAATTAAAATCAGGGATTTATCTGGTCTCATAGTCATAGATTTTATTGATATGATGAATTTTTATAACAGAAGACTAGTTGAAAAAAAGATGCGAGAAAGCATAAGAAAAGATCGAGCAAGAATTCAAGTTGGAAAGATAAGCTCATTCGGTTTACTTGAGATGACAAGACAAAGATTAAGAGAAGGTTCGATTAAATGGGAAACTAATTTGTCTTTAGAATCTTTTTCCCAAAAAATAATAAAAAAAATTGAAACTCTTGCTTTTACTAACAGTAAAATTAAAACAATTAATGTATCAATTGCTGACAAAGTTCAACTCTATATCGACAAAGCTTTTAAAAAAGAAATTCAATATTTCCAAAAAAAATATAGCTATAAGATCAATTTTTTAAGTGAAAAGGATTTAATCATACCTGAGTATAAAATTTTATTACTAAATAAAAATAAGAAAGTATTAAATAAAGTAGAAAATATAAGTAAAATTAAAACTCCAGAATTGATTAATAAAAATAAACTTTCAAACAAAAATGATCCAAAATCTGAAAAAGTAGTAAAAATTTCTAATAAAAAAAACGAAAAATCGAAAAAAAATAATTTTAAAGGTAAGAAAAATACAGTCAGAACTTTGTGGGTTAGAAAAAAAAAGGTGAGCTAAATAATTCCTTTTGAAGGAGAGCTGGCTTTAGCAAAAAAACTTTTCTTCATTCTTCCAGCTAAAAAAGAATTTCTACCCGAAATAACGGCGTCTTTAAAAGATTTAGCCATCAAAATTGGTTTTTTTGCATTTGCAATTGCACTATTAATTAAAACCCCATCACAACCCATCTCCATTGCGATAGTTGCATCTGAAGCAGTTCCGATACCGGCATCAATTAAAACCGGCACTTTAGATTGTTTAATTATTAAGGAAATATTTAATTTATTTTGAATTCCCAAACCTGATCCTATTGGTGACGCTAAAGGCATTATCGCGGAAGCCCCGACATCTTCTAACTGTTTTGCTATAATTGGATCGTCAGTACAATAAACCATTACCTTAAAACCCTCTTTAACTAAAGTTTTAGTTGATTTAATTGTTTCAATCATATTTGGAAATAAAGTTTTTTTATCCGCGAGAACCTCTAACTTAACAAGTTTCCAACCACCCATTTCTCTAGCCAATCTTAATGTTCTCAACGCCTCTATTGAATTAAAACAACCTGCAGTGTTTGGGAGATAAACGATCTTTTTGGGATCAAGATAATCCATCAATAATGGTTTTTTTTTATCAACAATATTAACTCTTCTCACCGCAACAGTAACTATTTCAGCTCCTGATGCTTTTACAGCTAATGCTGTTTCCTTAAAACTTTTATATTTTCCTGTACCTACAATTAATCTAGATTTAAATTTTTTTTTGTCTATTATTAAATGATCTCTTGTCAACTTTATCCTCCACCAATAAAATGCACTATTTCAATTATATCTTCATTTTTTACAAATTTTTTTTTATACATTTGCTTTGGAATAATTTCACCATTTAACTCTAAAGCTATTTTTTTTTTGTCTAATTTATATTTTTTTAACAGGTCAGAGACATTAATTTTTTGCTTAATATTGATCTTTCTACCGTTTATTTGTATTTTTGCCATAATTAAGTTATTTAAATATCTTATATCAAATTTATGAAAAAGAAAATTCTAGTCATTAACGGACCAAATTTAAACCTTTTGGGAGAAAGAGAAAAGGATAAATATGGTAGCACGTCTTTAAAGGAGATAGAGGGCCAGTGTTTGAATTTTTCAAAAAAAAATAATTTGACACTCTCTTTTTTTCAATCAAATGTTGAGGGTGAGATTATTAACGCAATACAAGAATCAAGAAAAAATATGGATGGATTAATTATTAATGCTGGTGGATATACTCATACCTCAGTAGCAATACACGATGCTTTAAAGCTTTTAAAAATACCTATCATTGAATTGCATATAACAAATATATATAATAGAGAAGATTTTAGGCATAAATCCCTAATTAGTAAATTAGCTACAGGAATAATTTGTGGATTTGGAATTAAGGGATATATTATGGCTCTTGAAGCAATAAAAAGTAATTTAGAGAATGAAAATAGATAAAAAATTAATTAAAGAATTAGTCAATAATTTAGATGAATTCAACTTAACAGAGTTAGAATATCAAGATGGCACAACAAAAATAAAAGTATCAAAGGCTTCTAAATCAAATGTGGAATTAGCCAAGCCAAGTACTGTTATGCCAAGTAATAAAGCTGTTTTAAGTAATAATGAAGAAGAAGGTATTAGAATTAAGTCGCCAATTATTGGCACTGCGTATCTAGCCTCTGAGCCTGGAGGTAAAAAATTTGTTGAAGTTGGTGATAAGGTTAAAAAGGGACAAACTATTATGATTGTTGAAGCTATGAAAACTATGAATCATGTTGCATCAACAAGTGATGGAGTAGTAAAAAAAGTTTTAGTCAATGACGGTCAGCCTGTAGAGTTTGGTCAAACATTAGTTCTCCTTAAATAAAAATGTTTAAAAAAGTATTAATAGCTAATAGAGGAGAAATCGCTGTAAGAATTATCAGAGCATGTAAAGAATGGGGCATATCAACTGTAGCAGTGCACTCAGATGTTGATGCAGACTCTATGCATGTAAGATTAGCTGATGAAAGCGTCTGTATCGGTTCACATCAACCTCAAAATAGCTATCTTAACATATCATCTTTGATGTCTGCAGTTGATTTGACTGGAGCCGAAGCAATACACCCAGGTTACGGATTTTTATCAGAAAACTTTAAGTTTGCTGAAGTTGTAGAAAAACATGGAATAAAATTTATAGGCCCTAGTGCTGAAATAATAAAAAAAATGGGAGATAAAATTGAAGCAAAAAAAATAGCGAAAGATAAAGGTTTACCAATTATTTCAGGATCAGATGGGTCGGTAAAAAATATTAAAGAAGCGAAAAAAATATGTGAAAATATAGGGTATCCAGTACTAATAAAAGCCGCTGGTGGCGGTGGTGGAAAAGGAATGAAAATTGTTGAAAAGGAAAATGACTTGGAAAATCTATTTTTGACTGCAAAATCTGAAGCTCAAAAATATTTTGGAAATGATGAATTATACATTGAAAAATATTTTAAAAATCCAAGACATATAGAAGTACAAATAATGTCAGGTAAAAACCGAACCGTTCATTTGGGTGAGAGAGATTGTTCTGTTCAGAGAAGACATCAAAAGCTAATCGAGGAAACACCTAGTCCAGTTCTCAAAGAAAATGAAAGAGTTGATCTTTTAACAAAGACAGTAAAAATGGTAGAACAAATTGGTTATGAAGGTGCTGGTACAGTAGAATTTATCTACGAAAATGGAAAATTTTATTTCTTAGAAATGAATACAAGGGTTCAAGTTGAACATCCTGTAACCGAAGTTCAAACTGGAATTGATATTGTCAAAGAGCAAATGTGGGTAGCTTTTTCAGGTAATACTGCGCTAAAGCAAAGTGATATTGATCCAAGAGGACATTCAATAGAATGCAGAATTAATGCTGAGGATCCAGCTAAAAACTTTCAGCCTAGCCCTGGAACAATTAAAGTATGTCATCAACCATCTGGATTTAGAACAAGAGTAGATGGATCTATTTTTCAAGGGTGTAAAATTACCCCGTATTATGACAGTTTAATTGCAAAAGTCATATGTAAGGGGAGAAATAGAACTGAGGCTATTCAAAGAACTCTTAGATCTTTAGATGAATTCGTTTTAGAGGGAATAACAACTACAATCGATTTACATAAAAAAATTTTAAATCATAAAAAATTTATTGATTCTGATTTTGATACTAATTGGCTTAGCAAAGAAAAATTTTTTTAAACATTCTCACAACTCACAAGCCAAATATCATAAACTGGATGATCTAAAGGTTGAAGGTAGGGTGTTGAGGAAAAAGTCCAACCATTAAAAACAAATATTTTCTCATTGTTTGTATCGGATACATCTTTTACTTGAATATACGCCGCTTCGTCTTTTCTATCGTCTGACTCAACTTTTCCACATTTAATTACCTTAATCTCAAGAAGTCCGAATCTTTTAATTTCTCCTAATTTGAGGCTTAGGTTGGATGTCTTGGCTGTAATTTTATCAAGACCAATCAAATTTACCTTCGTCATTTTCTCTTTGTTGCTTTGGCTTTTTTTGTCTTTCAAAATAGACCGATTATTCAAATTGTCTTTTTCAGAAGAAATTTCCTCCTCTTCAAAACTAGGTTTTAAATTCTCTAAATTTATAAGCGGAACAGTTGATATTTTTTCGTTAGCATATAGTTTTATCGAAAATAAAAGAGATAATACAACAAAAAAAAATTTAATTTTTCCAAGACTCATATTTTTTTTTTATTTTATTGTTAAGTATCTTACTGGGACTATAACTTTTATCTGTTCCTGTAAGATTTTCTTTACGTTTTTTTTGCCAGTTAAAATTTTGACTCTCTTTTTTTGGTGTTTCGTCAACTGTATGATGAATCCATAAATACCATTCACCTGGAATCTTTGAGGCTTCTACTGAACTTGAGTAGACAACCCATCTTTCATCTTTTTTGCTTTTATAGTACTTATTTCCTTGATCATCTTTCCCAATTAACTTTCCAAAAAATAATGTTTTAAGTAGCGTTCCAAAGGTTTGTTTGTTCCACCAAGTAAAAATAAGTTTAAAGTTTTTCATGTACGTAAAATCCACACAATTTTAAATTGTATCATTATATTATAGACACTTACTACATATGTTATATACCTTCAATATCAAGATTCCTTATTAATTATGAAAAAATTTGTTGTTGAAACTTATTATACATGTACGTTCAAAACAGTTCATGCTTTAGATGAGCTTAATGACTCTGAGCTATCAAAAATAGATAGTAGAACTGACGGCGAGGTAGAAGTCATTGAGGTAAAATTAAATAATCGAAAAACTAAAAAGACTGGTGAAAAATCTAAAAAAGAAATTTTGAATAAGGAGAGTAAAATTAAACCTATTATTCAAAACATTTCTAATACAATATCAAATAAACCAAAGGTTAACACAGAACCTAATATCAAAAATAAAACTTACATAAAAACTAGGTTTAAGATGCCGGATAGAAGAAAAGGTTATATTCAAAAAGTTTCAATAGGAGAACACAAAGTATATCTTCACACAGGAGAATATAATGATGGAAGAATTGGTGAGATATTTATAGATACCAATAAAGAGGGAGAATTGGTTAAATCGCTAATGAATAATTTTGCCATAGCAATTTCTTTAGGACTTCAATATGGGGTGCCTCTAGATGAATTTGTTGATGCATTCATAGATACTAAATTCGAGCCGTCTGGTAAAGTCGATGGTAATGACAGAATACTTAGTGCAACATCAATATTAGATTATGTCTTTAGAGAATTAGCAATTTCTTATCTTGGAAAAGAAGAACTTGCACATACACCTTCAATCGCAAGTAACGTTTCCATAAGCAATGATCAGACAGACGATAAATTTTTGAAAATAGTGAAAAATATCGCTTCAAAAGGATTTGTTAGAAGTAACTATGAAGAAAAACTTGTCGATCTCAGTGATATAAGAATTAATCTTAAATCTAAGAACTAGATTTTTTTGAAACAATTTTGATACCAAGTTCTTTCAATTGCTTTTCCGATACATCAGATGGGGCACCCATTAATAAATCTTGAGCATTTTGATTTAGTGGAAATAATGTTACCTCTCTAATATTTTTTTCATTTGCCAATAGCATAACTATTCTATCTATACCAGGAGCCATTCCTCCATGAGGAGGAGCACCATATGACAAAGCATTTATCATTCCTGAAAAATTCTTTTTTACCATTTCTTTTGAGTATCCGACTTTTTTAAAAACTTTAAATAAATATTCTGGCAAATGATTTCTTATTGCCCCAGATGAGAGTTCATAACCATTACATACCAGGTCATACTGATATGCTAAAATTTTTAAAGGATCTTTATTGTCGAATTCCTCAATATTTTCTTGAGGCATTGAAAATGGATTGTGACTAAAATCAATTTTTTTTTCTTTTTCATCATAATGATACATTGGAAAATCAGTTATCCAACAAAAAATAAATTTTTTTGTATCTATTAATTTTAATGTATGCCCAATTTTTTGCCTAGCTAATCCAGAGAATTTTTGGGCTTCTGAAAGTTTATTGCAAACAAAAAACAAAGAGTCATTTTCGGTAATTTTACAATCTTTTATAATTTTAAATATTGCTTCCTCTTTGAAAAACTTAGCTATTGGACCTTTTCCTATGATTTTATTATCTTTTTTTTCAAATGTCATATAAGCCATTCCGCTTGCCCCCTCAGAAATTGCCCAGTTATTAAGATTATCAAAAAAACTTCTTGGTTGGGTAATAGTATTTGGCACTGGAATAGCTTTAACGACATTACCCTTCATAACTTTTTCTTTAAAAATTTTAAAATTAGTATCGTCTGATTTAAATATATCAGTGACATCTACTATTTCTATTGGTATTCTTAAGTCTGGTTTGTCAGTTCCATATTTTTCCATTGAGTCCTTAAATGTTATTTTTGGAAATGGATTTTTATTCACTGTCTTTCCTTTTCCGAATTCAGAAAATAAGTTATAAAAAATAGGTTCCAGAGTTTTAAAAATATCTTCTTGTTCTACAAATGACATTTCCAAGTCTAATTGATAATGTTCCCCTGGACTTCTGTCGGCTCTTCCATCTTCATCTCTAAAACATGGCGCAATTTGAAAATATCTATCAAAACCTGCTATCATTATCATTTGTTTGAATTGTTGTGGTGCTTGCGGTAAAGCGTAAAATTTTCCCTGGTGAGTCCTGCTAGGAACTAAGAAATCCCTGGCTCCTTCCGGGCTTGAAGCTGTCAAAATTGGCGTTTGAAATTCTAAGAAATTATTTTCTAACATTTTATTTCTCAAAAAAGAAATTACTTTGGATCTAAGTTCAATATTTTTATGCATTTCATTTCTTCTTAAATCTATAAATCTATATTTTAATCTTATTTCCTCAGGATAATCCTGCTCTCCAAAAACTGGCATTGGAAGTTCTTCAGCATTAGATAAAATTTCAAAATTTTCTATCTGCACCTCAATTAGTCCTGTTTTTAGATCTTTGTTTTCAGTCTCTTCAGATCTTTTAATAACTTCTCCATCAATAAGTAAAACTGACTCAGGTTTTAGTTTTTCTAAAACTTCGAAATTTTTATCTTTATTTTCTATAACGCACTGAGTTATTCCAAAATGATCTCTTAAATCTAAAAAAAGTAAATTTCCGTGATCTCTTTTTCTATGAACCCACCCTGACAGTCTTACCTTTTTTCCTATCTCGTTTTTGGAAAGTTCAGAACAATTATGTGATCTATATTTATTCATAAATTTATTCTTTTAATACACT
The DNA here is from genome assembly GCA_902582345.1 of uncultured Pelagibacteraceae bacterium. Classification (GTDB taxonomy): domain Bacteria; phylum Pseudomonadota; class Alphaproteobacteria; order Pelagibacterales; family Pelagibacteraceae; genus Pelagilacustribacter. The sequence goes on along the minus strand of CACHRU010000005.1, from coordinate 50,094 downwards.
TTTTATTAAATTAATATTTATCGATTTGCCAGTAGATAAAGATACTTTATCAATATCTTTTGTAAATTTTAATACTTTTTCATATGACCTATCAATATTCTTTATAATAAATTCGAGAGTTTTAGTATTTATTTCAACTTGTTTATCAGAAAAATGTTTGCTTATAATAACTCTAAGTAAATCATCAGTGGGCAAATCAATACCTACAAATAGAAAACTATTAAACCTAGATTTAAGATCTAATAATTTAATATCATCAGATTTAATTGGAGAATTTGAGTTTAAAACTAAAAAACTATTCGACTGATTAAAAATATTTATCAATGAATATAATATTTTTTCATCAATATTATTATTAAAATTGTCTATAATTAAAAATTTATTATCTTTAATTTTGTCGAAAATTTTTTCATTTAAATAGTTTGCATCAATAATTGAAAAATTATATTTTTTTTTTAAAATATTAGCCAAATGAGTTTTTCCACTTCCATTTGGACCAAAGATATTTACTTTTTTTGAAAGCCATTTTGGAAATGTCTCAACCAGTTTATATACCTCAAAATTATTTGAAGATACATAAAAATCATTTTCGTTATAAGATGTTTTGAAAGGAAATTGAAATACTAATTGTTTCATTTATATAATTTTAAAAATCCATTGATTATTTTTAATCGAAGTTTTTAAATTATTTTCACTAAATTTTTTAATGATTTTATCAATTTTACCATAATATTTTATTTTAATTTTTACGTAATCTTTATTTAATTCTGAAACATTAAAATTTTCAATTAGATCAATTTGCATTAGTATTTTTTGTAATTTTAATAAATCATCAGTTTTATTAAGTTCTAATTTAACATTTAAAAAAGATGGTGTCCTTAAATCAATCAAATTTTGTAATTTCCAAAGCTCATTGATCTCTCCTTTTATCAAATTAATGAGATGTGTATTTCTTTTATCTCCTGGTATATCAATTAAATCGTAATTATATCGTTTAATTATTTCGTTGCCGTAAATTTCACCTTTTAAAAATACTTTTGATTTTATTTTTGGTTCAATAATCAAAAAAATAAAATTTTTCACATCATAACTTAAAAGAAGTTCTTTAAAACTAATTGACTCCAAGTTATTTTTATTTTTATTAATTTTTTGAATATATTCTAAACTTTCAACTGGTAAAATATAATCAATAAATTGATCTTTGTCAGAGTTTTCATTCCAATTATTAAAAAAATAATTGTTATTAAATAAAAAAATATTATCCTCGTCCAAAAGTATTGGAAAAAGTATTATATTAGATTGAGATATATCAGCATATGAAATATTAAGTTCGCTAAAGAATTTATTCACTATGTCTTTATCAAAAGTCATATTCACCTGAACTTGATCATTTTTTTTTAAATCCTCTTTATTTATAATTTGGTATCTTGAGACTAACTGCTTAATTTGATTTAACCCAACATCATTCATTTTTTTCTGATCTTTATTTAATAATATTTTTTGTGAAAGTTTTACGAATCCTCTTTGAAAAGCTGTGTCTAATATCTGGTTATTACTTATTTTGCTTTTTTGGTCTATGATAATATTATCAACATCAAAAATACTATTTTTGGAAAAAACATTTTCTGTTTTTAGCAAAAAGACTATTATGAGTATAAATAAAAACTTGTTCATATATTAAAATAAATATCATTTAATTGATGCAAAAAACAAAAAATAGTTACAAAAAAAGTGGTGTAAACATAGATTTGGCTAATGAATTTGTTAAACACATATCAAAAATATCAAAAAAAAATGTCAAAAAAAAGAAAGCTCCACAACAAATAAATAATATTGGGGCGTTTGGTTCATTATATGACTTAAGTAAAAGTAAGATTAAGGATCCCGTTATTGTTTCATCTACAGACGGTGTTGGAACGAAACTTGAATTAGCGAATAAGTTTAAAAAATTTGACACAATAGGAATTGATTTGGTGGCAATGTGTGTAAATGATTTAATTGTTCAAGGAGCAAAACCTTTATTTTTTTTAGATTACATGGCTATAGGAAAAATTAATTTAAAGAAGATGAAGTTAATTATAAAGGGAATTATGAAAGGATGTAATATATCCGAATGTCAACTAGCTGGTGGTGAGACAGCTGAAATGCCCGGGGTCTATGAGAAAAATAAATTTGATCTTGCAGGATTTTCTGTTGGAATAGCATCTAAAAGGAAATTGCTGACGCAATCAAATGTGAAAAATCATGACGTTATTTTGGGAATACCTTCAAACGGATTACACTCAAATGGCTTTTCTCTTTTAAGAAATATTTTAAAAAAAAGAAAAATAAATAAAAAATTAGAAAAACAAATTCTTAAACCCACTAAAATTTATGTTAAAGAAATTCTAAATCTTGTAAATAGAAGACTTATCAGTTCTGCGGCGCATATCACCGGTGGAGGTCTTATTGAAAATATTTCTAGATCGGTGCCAAATGGTCTATCAATAAATATAGATTTAAAAAAAATAAAGACTTTAGAAATCTTTAAATGGCTAAAAAAAAATAATGTTTCTGATAGCGAAATGCTTAGGACTTTTAATTGTGGTATAGGTTTTTGTGTAATTCTTAAAAGAAAAAATGTAAATAAAATAAAAAAATTTTTTACTAAAGAATTTAAGCCTTATGAAATCGGATATATTTCAAATTCAAAGTCTAAAGTAAATTTATTTAATAAAATACAATGGTAAAAAAAAGAGCTTGTATATTTATTTCTGGAAAAGGTTCAAATTTAAATAGTCTTATTAAAAGATCTAGAGATAATAGTTTCCCAATTAAGATAAATTTAATAATTTCAAATAAAGTAAATGCTGAGGGGTTAAATTACGCAAAAAAATTCTCAATTCCTTTTATAATAATAGATACATCAAAAAAAAATTACGAAATTAAAATTTTAAATGAGATTTCAAAAAGAAATATTTCGATAATATGTCTAGCTGGTTATATGAAAATTCTATCAAAAAGATTTATAAGACAATTTAAAAGACCTATTTTAAATATTCATCCATCTTTACTGCCTAAGTTTAAAGGAATTAATACTTACAAAAGGATAATTGAAAAAAAAGAGAGAATTACTGGCTGCACGGTTCATTTTGTAAACGAATATTTAGACTCTGGAAAAATAATATTGAAAAAAAGCTTTGAAATTAAAGATTCTGATAATGAAAGAAGTTTGAAAATTAAAACGCAAATTATGGAACACAAATCTTATCCAGAGGCTATTATTAGATTATTTAAAAATATTAATTTTTAAAGAAAAATTTAATTTCTGCTTGAGCGTTTTCAAGAGAGTCTGACCCATGAACTGAGTTTTTATCAATCGAAATACCAAATTTTTTTCTAATTGTATTTTCTTCAGCCAATTTAGGGTCAGTTGAACCCATTATTTGTCTATTTAATAATACTGCATTTTTACCCTCTAAAATCATTACAATTATAGGGCCTGATGATAGATAAGAACACAAAGCATTGTAAAAAGGTTTAGATTGATGAACTTTATAAAATTCTGCAGCCTCATCTTTGGTAATCTGTATTTTTTTTGATTGTAAAATTTTAAGATTATTATTTAAAAAAATTTTTTTTATTTCTTCACCTAAGTTTCTTTCAACAGCATCTGGTTTAATTATTGACAGAGTCTGTTCTAAATTACTCATAGTTTTTTTCGATTAATCTATTTAACAGTCTAACTCCAAATCCAGTTGCTCCGCTTGAATTTAAAGCACCTCCATATTTGGAGAAGGCCATACCAGCAATGTCTAAATGCGCCCAAGGAGTTTTGTTCAAAATAAATCTTTGCAAAAATTGGGCTGCTGTAGTTGATCCAGCTCCACCTATATAATTTATGTTTTGCATATCAGCATTTTTGGAATTCATGAGTTTATCATAATTTTTATGAAGAGGCATTCGCCATACTTTTTCTTCTACTTCTTCACCGGCTAGAAATATTTGTTTTGATAACTTATCATCATTCGAAAACAGTCCAGCATATTCTGATCCTAAACAAACTATAATAGCACCAGTTAAGGTAGCTAAATCAACAATAAATTTTGGTTTGAATCTTTTCTCTGTAAACGTTAATGCATCTGCTAAAACTAAGCGTCCTTCTGCGTCAGTATTTAATACTTCAATAGTTTTTCCGCTGTATGACTTTACTATGTCCCCTGGTCTCTGAGCGTTTCCACTCACCATATTTTCTACTAACCCTACTACACCCACAACATTTACTTTTGCTTTTCTTAATGCTAAGTTTTTCATTAAGCCAACGACAGTAGCTGAACCAGCCATATCATAAGTCATGTCTTCCATAAACCTTGCCGGTTTCAGTGAATAACCACCTGTATCAAAGCAAACTCCTTTACCAACAAAAGCTAAAGGTTTAGAATTATTTCTAGCACCATTCCACTCCATAGTAACTAGATATGAACCTCTTATACTTCCTTGACCTACTCCAAGCAAAGCATTCATGCCAAGTTTTTTCAGTTTTTTCTCATCATATATAGTTATTTTCAAACCATGTTTTTTTAGAGAGTTTAGTCTTTTTGCATACTCATCTGGATGTAAAATGTTTCCCGGCTCAGAAACTAAATCTCTAGTGTAAAAAGTACCTTCCTCCAAAGCCTTAAACTTTAGTTGATGTTGATTTGAAGGTTTATTTTTATTTCCAACTACATTAATATTTATAATTCTTTTTTCCTTTTTAGATTTGTATTTAGTGAATTCATAAGATTTTAATTTTAATCCATGCAAAAAATGACCTAAAAAATTTACATGTTTAGCTATAATACTATCAGCATTTAAAAAATAATCGCAATTCTTTCCATAGTTTATACGTCCATGAAACTCCGCCCCCAAATTTTCTATATCAGAAGTCTTAAAATTATTTTTTATGGATAGTAAAACTATTTTCTTTTTTGAATTTACTTCAAAAATAAGTAAATTTTTCTTCAAATCGTTAGTTTTTAATAAATCGTTTATGTAAGAAAACTCCGAGTTTGAGAGATACTTTTTTAATCCGTTAATTTTATATTTTTCGTCAGTGAATAAAACAAGATTAGCTGAAGTTTTGTTATAAGTTTTTTTTAAATAATTTATTTTTATTGACATAATTTTAAAATCTATTGGTCTTGTTGCTATATATGGGCGAATATATCATATTTCAATGGAATATTCTTAATGTTGTACTATCATAGGTTGAGTTTTTATTAAAGTTGCATTATTTATATATATCAATTTGTTATGCTAAAAAACAAAATTTATAGATACTTTACCGCAGAAATATTTAAATCATTTTTGACTATTTTATTCGCTTTTACGACAATAGCTTGGACTATTAGGGCGGTGAACTTTCTTGATTTAATAGTAGAGGATGGACATTCAGTAATTACCTATTTGTCTTTTTCTTTTTTTAATATAACTAATATTATAACAAAGTTCATTCCTTTGGCTTTTCTCTTATCACTAGTACTGTCTTTAATTAAATTTGAAAGACAAAATGAATTGATAATTTTATGGACAACAGGATTAAATAAAATAAAGCTTGTAAATTTGTTGCTTTATGTTTCTGTTGCAGTTTTAATACTTCAATTGTTATTTGCAACTTTCATAACACCTTCTGCATTAAATAAGTCTAGGAAAATTATAAAAACATCGGGTTTAGAGTCTATTTCTTCCGTCGTGAAAACAAACGATTTTAGTGACTCACTTAAAGGAGTCACATTTTATGTTGATAGTATACAAAACAATATGATGAAAAATATTTTTATTAGAGACGAAAGCCAAGTTTTTAAAAGTATTATATCTGAACAAGAAAATTCACGTAACACGACAATAATTTCAGAAAATGGATACTTCAAAGATGGTAAGTTAATAATGTTCAATGGTTTAATTCAAACCCAAAAACTCGATGGAGAAATAAATAATATAAATTTTGAAAAAACGACTTTATTACTTGATAGACTATCATCAAGATCAATAATTCTTCCAAAATTGCAAGAGACTTCCACGGTCACTTTGATAAATTGTGTTTTGAAAAATAATAATTCTGAAAAACTTTTAAATTGTCCAAAAGACGTAAAAAAAGATGTTGTTGAAACTATTTCTAGAAGATTGGGAATGCCGCTCTATATTCCAGTTATAGCATTAATAAGTTCTTTCCTACTTATAGCCAATAGACAAAATAAAAAAAAATCTTCTAAATCTTATTTATACTTTTTCATTAGTTTTTTAATTCTGGTATGGGCAGAAATTTTCGTCAGATACTCTGGATTTTCATTTTTAAGTTTTATGACTTTTTTTGTAACACCAATTTTCCTTTTGCCAATTACTTATATTTTTCTATTGAGATTAATGAAAAGAGAGAAAATTAAATAATGAATAAAATTCTTTATAAATATTTAACTTTAGGTTTTTTAAAAATTGTTTTGAATTCGTTATTAATTATTTTCTGTTTTGTGTTTATTCTCAATTTATTTGAGGAAATCAATTTTTTTAAAGATATAAACGTTGGCATTGGTTTACCATTGTTACTAACGTTGATGTACATTCCTAATCTATTAGTTCAATTACTCCCTTTTGCAATTTTTTTAGCTTCTATGTATTATTTTCTCTCTCTCCAATCAAATAACGATCTTCTCTCGTTGAAAGTATTTGGTTTTTCAAACTGGAAAATAGTTTTAATAATTTCAACCACTGCACTTATTTTTGGCCTCTTTATATTATTTGCAGCTACACCAATTACATCAGCAATGATAAAATTTTATGAAAAAACAAAAGCTACTTATTCTAAAGATATTGATCATTTAGTTTCGATAAACAAAAATGGGGTTTGGATAAAAGAAATAAATAGTAAAAACTTTAGAATTACAAAGGCAAAAAGTTTGGAGGGTAACTTTTTAAATGATCTTACAATATATGAATTTAATAAAAATAATAAAGTGCAAAAAAGAATAGAGTCAAAAACTGCAGATATTTCAAATAAATTATGGATGTTAAAAGAGGTGAAAATTTATAACTTTAAAAACGATTTATATAATCTAGAAGAATTATCAGAATATAAAATCGACTCAAACTTCGATGAAAGTAAAATCAACTCACTTTATAAAAATTTAGATACAATATCTTTTGTGAGTTTAGTTGCAGAATATGATGAATATATTAAAAAAGGTTATACTAATAAATTACTTAATAAAAAGTTAAATGATTCTCTTTCTTTGCCAATTTTTTTGTTTTTGATGGTAGTTCTTGCATCAATTTTCACTGTTGGCGCTATTAGAAAAACTCAGAATACTTATTATATTTTTATAGCAATTATTTCAGTTGTTGTTATATACTTTTTCAAAGACCTTTCAATTGCACTAGCAGAAACCAACAGAATTTCTCTCATACTGTCTATATGGATGCCAATAATAGCGATTGGGTTATTTTGTTCAATTGGAGTGATTCAAATCAATGAAAAATAAATTTAAAATATTTTTAATAGTGTGTTTGTTTCTTCAAAAAAACCTTTTTGCAAACGAGTTGGACATAAGTTCAAATAAAATCAAAGTTTTAAAAGATAGTCAGGAAGTTCGGTTATCAGGTAATGTTAATGCAAAAGACGTGAGTAATAATAATCTTAAAACAGAAGAAGCAATTTATGATAAAAAAAAACAGTTATTACAAGCGTTAGGACCAACAGAGATTATTACATCAAACAATTATAGGGTAGAAGGTTCACTTATATTTTTTGATAATATAAATAAGAAAATATTCTCTGAAAAGTCTGCAAAAGTATATGATATAGATGGGAACACCATTAATGTTGAAAATTTCCAGTACTCTGTAAAAAATAATATTTTTGTTTCTAAAGGAAAGATAGAAGTTAATGACATAAATAAAAATAATTATTTTTTTTCTGAAATTTATATTGATGAAAAAAAAAATAAAATAGTTGGAACTGATGTCAAAGCTTTTTTAAATCAGAAAGATTTAAAAATAGATAGCAGAAATGAACCCAGATTTTTTTCTAATAGCGCTATAATTTCAAAAAATGAAAGCGAGTTTCAAAAAGGTGTGTTTACTTATTGTAAAAAAAGAGACAAAGAAAAATGTCCGCCATGGGAGATTAGATCAAATAAAATTAAACATAATAATGCAAATAAGACAATTTACTACGATAATGCAACATTAAAAGTTTATGATTTTCCAATTTTCTTTTTTCCTTATTTATCACACCCAGATCCAACTGTTAAAAGAAGGTCAGGGTTTTTGATACCTTCTTTAAATGATAGTACAAGTTTAGGGGCAAGTGTTACAGTTCCATATTACTTAAATATATCAAACGATAAAGATCTGACTTTTACGCCGAAACTTTACGGCAGAGAAAACCCTTTAGTGCTAGCTGAATATAGACAAGCATTTGAGAATTCATATTTAATCATTGATAGTGGTTATACCGAAGGTTATAAAGATAATACCGCTGTAAAAACTAAAGGATCTCGTTCACATTTTTTTTCAAAATATAGTAGATCTTTGATTGGCCAAAATGAGTCTATCAGCAATTTCAATTTGGATATACAAACGACTTCTAATGACACGTATTTGAAGGCTCATGATATTGACACGCTGCTAGCTAAAAGCGAAATAGACGTTTTAGAAAATAATATTGAATTTGATTATCAAAAAGAAGATTTATATTTTGGGGCATCGATAAGTGCATTTGAAGACATGACAGTAGAAAATAATTCAAAATATGAATATCTATTTCCTTATTTGACTATCAATAAAAATCTTTTTGTGGATGAGAATTATGGAATAATGGATTTTACTTCAAATTTTAGAGTAAGGAATTATGATGTAAATAAACAAACTGAGTTATTTGTTAATGATTTCGAATGGCAATCAAATAAATGGAGTAATTCTTTTGGAGTACAAAATCAGTTTAAAACTTTATTAAAAACTGTGAATTATGAAGCAAAAAATGCAAGTAACTATAAAACAGATAAATTAAATTCTGAGTTATCGGCAGCATTTGGTTACCTTGCAGATTTATCTTTTTATAAAAATAACTTAAAAACAAATAGTAATCATCTTATAAAACCAAAGTTATTGTTAAGATATGCCCCTGGTCATATGAGAAGATTAGATACTGGAAATCCATTAAAATACTCAAATTTATTTAATTTTAACAAAACTCAAGACATAGATGTTATAGAAACTGGGTTAAGTGCAGCTTTAGGAGTTGAATACAAAAACAATACTTTATTTGAAGATGGGGTTATTGGTGAAGAAAAATTTGCATTAGCAATCGGTCAAGTTATAAATTCAGAAGAAAACGAAAAAATAAATCCTAAAACCTCGTTAAATCAAAGATTTTCAGACGTTGTAGGCGAGTCAAATTATTTAATAAGTAAAAACTTGAAATTAAATTACAACTTCTCTTTAGACCAAAATTATAACGATTTTAATTACAACGAAATATCCTCTGATTTTATATCTAATAATACTAAATTTAATATTGGATATTTAGAAGAAAAAAATCATATAGGAAATCAAGAATATATCAAAACTAAGTTTGAGGTTAATTTAAATGATACAGGAAGTATTGATTTTTCTACAAAAAGAAATCTTTTAACAAATTCAGCTGAATTTTATAATTTAAGTTATAACTATATCAACGATTGTCTTAAAGCTGGTATACTTTATAGACGAGAATTTTATACTGACAGAGATATTGAGCCTGAAAATTCTCTAATGTTTACAATTTCAATTGTCCCAATTGGTGATATTAACAGTCCTAAATTTGATAGATGAGATCCTATAAAAAATTTTTTTCTTTAGTAATAATTTTTTTTTCTTTTGCAGTAGAAGTATCTGGTAAAGTTTCAAATTCAATAATTTTAAAAGTAGGAAATCAAATAGTAACTGAAGGTGATTTAAGAAATGAAATTTTAACGAATCTTATTTTAAATAAAAAAGAAATAAATCAAGAAAATATAAATATTAGTAAAAATTCCGCGTTGAACTCGCTTAAAAATTATTATCTTAAAAAAAATGAAATTGAAAAATATAAGATTGAAAGATTCAATAGAAGTGATTTAGATAATTATTTAAATAAAGTTTCAAATAGTTTAGGTATTTCAAGGTCTGATTTAAAAAAATTTTTTAATAATAATAATTTAAATTACGAGCTTTTTGAAGATAAATATAAGACAAATTTAATTTGGAATACTCTAATATTTTCACTATATAAAAATCAAATTGATTTAAACATGATTGAAATAGATAATGAATTAGAAAAAATAATTAGTTCAGAGAGAAATTTAAAAGAATTCAATCTTTCTGAGATACAGCTTAATGTTATATCAGAAAATCAAGATAGTTTTATAAAACAAATCAAAGAAACAATTTTGAAAGAGAGTTTCAGTGTAGCTGTATCTAAATTTAGTAAGTCACCCACAAAAGATAACAAAGGTAATTTAGGTTGGATATCTGAAAAAAGTTTATCTGTTAATTATCTGCAAAAACTTAAAAATTTAAAAAAAGGAGAAATTTCTGATCCAATAGTGGATGGTAACTCCATTATTTTTTTAAAGGTAAATGATTTAAGATATAATAAAAATATAAATACTGATGCAAAAAAAATTAAAGAAAATATTGTTAATAAGAAAAAAAATGAAAAGTTAAATCTATTTTCAAGAACACATCTTGTAAATGTTGAAAATAATACTTTCATTGAAATGAAAAAATGAAAAAAATTGCAGTCATTCTTGGGGAGCCAAGAAGTATCAATTCAGAAATAATTGCGAAAGCATGGTCAAAGTTAAATAATTTATCGAAAAAAAAGATTTTTTTAATAGGTAGTTTTAAATTGATTAAAAACCAATTAAAAATATTAAAGAAAAGTATACCTATAGAAAGAGTAGAAAAATTTAACTCACTTTCAAATAGTAAAAAACTTCAAATTATTGATATTCCTTTAAATTTTAATAATGCTTTTTCTGTAAGAGACAATGACGCTAAAAAATATGTTTTAAAATGTTTAAACTTAGCTCATAACTTAGCGACAAAAAAGAAAATTCACGGCATTATAAACTGCCCGATAAACAAAAAAAAAACTTTCGACAAAATGAGTATTGGAGTTACTGAATATTTAGCAAAAAAAAGTTCATTAACCAATAGTGAAGTAATGTTTTTATACAACAAGGATATCTCGGTTGTACCTATAACTACACATATTGAACTAAAAGAAGTCTCAAAAAAAATATCAAAAAGATTAATTGTAACTAAGATTAAAATATTAAATGTCTACTATAAAAAAATTTTTAAAAAAAAACCTAAAATAGCTATTTTGGGTTTAAATCCACATAATAGTGAATTACGATCTAATTCTGAAGAAAAAAAAATTATTATTCCTGCTATAAAATTTTTAAAAAAAACAACTAATATTTCAGGTCCCTATTCAGCTGACACAATATTTTTAAACAAAAAAAAATTTGATGTTATAGTTGGAATGTATCATGATCAAATTTTACCTCAATTTAAGGCATTGTATAATTTTGACGCCATTAATCTAACATTTGGTTTAAAATATTTGCGTGGATCTCCAGATCATGGAACAGCTGAAAATATTATTAAGAAAAACAAAGCAGACTCAAAAAGTTTAGAAAAATGTATAAAATTTATCTTAAAAAAAATAAATGTCGTATTATAAAAAGTCTTTAGGGCAAAATTTTTTAATTGATTCAAATATTATAAAAAAGATTACTTCAATAACAAAAATTGCAGGAAAAAATATATTAGAAATAGGTCCAGGAAGTGGAAACTTGACTGAGCAAATAATTAAGCAAAAACCAAAAAGTATGATTTTAATAGAAAAGGATCAAAAATTAGCAAATCTTTTAAAATCAAAATTTAAAAATTACGATAATATATCTATTATAAATAAAGATTTTTTAAAATTAGAATTAGAAAGGTTATTAAAAAGAAATACTTTAGTATTTGGAAACCTACCATACAATGTTTCCTCTCAAATTTTAATAAAATTTTTAAGATTAAAAAATTACCCAATCATTTTTTCTAAACTAATCTTTATGTTTCAAAAAGAAGTTGGAAATAAAATAAAAGCAAAAGTTGGTGAAAAAGATTATGGTAGATTATCAATAATTACGAAATTTAAACTTAATGTAACAAAATGTTTTGATGTTTCAAATAATTGTTTTTTTCCGAGGCCAAAAGTGAATTCAACAGTTTTGCTTTTTAAACCAAAAAAAAAATTAAATTTTAAAATCAAAAATATCAAAAATTTAGAAAAAATAACTCAAATCTTTTTCTCAGGTAAGAGAAAAATGATAAATAAACCTCTAAAAAATATTTTTGGGGATTCTGTTGAAATAATTTCAAAACTAAATTTAAACCTTTCAATGAGACCTGGGGACGTTAGTGAAAATGACTATTATAAAATTGTATACTTATTTGAAAAGATTAGTGATCGGTGATGAGCTTTTTTCAGCAATTATTTTTTCAATCTGCTTAAAACAATTTTCCAGATTATCATTTGTTACAACATAATCATAATCAGCCCAATGCATTATGTCCTTTGAATAATGTTGGAGTCTTTGTTCTATTACCTCTTCTTTATCTTGATTTCTTTGAGCCAATCTATTTTTGAGTTCATCTTTATCAGGAGGCAATATAAATATTTTTAATAAGTCTAAATCTTTAAATTTTGCTAATTGTTGAGTGCCCTGCCAATCAATATCAAACAAAATATTATAATTTTTTTCTTGAAGAACTTTAATTGATTTTCTTGAAGTTCCATAATAATTGTCAAATATTTTTGCATATTCATAAAATTGATTTTCATTAATTAACTCTTTAAATTTTTTTTCATCAACAAAATGATAATCTACCCCGTCAATTTCGTTAGGTCTTGGTTTTCTAGTTGTGTGAGAAACCGAAATTTTAAAGTCAGGGTATTTTTGCTGAATTTTTTTTGAAATGGTAGTTTTCCCCGCTCCTGAAGGAGAGGAGAGGACAAGCATGACGCTGTCTTGTTTAGGTTTCATTTAGAACTTAAAATTATTGAGCTGATTTACTCTCAATAAATTTAATTGCATCCCCAACTGTAAGTATTTTTTCAGCTTCACTATCAGAAATTTCTGAACCAAATTCTTCTTCGAAAGCCATTACTAATTCTACAGTATCTAAACTATCAGCACCAAGATCATCGATAAAGCTTGCTTCGTCTGTAACCTTTTCTTCTTCAACGCCTAGATGGTCCGCAACTATTTTTTTTACTTTTGAATTTATATCTTTTGACATTTAAATCCTTATTTTTGATTTTAATATAAAAATCTTATTAAATTATTCATACGGTTTGTCAAGCCATATACATTCCACCATTAACATGTATTGTTTCTCCTGTAATGTACGATGACAAATCTGAGGCTAAAAATGCAACGCAGTTAGAAACATCCTCTCCAGTTCCTAGTCTAGCCATTGGAATTCTTGAAGTTAAAGTCAATCTTACTTTTTCAGCAATACCCTCAGTCATTTTAGTTTCTATAAATCCTGGGGATACACAGTTTATTGTAATATTTTTTTTTGCATATTCTATCGCCAGGCTTTTTGACATCCCAATTATACCTGCTTTTGAGGCAGAGTAGTTTGATTGTCCCAAATTACCCGAATGACCAACTATTGACGTGATGTTAATCACCCTACCGAATTTATTTTTTAACATTTTTTTTATTGAATATTTTGTAAGTAAAAAAGTTGATGTTAAATTTATGTCTATAACTTTTTTCCATTCATCTTCTTTCATTCTCAAAGAAAGATTATCTTTATTAAGACCTGCATTATTAATCAAAATATCTATTCCACCGAGTTCCTGGTTGATATTTTCGATAAAATTTTCAATATTTGAATGTTCAGATATGTCAAATTTTTTTGTAAGAACTCCGTTAAAATTTTTTTTTAATTCATCTAATTTATCTATTTTTGTACCAGTTGCTAATACACTGCCACCGAGTTCAATGAATTTTTTTACTAGTGCGTTTCCTATTCCTCCGGTTCCACCAGTAATTAATATTTTTTTATTTTTGAAATTCATTTAAAGTATCTTTTGCTTCATTTATAGAATTTACGCTTTTAACGTTAGAATCTTTTATAATTCTTTTAACTAAACCTGACAAGACTTTTCCTGGTCCTATTTCAATAAAATCAAATATTCCGTCTTTTGACACATTAATTATGCTCTCTCTCCATCTTACTTTTGTATAAATTTGATCAACAAGTAATTTTTTTATTTTGTTTGGGTCGTTTTCTGGAGAAGCTGTGACATTACTTATAATTTCTAAACTAGGGACTTTAAAAATTACAGGGTTTATTTTTTTTTCCATTTTATCTGCAGCACTTTTCATTAGTGAACAATGAAAAGGTGCGCTTACAGGTAAGGTAATATTTTTTACTTTATTAATCTTTAAAATATCTTTTAATTCGTCTACTGCATCTTTTTTTCCACTTAAGATTATTTGACCATCTGCATTATCATTTGCTATTTCACAAATCTTATTTTTAGATAATTTAGATAAATAATTTTGTACATCATCTATTTTAATGCCCAAAACAGCAAGCATAGACCCCTCACCAACAGGTACAGCTTCTTGCATTGCCTTTCCTCTTTCATGAAGTAAATACAGAGCATCTTCAAATTTTAATGAATTTGCACAAACCAGAGCGCTGTATTCACCTAAAGAATGTCCGATAAAATATTTAATTTTTTTTAAATCTAAATTTAATTCGTTTTGAAGCACTTTGAATATCGAATAACTTATAATCAAAATTGCTGGCTGAGTGTTTTTAGTAAGCTTTAAATCTGTATCTGGACCATCAAGGATAATTTTCGAAATTTTAAAACCAAGTTTTTCATCAGCTTCTTTGAAAATTTTTTTAACTATATCAAAATTTTTATAAAATTCAGATCCCATTCCTACACTTTGAGATCCTTGACCTGGAAATAACAATGCTTTCATCTAAATATTAGTAATTCTTTATTATATTACTATTGAAATGGAAAGTTTATAATAGTATAAAACCTGTCTTTATTAAAAAAAAACAGAATTTAGTAGGTTTAAAATGAGTTTTTATGAACATACATTGATAGCTAAACAAGACTTATCCAATGGTGAGCTTAAAAAAATAGAGAATAAATATAACGATTTAATAAATAATACTTCAGGAAAAGTCGTAAAAGTTGAAAATTGGGGCTTGATGAATTTTGCAAGAAGAATAAAAAATTATAATAAGGGTTTTTACATTCATTATAAATTTCAAGGAAATACAAAAACTTTAGAAGAGATAAAACGTAACACTAGTCTTGATAATTCAATATTAAGATGTCTCACTATCAAATATAAAAAATTAGATACTAATAAGGAGTACTTCAGTAAAGAAGATAAAATTAAATATCATGAAGAGAAAAAATAGAAAATTCCAGAAAAAATCTCAAAATCCACTGAATAAGCTAAGTTTATTTCAAAAAAGTGAGAATAGGTTTTCTAAAAAATGTCCACTTTCAGGAAAAAATGTGCCATCAATTGATTACAAGAATATTAAACTTTTAAGAAAATATGTTTCTGAAAACTCAAAAATACTTCCTTCACGAATAACGTCAGTTTCTCAAGGAAAGCAAAAAAAATTAACAAATGAAATTAAAAAGGCTAAAATTTTAGCATTGATATAATATGCACGTTATACTTTTAGAAAATATTCTTAAACTGGGAAAAATTGGTGACCAAGTAAATGTTAAAGATGGTTATGGCAGAAATTATCTTTTAAAAACTGGTAAAGCTTTAAGAGCTAATAAAGAAAATATAGATTTTGTAAATAAAAAGAAAGAAAGTTTAAATAAAAAAAACAACGAGATAAAAAAACAATTTAAGGATATTGCTAGTAAAATAAATAACAAAACAATCAAATTTTCTAAAGAGGCAAAAGAAAATGGAGATCTTTATGGATCAGTTAAGCCAAAAGAAGTATCTAATTTATTTAAATCTGAATTAAATGTTGAAATTAACCCCTCTCAAATCGATCTTAAAAAAGAAATAGATAAAATTGGAACATATAAAATACTTATCAATTTATTTGATGAGGTCACAGCTAAAGTTACTGTATTAGTTGAGAAAACCAAATCAGCAAGTAAATAACTTTTTCCACAGGTTGAAAAATGAGTGTGTAAGTTTTAATACTTTTCAAATGGATTAGTATTAAAATAGCATAATGGAAAATATTAAAATTAATATTAATAATCTTGAAAAAAAGCTGCCTTCAAATATTGAAGCAGAGCAAGCATTAATTGGTTCGGTATTAGTAAATAATGACATAATTGATGAAATTTCTAATATTATTAATTCAGCAAAATTTTTTGATCCTATCCATAAAAAAATTTATGAAGTAATCGAAAATTTAAATAATAAAGGTATGATTGCAAATCCCATTACTCTCAAAAATTACTTTGAGAATGATAACGGGTTAAATGAGGTGGGTGGTGTTGATTACCTTGTTAAGTTGACTAGGTTTTCATCTTCAATAAAACAAGCTATTGATTATGCTAAAGTTATTCATGAGTCTCATATAAAAAGAGAATTAATTTCTATTTCAGAAAAAATTTCTGAAGATTCTCATGATGATAAAAATGATAAAACTGGAGAAAATATTATTGAGGAAGCGGAGCAATTTTTGTATCAGTTGGCTGAAAGAGGAAATTTTTCTCAATCATATATGAAATTTAATCAAGCCATCGATCAAACAATAGAGATGGCCACTCAGGCAATGCAGAGTGATCAAGGTATTGTGGGTGTACCTACTGGTTTAACCGATCTAGACGAAAAACTAGGTGGATTGCATAAATCTGATTTAGTTATAATAGCAGGAAGACCTTCGATGGGAAAAACTGCACTTGCAACTAATATTGCTTATAATGCTGCAAAACAAATTCAAAAAAATTCTGAAAAATCATCAGTTGCTTTTTTTTCACTTGAAATGTCATCTGAACAATTATCAACTAGAATTTTATCTGAACAATCAAGGATTAAATCAAATGATATTAGAAGAGGAAAGGCATCAGAGGAGCAGCTAAACAAATATATTGAGGTCTCAAGAAATATTTATGATTTACCTTTGTACATCGACGAAACTCCTGCAATAACAATATCTGCTTTAAGTAATCGAGCAAGAAGGTTAAAGAGATTGTTTGGTTTAAATTTAATTGTCGTTGATTATATTCAATTAATGAGAACGAATTCAAAAAAGAATGAAGGTAGAGTTCAAGAAATTTCTGAGATTACACAAGGTTTAAAAGCTCTTGCTAAAGAATTAAGTGTTCCTGTTTTAGCATTATCTCAACTTTCCAGAGCTGTTGAGCAAAGAGATGATAAAATACCTCAACTCTCTGATTTAAGAGAGTCCGGTTCTATTGAGCAAGATGCTGATGTAGTTATGTTTGTATATAGGGAAGAATATTATCTAGAAAAAAAACAACCAAAATTAGGCTCGATTGAACATGCAGAGTGGCAGTCCAAAATGAATGATATAAACGGATTAGCAGATATAATTATCGGCAAACAAAGACACGGACCTACTGGTAATATTCAAGTTGAGTTTGAAGGTATGTACACAAGGTTTAAGGATTTATCTAAAAATTAACTTAATTTTCTTTTTTTATTTATTATTTAAGGTATATCTAAAATATTCAATGTTGCCTAATATTTATAAAAAACTTGTATTAGATTTCCCTAAATTTATCTTAAGCTTAATTTTTATTTTTTTATGCTTTTTTCTCTATCAAGCTAAAAATTTTAATCTTGATGCTTCTTCAGATGCTTTATTAATCGAAGGAGATCAGGACCTTAAGTTTTTGAGAGAAATTAACGAAAGATACGGATCGAAAGAATTTTTGGTACTAACCTACAGTCCTATATCTTCATTCTATGATGAGGAAACTATTATCAATCTTCAATTTCTCAAATCTAAGATTGAAAAACTATCATGGGTAGAAAGCGTAATTACTATTATAGACGTACCATTACTTAAAAGTACAGATGAACCATTGATGGAAAGATTAAAAAATTTTAAAACGCTTTCTTATCCAGATATTAATAAGCAAAGAGGGTTTGAGGAGATTCTAAATAGTCCAATTTATAGAGATTACGTCATTAGTGAAGACGGAAAAACTTCTGGAATAGTAGTTTACCTTAAAAAAGATAAAAAATTACACCAACTTATTAAACTAAAAGATCAATATTATGATCAATCCTTAAATGATAATTTTACTAAACAGGATAAAGAAAAGTATAAAATATTTTTAAAGGATTATGAAAATTATAAAAATTTATATAATGAAAAAAATCATCAAAATATAACTGAGATCAGAGAGGTGATAAAAAAATACTCTGTTAATGCAAAAGTTCATTTAGGGGGAATTCCAATGATATCTGATGACATGATGACTTTTATAAAAAATGATATAATGGTTTTTGGTTTAGGAGTATTTATATTTATTATTATAACTTTGTGGTTCATTTTCCGAAATTTAAAATGGGTATTAATGCCTTTATTAGGATGCTCTGTTTCCGTAATTATAATGATAGGGCTTTTAGGGTTAATTGGTTGGAAAGTAACCGTGATATCGTCAAACTTTATAGCTTTGATGTTGATTCTAAATATGGCAATGAATATTCATCTAACAGTTAGATACATACAGTTAAAAAAAGAATTACCAAATCTTAAAAGTGAAAATGTAATTTTTGAAGCATGTAGAAAAATGATTTTACCAATTCTTTACACTGTTCTTACAACTATTTGTGCTTTTTTATCCTTAATTTTTAGTGGAATAAAACCAATAATTGATTTTGGATGGATGATGACTCTTGGTTTAAGTGTTTCAATTTTAGTAACTTTTTTATTGATACCTTCTTTATTGAACATATTTGCAACAGATGCTGAAATAACTATTAAAGAGACACAAAATTCGAAAATAACTTCAGTTTTAGCAAATTTTTCTAAAAGAGGTACTAAAGTTATATTCGGTTCAACAATTATTGTTATTTTTTTAAGTGTTTTTGGGATATCTAAGTTAGAGGTGGAAAATAGTTTTATAAATTATTTTGATAAAGAAACTGAAATTTACAAGGGAATGAAAAAAATTGATGATGAGTTAGGCGGAACAACTCCACTAGAAGTAATAATTAAATTTCCAGCTTTAGAAAAAAAATCCTCTGACGACACAGATGATGAATTTTCTGAATGGGAAGAAGAGGATAATGTTGAAAAATCAACTTATTGGTTCACTAGAGATAAAATTGATAAAATTAATAAAGTACATGACTATTTAGACTCGTTGCCGGAGATAGGAAAAGTTTTATCATTTGGCTCGATAATTAGAGTGGCAGATGATCTTAATAAGAAAAAATTACAAAGCTTAGAAATTGCAGTGCTATATAGTAAAATTCCAGATAGTATAAAAAAAGAAATTGTATCTCCTTATATATCTGTTGAGAATGATGAGGCAAGAATAAGTGTAAGAATAAAAGATTCACTAAAAGACTTAAGAAGAAACGAACTAATTAAAAAAATTAATTATGACATTGAAAATAAATTAGGTTTAAAAAATGATGAATTTCGATTATCTGGAGTTTTAATATTGTTCAATAATTTGCTACAAAGTTTGTTCAAATCACAAATATTAACATTGGGAATAGTGATGATAGGAATTTCATTGATGTTTTTTGTTTTATTTAGAAATTTCATGTTAGCTTTAATAGGTGTAGTTCCAAATTTCATGGCCGCTTTATTTATTTTGGGAATTATAGGTATGTTAAATATTCCTTTAGATATGATGACCATTACTATAGCTGCTATAACTATCGGAATAGCTGTAGATAACAGTATTCATTATATTTATAGGTTTAAAGAAGAGTTTTATAAAATTAAAAACTATAATCTAACTTTGGATAGATGTCATGAAACTGTTGGGGTTGCAATACTAAATACTTCGGTTACAATTGTTTTTGGATTTTCAATTCTTATTTTGTCTAATTTTATTCCAACAATTTATTTTGGTATATTCACAGGAATTGCGATGATGCTTGCATTATTATCTGTTCTAACTTTGCTTCCAAAATTAATAATTATTCTAAAACCTTTTGGAAAAGAAAATGAAGTAAATGTTTGAATTTATTTCGGATGTTTTTATAGAAAAATTTAATTTGTTTGATGCTGCATTTTTATTATTAATGATCTACAATACCATTCAATGTACTTTTAAAGGTTTTTCTCTTAGCTTTATTTCTTTTTTGAAGTGGGTTTTGTCTTTTGTCGTCACAATTATTATTTTGCCTAAATTGCAGCCATGGGTAAAAGAATATATCGAGTCTGATTTTATAAACAGTATCGGGTTAGGAATCTTTATTTTCATCTTGTCTTTATTTACAATCATTCTTATCGGTAGAGCTTTAAGTAGAGCAGTAACATGGACTGGATTAGGTTCAATTGACAGATCATTTGGTTTTTTATTCGGAGTTTTTAAGGGTTACCTAGTTTCAGTTTGTTTATTCACAATTTTAAATTGGTTTTATCCATATCAAAATTGGTATAATTCTATTGAAAATGCAATTTCATTTAATATAGTCAAAAGTGGAAGTGAAATTTTAATCAAAGAATTTCCAAATAGTGATGATTTTTTAGACACAAAGGAAGAAATTGAAAAAATTTAATTTTGATAAATTAAGAGAAGAGTGTGGTATATTTGGAATTTCAAATTACGAAGATGCGGCTCCGCTAGTAGCTTTAGGTCTTCATGCCTTGCAGCATAGAGGTCAGGAAGGCTGTGGTATTGTTTCTTACGATGGAAAAAATTATCATTCTGAAAAAAGACAAGGTTTAGTTGGCGATCATTTTACTAAAACAGATATTATTAAAAGATTGCCAGGTGATTTTGCTATCGGACATAATAGATATTCAACGACCGGGGAAACATCCCTTAGAAATATTCAGCCTTTTTTTGCAGATCTTCATGGTGGAGGTATCAGCATTTCCCACAACGGAAATTTAACGAACGCCCTCTCTTTAAGAAATTCTCTTGTAAAAGATGGAGCAATTTTTAGAACAACAAGCGATACTGAAACAATTGTTCAATTAATTGCAAAATCAAAAAGAAATAAAATGGTTGAAAAAATTATTGATGCACTTTTTCAAATTCAAGGAGGTTATTCTCTAATAATCATGACAAATAAAAAGTTGATCGGGATACGAGATCCCTTTGGTATAAGGCCTTTAGTTATAGGAAAGCTAAATGACTCTTACATTTTTGCTTCAGAAACCTGTGCTTTAGATATAGTTGGAGCAAAATTTATTAGAGAAGTTGATAACGGAGAAATAGTCGTGATAGAAAACAAAAATTTGAAAAGTCTTAAACCTTTTCCTAAACAAAAACCAAGACCGTGTGTTTTTGAATACATTTACTTTACTAGACCAGATAGTTTAATTAATAATAAGTCCGCCTACGAATATAGAAAAAACCTTGGTATTGAACTAGCAAAAGAGTCGGATATAAGTGCAGATGTGGTGGTTCCTGTTCCTGACTCTGGAGTTCCCTCAGCAATAGGATATTCTCAGTATACCAAAAAAAAATTTGAATTAGGTCTTATTCGTAATCATTATGTTGGAAGAACTTTCATTGAGCCAGCTCAGAACATAAGAAGTCTAGGAGTAAAACTCAAATTAAGCTCAACAAGCTCTGTAATAAAAAACAAGAAAATAATTTTAATAGACGACTCTCTTGTAAGAGGAACAACTTGTAATAAAATTGTAAAAATGCTCTACCTCGCTGGAGCTAAAGAGGTCCATGTTAGAATATCATGTCCTGAAATAATTTTTCCAGACTTCTACGGAGTTGATATGCCAACCAAAGAAGAGCTTTTGGCTAATGGAAAAAATAACGACGAAATGTGTAAACACATCGGGGCAAAAACACTTAAATTTTTAAGTTTAAATGGTCTTTATAAAGCATTGGGATATGAAAAGAGAAATAATGCGTATCCACAATTCAGTGATCATTATTTCACCGGAGATTATCCAATTAAACCATCTGATCAACTTGGTGAAGGTAAAGTTACTCAATTATCCCTACTAAGTAGCAAGTCAAATAATTAATTATTTATACTCAAAAAGTTTTTTTTGGGAGTCTAAAGCAAAAATCTTGTTGTTTGCAAATAAAACATTACTTCCTAAGCTTTTTTGTAAAAATTTAACAATTTCTATAATTTCCCCATTATTAAAATTTAGCTTTATAAGATAACCTGTTTTTGAAATTAGAACTATATTGCTGTTCACTGCATACAATCCATTTATTTTTCCAATTTTAAATCTTTTCTCCATGCTTACTAATTCTTTTAAAAAGTTTTTTGACCAAATAATTTCCCCGTTTGATCTATTTATACAAATTAAAAATTTATTAGGTGTTAATACAATAATATTATTATTTGTAATAAGCGGTTTCGTATCTAAAATAATATTTAATTTTAAAATTATATTTCCTGTATTAATATCCAATTGGTATAATTGATCATTAGTGGTAATAATAATGTTTTTATTTGAGATTATAACAGGGCTACTTAAAAAAAGATTAGAGCCGCCAGAAGTTGAGTTTGAAAAATTTTGAACCCATTCAATTTTATTTGAAATTATATTAATTGAATAAAGCTCTCCACTCGTGTTCAAAAATATAACGTTTGTTTCACTTGTGGCAATATTATTTTTAAATTTTGATTTAAGAAGTTTAAAATTTGTTGATAATTCCCAGAGTTTATCACCATTATTTATATCTATCGCATATAAAACATTTTCCTGATTAGCCAAAAATAAAATATCATTTTTTACTTTTAAATTTGATCTGAAAGGGATACCAAAATTTTTAGCCCATTTTATTTTTTGATTTTTAATGTCCAAAGCGTATAAGTATCCAAAATTATCTGAAGCAAAAATGGTATTATTATCTACTGCCAAAGATATATTCTTTTTACTGCTCTTAAATGCTTTTTTGTAAAAATTATATTCAAATACTTTTTTATTTTCGTCAATTGAATATACAAATATAGTTCCGTTATGATCATAAGATATTATTTTTTCATCAAAGAAAAAAATATCATTTTTATTTCTTGATTTTGATAATTTTGTACTCAGTTTTGTTAGGACTTTTTCATCATTAAAGGTAACATTTGGAATATTATTTGAATTATTATAATTATCAACTTTCCAATTTATAATCTTTTTTTTATTATCAATTTGGACTGATTTATTGTTATTTTTTATTTCTTTATCAAATATTTTTGTTTTACTTTTTTTTGTAAGAGATTGCACCTCCTCTTCAGCTAAATCTCTCCAAATTCCTGTTTTGTTATCAAAAGAACAAGCGTATAAGAAAATAACAGTTAATATCAAGAAACTTTTAAAAGTTTTCATTTTATTAATTTTTAGGGGCTTTAAGAAGTTCTAAATATTCTTTAGATTTTTTATTTTCTCCTCTACTTTTAAAGTAATTTGCTAATATTTGAATAGCTTGAACCCTCCAAACAGAATTAGAGTTTATTATTGGATTTAAAGTTTCTAACATTTGCTTTTCTGTTCCTTTTTCAAAAAGGAACAAAGCTTTTTTGATTATTATCAGATTTTTATTTTCAGAGTCATGTCCTCTAATCTCAATCACTTTATCAAATAACTCTTTTGTTAAATTATCGTTATTTACTAAGCTATTTTCTTGGATCAAATTTAAAGCTGAAGGAGAATAGAACTTGTGTTTTTTGTTAATAATTTCTAGTAAAATTTTCTTTGCTTCAATTTTATTTCCTTTATTAATTAAATTTTGAGCCTCAATAAAATTTTCTGAGATCTTTAAATCTAACTTATTTTTATAATTTTTAAATATATAATAACTTGAAATAAAGATAATAATTAAAGTTAATAGAATAATTATCTTTTTTAAATTATTTTTAAGAAAATTTACAAATATTTGTGCTTTTGAATTATCAATTATATCTTGGTCACTCATTTTTAATAACTATTACTTTTTCCTGGAAAATTACCACTTATTATATCTTTTCTGTAATTTTTGACACCCTTTTTAATAATTTTCTTCAAATTAACATATTTCTTTACAAATTTAGGGTAAAATCCACTCAAGCCTAACATATCATCAGTAACTAATATTTGACCATCACAATTTTTAGAAGATCCTATTCCAATAGTAGGAATTTTCAAATTCCTAGTTATTTTGTTAGACACTTTTGAGGACACACATTCTAAAACAATAGAAAATGCTCCTGCTTTTTCGATTTTTTCAGCTTCAACCATTAATTTTTTTTCTTCCTTTGTAGAAAATCCCTCTGCTTTAAATTTCTTTTTATGCTGTGGGGTAAATCCGATATGACCCATAACATTAATATTTGACTTTACTAAACTGTTAATTATTGAGTAGTTCTTATTGTTACTCTCAATTTTTACTGCATCACAATTAGTTTCATTAATAATTTTTTTAGCGTTCTTTTTTGCATTTTTAATATTGTTATAAGAATTTTTAGGCATATCCACTACAAATACTGATTTTTTAATACCTTTACTGACACTTTTTGCATGATTTATCATCATTTGGAGTGATACCGTATGAGTATTGTTAAATCCGTATAATACATTTCCAAGAGAGTCTCCAACCAAAATTATATCACAATACTCATCGATGATCTTAGCCATAGATTTAGAATATGCAGTCAAACAAACTATCTTGACTTTGTTTTTTTTTTTTATGATTTTTATGATTTTCTTTTTTTTCATTCTAATTCAATAGTACCTGGTGGTTTTGAAGTTATATCATAAACTACTCTATTAATTCCTTTTACTCTATTAATAATTTTATTTGATATTTCCTCTAAAACTCCTTTTTTAAAACTGTAAAAATCTGCGGTCATACCATCCTCCGACTTAACAGCTCGAATTAAACACAAATTTTCATATGTTCTGCTATCACCCATTACTCCTACAGTTTTTACTGGAAGAAGTGCTGCATAAGCCTGCCAAATTTTATCATAGATATTCAAATTAATAAGTTCGTTTATAAAGATATGGTCGGCTTCCTGTAGAATTTTAACTTTTTCAAAATTAATTTTTCCTATGATTCTAATTGCTAATCCTGGACCCGGAAAAGGATGTCTATGTAAAATTTTTTTTGTTAATCCTATTGATTTTCCTAAATTCCTCACTTCATCTTTAAATAAATCTTTTAAAGGCTCTATTAATTTCAACTTCATTCTTTTAGGTAATCCTCCAACATTGTGATGTGATTTTATTTTAGATGTTTTACTGCCTGTTGCGGACTTACTTTCTATAATATCAGGATACAAGGTACCTTGAGCTAAAAATTTAACATTTTTTATCTTTCTTGCTTCTTTTTCAAAAATCTTAATAAATAAATTTCCAATTATTTTTCTCTTTTTTTCTGGATTAGATACATTTTTTAGTCTTTTTAAAAAGATAGCAGATGAATTTATCAATTTCACATTCATTTTATAAGTGCTCTTAAATATACGATAAGTGTCTTTAAATTCATTTTTTCTCATCAGTCCTGTATCAACCATAATACATTTTAAATTATTCTTAATAGCTTTTTGAATAAGTAAAGCAGTCACACTACTATCAACACCTCCTGAAAGTGCGCATATAACTTTTTGATTTCCTACAATTTTCTTAATATTTTTTATTATTGCTTTTTTTTCAATACCCATTTTCCAATTTTTTTTAATTTTACAAATAGAAAAAATAAAGTTTTTAATAAGCTTCTTTCCATTAATGGTGTGGGTTACTTCGGGATGAAACTGAACACCAAAAATCTTTTTTTTTTTATTTTCAATAATTGTAAGCGGAGAACTTGAAGTTGAAGCTATTTTTTTAAAACCTATTGGAATTTTATAAACTATATCTTGATGACTCATCCAAACTATAGATTTATTATTTTTATAAAAATTTTTTGTGAGATCTGAATTAAGATTTTTATTAATTATCATTTTTCCAAATTCTCTCTTATTTTTTCCAAGTTTTATTTTTCCTTTAAAATGTTTGGCGATTAATTGTAAGCCATAACAAATACCTAATATTGGAATTTTGCTATTAAAAATATGATTTGGTATTTTTGGAAAATTTTTTTTGGTTACAGTTGCTGGTCCACCAGATAAAATTATTCCTCTGGTATTTTTTAAAATTTCTTTTTTTTTTAAGTCTTTTACTTTTAGAATTTGGCAAAAAATTTCTTCTTCTCTAATTCTTCTTGCTATAAGCTTTGTTACTTGAGATCCAAAATCAATTACAATGATTTTATCTTTGTTAAACTCTTGAATCATCTAGTTAGAGGAAATATTCAGTTTATTTGTTAAAGATTTTTTTTCTTTACATAAATCTTTGCAGACCAAACTTAGTCTATCTATTAATTTTTTGGCTTTTTTAAAATTTGATTTTTTTATATTAAGAAGTGCTAGGTCGTATACAGCTTCTTCATTTTTTGGGTTTAATAAAATTACCGTATTTAGATTATTTTCCTCTAAATCAGTTAATTTTTTTTTGTTATATATTTTCGCTAAATATAAATAAGATTTTTCATTTTTAGGATTGAAAACAATATCTTTTTCAAATTTGAATTTTGCATCGTCATACTTTTTTTCTAGAAAAAGTTTTTTTCCTTCTTCGAAAAATACTTTTTCATTTGCAAACAAATTTGAAAAATAAATAATTAATAACGATATAAGTAAAAATTTTTTTTTCATAATTTGAAGTTAAGTACTTTGTCAGTTTGCTCTACACTATGTACCATGCTTTCATAAAAACCTGCCTTTGTAATTTTAACAAATTTTGCTTTTTTATAAATGTCTACTATATTTTTTGATCCAATATACCCCATTGATGATCTCAATCCACCTTGTAATTGATATATAATATTTTTAACAAAACCTTTATAAACTACTCTTCCCTCTACACCTTCAGCGACAAATTTTGATTTATCTTTTTGTTTTTTTTGGAAATATCTTTCTGCTGAGCCTGCAGACATTGCGCCTATCGAACCCATACCCCTGTAAGCTTTGTACCATTTGTTTTTATATTTAAATTTTGTTCCTGGACTTTCCTCAGTTCCAGCGAAAATTGAACCCATCATTATAGCATCTGCACCTGCTGCCAATGCTTTGGCTAAATCTCCTGAAAATTTTATACCTCCATCTGAGATAATTTTAATTTTCTTTTTATATAATGATTTCTTTACATCTAAAATTGCACTTATTTGTGGTACACCGACTCCTGCAACCATTCTAGTAGTACATATTGAGCCAGGACCTATACCAACTTTGATTATATCCGCCCCTTCGTTATAAAGTTTTTTTGCGGCTTCACCTGAAGCGATATTTCCAACACAAATTGTTGGCACATATTTAATTTTTTTTATAACATTTAATGTTTTAATTACTTTTTTACTATGCCCATGGGCCGTATCAATCACAATAAGATCAACTCCACTATCAATAAGATTTTTTGCTCTGGTAATATCATCATTGGAAGTTCCGATAGCTGCTCCGACTAAAAGTTTTTTCTTTTTAACTTTGAGTACCTCTTTAACTTGTTTTTTGTAATTTAAATTTCTGTGAATTACTCCCATGCCGCCTGATTTTGCGATAGCGATAGACATTCTAGACTCTGTTACTGTATCCATAGCTGAAGACAAAAAAGGAACTTTAAGTTGAATTTTGTTACTTAAGCTTGTATTTAAAGAAGTTTGAGATGGTAGTACGGATGAATATTTTGGAACAAGCAATACGTCGTCAAAGGTTAAAGCTTCATTAATTGGTTCCATATAAACTTATATACAATTTTAAAATATTATAAAGAATTAATTGTAGAACAATGTATATAAGTTTCTTTTGAATTATCCCTACTGGATTTAGGTTTAAAAAAGTCTACTTTTTTGAATTTTTTTTTAGCAAAGTTTTTAACTTCGACAAAATCTTCTCCCATAAAAAGCTTAACAATTAAAACTCCTTTATTTTTTAGGTTTTTTAAGGAAAATTTAATTACATCTAAACTCAATTGATTCGTTCTGATACAATCTAAATTTTTATTTCCCGTTGTGTTTGCTGCCATATCAGAAATTATTACATCTATTTTTCCTTCAAAAAGTGATGAAATTTTTTGAATAGTTTCTTTTTTTGAAAAGTCTGCATTTATAAAATGTACATTATCAATTGCTTCCATATCTTTTATATCAACTGAAATAATCTTTCCTGTAGATTGAATTTTTTCTTGAGCTACTTGAGACCAGCCACCTGGACTAGATCCTATATCTAATAAGTTTATTTTCTTTTTGAAAAATTTAAATTTTTTATCCAATTCAATTAATTTAAATGCAGATCTAGACCTGTAGCCCAAAATTTTTGATCTTTTAAAATATTGATCTCTATGTTGTTTTATAATCCAGTTTTTTGACGATTTGTTTTTTTTCATTATAAAATATCTTCATGATCGTCCTGAGAGTTTTCATTTTTAAATTTCTTAGTTAAATTATAAAAAGTAAAAATGCTTATTGGAATTGATAGCAAATAACCAAGTATTAGAATTAATAAGGTTTCAAAAGTAAAAAAAATTAAAGAAACTATTATTACGCCTATTAAAAGCAAAATGAATATTGTAAATCTTGGTGGAATAAATATTTTTTTTAAAGCAAAAGTTGGTATTTTGCTTATAAGAAGAAAAGCAACTACAATATTTAGGTAAGGAACAATTTTTTTTATTTCAAAATTTATTTGAAAATTTGATAGCTCATAAATTAAAGGTATTAAAATTAACAAACCACCTGCTGGAGATGGAACACCTTCAAAAAAATTTTTTTTCCATTCTTGATCTGTTTCATATTTTGTAAGATTAAATCGTGCTAATCTTAGAACACAACAAACAGAAAAAATTAAGGTTATGGCCCACCCAATTTTTCCGTAATTGTTTAAATCCCATAGAAAAACAATAAAAGCAGGAGCTATTCCAAAACTTACAAAATCAGTAAGTGAGTCTAATTCTTTTCCAAATTCTGAAGTGCCCTTTATTAATCTGGCTATTCTTCCATCCAAAGCATCTAATAGAGATGCAAACAAAACAAATATCACAGCCAAACTAAAATTTTGATCCAACGAGAATTTTATAGAACTTATACCTAAACAAACGCCCGTTACAGTTAAAATATTTGGTAAAATATATCTTGTGCGCTTTGAGGATACAATTTTAAATTTTTCCTTTTCCTGCATTAATCCTCTGCGATTAAACTTTCTCCAGCTACTACATTCTGTCCTATTTTAGCTAAAATATTTTTTTTATTAAAAAAAACATCAACTCTACTTCCAAATCTTATCATGCCTATTCTTTCACCTTGTATAAGAGATTGATCTTTGTGAACGTCAGTTATAATTCTTCTTGCAATCAAGCCAGCAATTTGAACTACGACTATTTCTTCCCCTTCTTTTGTTTTTAGTAAATAATAGTTTCTCTCATTATCTTCGCTAGCTTTATCGAGAGAGGCATTAAGAAATTTTCCTGGTTTATAAATTATCTCTTTTACTGTTGAGGCTAAAGGTGATCTGTTTACGTGACAATTAAAAACATTCATAAAAATACTCACTTTAGTAAATTTTTTATTTTCAAGATTTAATTCAACTGGTCCCGAGCATTCTGAAACTTGTGTAATTAAGCCATCAGCAGGACTGACTAAGTATTTATTATTTTCTATTGAAAATCTCTCAGGATCTCTAAAAAAGAAGTAAACCCATATAGTTATTAAAATTGCCAAAAAAGCAAAAAAATTTGAAAAAAACCATATTATAAAGGTTGCAATTATAGATATTGCTAAAAACTTATAGCCCTCTTTGTGAATTTTTGGAAAAATATTGTTCATGTTTATTTATAAAGTTTGCTAATTTTTTATTAATATGTATAAAAATCTCACAATATCAATTTATTTTTATGGCCAAAATTAAGGTAAAAAACCCAATAGTTGAGCTCGATGGAGACGAAATGACAAGAATAATTTGGTCTTTTATTAAGAAAAAGCTAATAAAACCATATCTAGAAATAGATTTAAAATATTATGACTTAGGTATGGAAAATCGTGATAATACAAACGATCAAGTTACAGTGGATTGTGCCAAAGCAATTCAAAAATTTGGGGTAGGTGTAAAATGCGCAACGATAACTCCAGATGAGGCTCGCGTTAAAGAGTTTAATTTAAAAAAAATGTGGAGATCTCCAAACGGTACAATAAGAAATATAGTTGGAGGAACAATTTTCAGAGAGCCAATAATTTGTAAAAACGTTCCAAGATTAGTGCCTCATTGGACAGATACTGTTATAGTTGGTAGACACGCTTTTGGAGATCAGTATAAATCTACAGATTTTAAAGTTCCAGGAAAAGGTAAACTCAAAGTCAAATGGGAGTCGGAAGATGGAAAAGAAAAGATTGAACATGAAGTATTTGATTTTGATGGACCAGGTATTGCGCTTTCTATGTATAATTTGGATAATTCTATTAAAGATTTTGCTAGAGCATGTATGAACTACGGTTTATTAAGGAAATGGCCCGTTTATTTTTCAACAAAAAATACAATTTTAAAAGCTTATGACGGAAGATTCAAAGATATTTTTGAGGAAGTATTTGAAAAAGAATTCAAAGAAAAATTTGATAAATTAGGTATTACTTATGAGCATAGATTAATAGATGATATGGTTGCATGTGCAATGAAATGGAGTGGAAAATACATTTGGGCGTGCAAAAACTACGATGGGGATGTTCAGTCAGATACAGTAGCTCAAGGGTACGGCTCTTTAGGTTTGATGACAAGTGTTTTACGAACTCCAGATGGAAAGATTGCAGAGGCAGAGGCAGCTCACGGTACTGTAACAAGACATTATAGGCAACATCAAGCTGGTAAGGAGACTTCTACTAACCCTATTGCTTCTATATTTGCTTGGACTAGAGGATTGTCTCATAGAGGTAATTTAGACGGAAATAATGAATTGATTAAATTTGCTGAAACACTTGAAAAGGTCTGTGTTAAAACTGTTGAGAGTGGATTAATGACTAAAGATTTAGCAATATTGATTAGTAAAGATCAAAAATTTTTAACAACAAATCAATTTTTAGAAGCTATAAATTCCAATCTTAAAAATAAACTTAACTAATTTTATCTTCTACTGCTTTAAAAGCTTCTTTAATTTTACCTTCATCTATTCCTCCTGCTTGGGCAAAATCTTTTCTTCCTCCGCCTCCTTTTCCACCAATTATCTCTGAAGCAATTTTAACTAAATAAACAGAGTCATATTTTTCAGTTAAATCTTGGGTTACGCCTACTGCTACTCCTACTTTTTTTTCAATAATTGTAAAAGCTAAAACTATTCCTTTTTTTATTTCTTTTTTACCTGCATCTATAACATTTCTAAGTTCTTTGGTGTTTAATCCATCCAATACTTGATAACGTAAAATAAAATTTTTGACTTTAATATCTTTAATTCTATTCTGTTTGGCATCATTAAGAATAAATTTAATTTTTGCTTTATTGAGCTGTTCTGATAAAATTTTAACTTTTGGAAATAATTGCTCTGAAATATTTATATCTTTTTCAGACAGTTTTGGTTTTTCGCCTAGTTCTTTTAGTTTTTTCATTAATAATTTTAATGTTTCTAAAGCTTCCTTTGATTTCTCTTTTTTTTCTACTAGTTCAAGATTTTCATAGTCTTTTAATTGTTTATCTCTTAAAGCTTCAACTCTTCTTACTCCTGCAGCTATAGATGATTGCTTTATTATCTTAAATTTTCCTATTTCTTTTGTATTTTTAACATGAGTACCTCCACATAATTCAGTGGAGAAAAAACCATTATTTTCTTTACCCATGAACACTACTCTTACCTCGTCTCCATATTTTTCCCCAAATAAAGCTAAAGCGCCCATACTTACCGCTTCTTTTGGAGTCATTATTCTTGTTTGAACTTCAGATGAGCCCTCTACAACTTTATTAACTATTTGGTTTATTTTGGATATTTCGTCTTTTTCGATAGGTTTGTTATGACTGAAGTCAAATCTTAACCTCTCAGGTGAAACTAATGATCCTTTTTGTGTTACGTGTTTTCCTAAAGTTCTTCTTAATGACTCATGTAACAAGTGAGTCGCTGAATGATTTGCTTTAGAATTGTTCCTTTTGTCCACATCAATTTCCAAATTTACAGTTTGACCGACAGATATTGACCCTTTTTCAATTTTTCCGTAATGGACGAATAAATCTCCCATTTTTTTTTGGGTATCTTTTACTTTTATTTTACAATCTGAATTTAAAATATAACCTTGATCACCAACTTGACCACCCGACTCTCCATAAAATGGTGTTTGATTTGTGATAATTTCTATTTCATCTCCAGTGCTCGCTGACTTAACAAGTTTACCATTTTTCGAAATTTTAATTATTATACCTTCGGCTTTTTCAAATTCATAACCTAAAAATTCAGTGGGATTTAATTCTCCTCTAATTTTAAACCATCTTTCTTCTACTGATTTATCCCCTGATCCTTTCCAATTTGCTCTTGCTAAAGCTTTACTTTTTTCCATTTCTTTTTCAAAACCAATATTATCTACTTTAATATCTTTACTCTTTAAAATATCAGCAGTGAGATCTAAAGGGAAACCATAGGTATCGTACAATTTAAATGCTACCGAACCTGGAAGTGTTTTATTTTGTACTTTACTTAAATTTTCATTTAATATTTTCATCCCGCGTTCTAAAAGGGTGGAAAACTTTTCCTCCTCATTTCTTAAAGTTTCAACTATTAATTCTTTACCGTTTATTAATTCAGGGTAACTTTCTTTCATTTCGTTGAGTAAAATTTCAAAAAGTTTATAAAAAACTGGATCCTTACTTCCTAAAGAGTGTGCATGTCTCATTCCTCTTCTCATAATTCTTCTTAGGACATATCCTCGGCCTTCGTTAGAAGGAAGTATTCCTTCTGCTATTAAAAAACTACTTGCTCTCAAATGGTCGGCGATTACTCTATGACTTGCTATTGTTTTTTTATCTATCGAAGTTCTTGTGATATCAGATGAAGCAGACATAATTTTTTGAAAGTGATCGATTTTGTAATTATCATGTGTTCCTTGAAGAACTGCTGTCATTCTCTCTAGCCCCATCCCGGTGTCGACTGATGGTTTTGGTAAATCAATTCTTTTTTGCTTTGAAATCTGTTCATATTGCATAAATACAAGATTCCAAATTTCAATAAATCTATCACCATCTTCATCGGGACTTCCTGGTGGCCCGCCTTTTAATTTACTACCATGATCATAAAAAATTTCAGAACAGGGACCGCATGGTCCAGTATCACCCATTGACCAAAAGTTATCTGATGTTGATATTCTTATTATTTTATTTTCACTTAATCCGGCTATTTTTTTCCATAAATTGAAGGTGTCATCATCTTCATGAAAAACTGTCACTGATAATTTTTCTTTTGGTAATTCGAAATCTTTAGTCAATAAATTCCATGCATGGTGGATTGCTTGCTCCTTAAAATAATCACCAAATGAAAAATTTCCTAGCATTTCAAAAAAAGTATGATGCCTAGGAGTGTAACCTACATTTTCTAAGTCATTATGCTTTCCCCCAGCTCTAACACATTTTTGAGAGGTTGTGGCTGTTTTGTAGGATCTTTTATCCAATCCCGTAAAAACATTTTTAAATTGGACCATCCCTGAATTAGTAAACATAAGAGTAGGGTCGTTATTTGGAACTAAATTACTTGAGTCAACAATCTGATGATTGTTTTTTTTAAAAAACTCTAAGAATTTTTTTCTAACATCTGTAAGTAAAATTTGGCTCATGTATAATTAAATACAGATATTTATAAGCTTGTCTATAAAAGAGATTAGCCAGTTTTTTGGTTATCGTTATCAACAACTAAGCAAATTTCTGATTTTGTTAAAAATCTTTGACCTGTACCATTGTCCAAAGAAAACATGCCTCCAATACCTGCGACTGCGTCTATGGTCAAATCGGTATGTTTCCATTTTTCATACTGATCACCATTCATATAAAATGGAACTCCTCCTATCTCTCCAAGTTTTATATCATTTTCGCCTAATGGAAATTCACCTTCTTTAAAACACATGGGCGCACTACCGTCACAACAACCCCCTGATTGATGAAACATTAATTTTTTGCCATATTTTTCTTGAAGCTTTGATAACAAGCTTAAAGCCGAATGTGTTGCTGATACTCTCATTTTTCTATTGCGGCCCATGATATAGAATCATGGGCCATTATATATTATTGGTTAAAAGAAGCCCAATTTATTTTCGGCATAAGAAACATGTAAGTTCTTATTTTGTCTGTAATGGTTAAGCATCATTTTGTGAGTTTCTCTTCCAACTCCAGACTGTTTATAACCTCCAAATGGTGAGTGAGCTGGATAAGCGTGATAACAGTTTGTCCACACTATTCCTGCTTTGATACCTCTTCCCATTCTATAGGCTATATTGCCATTTCTAGTCCAAACACCCGCACCTAAACCATAAAGCGTATCATTTGCAATTTTTAATGCATCTGCCTCATCTTTAAATTTAATTACAGATACGACCGGACCAAAGATTTCTTCTTGGGAGATTCTCATATTATTCTTCGCCTCAAAAATAGTAGGTTGAATATAATTTCCTTTTTCCAA
This sequence comes from uncultured Pelagibacteraceae bacterium, assembly GCA_902582345.1. Taxonomy (GTDB): domain Bacteria; phylum Pseudomonadota; class Alphaproteobacteria; order Pelagibacterales; family Pelagibacteraceae; genus Pelagilacustribacter. The sequence goes on along the minus strand of CACHRU010000005.1, from coordinate 15,252 downwards.
ACCGCTATTTAATTTAGCTACAGTACCTCCTGTTAGCACTTTCGCACCCTCTTTCTTCCCTAGATCAAGATAAGATTTAATCTTTTCCATTTGCTCTACAGAAGCTTGTGCTCCGATCATAGTCTCCATTTTTAATGGGTTGTCTTGGATTACGGCTTTTGTTCTCTTAATACATTTTTCCATGAATTTATCGTAAATCGATTCTTGGACTAATGCTCTACTAGGGCAAGTACATACTTCACCTTGATTAAGATTGAACATTACAAATCCCTCAACACACTTATCTAAGAATGCATCATCACTAGACATGATATCTTCAAAGAAAATATTAGGTGATTTTCCCCCTAACTCAAGTGTTATTGGAATTATGTTTTGTGCTGCATACTGCATGATTAATCTGCCGGTAGTTGTTTCTCCAGTAAATGCCATTTTAGCAATTCTTTTTGAAGATGCTAAAGGCTTACCAGCTTCTAAACCATAACCACTTACTAAATTAACTACACCTGGTGGAAGTAAATCACCAATTAATTCCATCATTACCATGATAGAAGCTGGTGTTTGTTCCGCAGGTTTAAGTACAACGCAGTTTCCAGCTGCCAAAGCAGGTGCTAATTTCCAAGTCGCCATCAGTAATGGAAAATTCCATGGAATTATCTGACCTACTACGCCTAAAGGCTCTGGGATATTGTAAGAGTATTGAGAGTTACTTATCTCAGCGACTGAACCCTCTTCAGCTCTTATTACTCCAGCAAAATATCTCCAATGGTCTATAACCAATGGCAAATCCGCTGCCATACATTCTCTTATTGGTTTTCCATTGTCTAAACATTCTGCTACAGCTAACATATTTAGATTTTGCTCTATTCTATCTGCAATTTTCATCAAGATGTTTGATCTTGTTGTAATATCAGTTTTTCCCCACTCTTTAAAAGCTGCATGAGCAGCATCTAATGCTGCTTCTACATCCTTTTCATTAGATCGTGGAACTGAACAGATAACCTCATTTGTAATTGGTGTCGTATTATCAAAATATTTTCCAGATTTTGGTTCTACGAACTTTCCATTAATGAAATTTCCATATTTCGATTTAAAAGGAAATTTTACTTTTAAATGAGAGGTATCTAGATTTGAAGATAGTTTCGAGCTCATTGATTTTTGTGTGCTCATTTACCCTCCTTGTTAATAATTTAATTAAACCCAATTTAAACTATTTTGTACAGTGTAATTTGATAATTATTTTCAAATACAATTTATAATTGATTCAATTTCAAGTTGCTAAATTTTTCATGGGAAACGGGAAAGGGGGTTTTAACCCCCTTTTAATAATTAAGATGGCTTTTACTTATCTTCTTCTTTGCTAATTTTTTCTTTAGGAGAGGGATTACCCTCTAACTCTTTGGCTATTGGACCAGCCTTTTCTCTTATGGCTTTTTCAATCTCATTAGCTACGTTTGGATTTTTTTCTAGGTACAACTTAGCGTTTTCTTTTCCTTGACCAATTTTTTCGCCTTTATAAGCGTACCAAGCACCTGATTTTTCAATAATATCAGCTTTAGCACCTAGATCAATCAATTCTCCATTTTTACTGATACCTTTTCCGTACATCAGGTCAAATTCTACAACCTTGAATGGTGGTGCAACTTTGTTTTTGATGACCTTGACCCTTGTTGTATTTCCAATTATTTGATCTTTGTCTTTAATAGCTCCTATTCTCCTAATATCCATTCTCACTGAAGAATAAAACTTAAGTGCGTTACCTCCAGAAGTTGTTTCTGGATTACCAAACATTACTCCTATTTTCATTCTAATTTGGTTTATAAAGATTACCATCGTATTAGACTTAGACACCGAGCCAGTGATTTTTCGAAGAGCTTGACTCATTAATCTAGATTGCAATCCAACGTGATGATCTCCCATTTCACCTTCTAATTCTGCTTTTGGTGTTAATGCTGCAACAGAGTCTACTACTAAAACAGAGACTGAGCCTGATTTTATTAATGTATCTGTAATTTCTAAAGCCTGCTCACCTGTATCTGGCTGAGATATTAATAATTCATCTGTTTTTACTCCTAATTTTTTTGCATACGCTGGATCCATCGCGTGCTCTGCATCTACAAACGCACAAATGCCCCCAGCTTTTTGAGCCTCTGCAACAACCTGTAAAGCTAATGTAGTTTTTCCCGAAGACTCTGGTCCATAAATTTCGATAATTCTTCCTTTAGGTAGTCCTCCAATTCCAAGAGCTAAATCTAAACTCAAAGATCCTGTTGAAATTGACTCAACGTCTAGAGCTTCTTGTTGACCAAGTCTCATTACAGAACCTTTACCAAAATTTTGGTCTATTTGGCTGATTGCTGCTTCTAAAGACTTGTTTTTTTCCTTTAATTCTTGCTGTTTTTTGTTGTCTGTTTTAACAACTTTTAAATTATTTTTTGTCATTTTTTATCCTTTTTTTGTTACGAATCGATAATATAAATGTACACATTTTGTTCTTTTTATCAAGAACTTTAAATAATCGAAAAAACCCAGCTTTTTCTAGCTTAAAAAATACTAATGGATAATCCGCCTAAATTAGCCAAAAGTTCAAATTGAGATATTATATAATCCCTCTCGGATTTAGCATGTGCGATTCTTGCCTCCAAAAGTAAGCTTCTTGATTGAATTACTTCTAGTGTGGTTCTTGCGTCCCCCGAGTCATACTCTAATGTTATTCCTTCATTTGCTATTTCAGCAGCTTTAAGTTGAGCTGCTGTGGATATTAATATACTTTTTGAAGACTGATATTTAGACCAAAAATTAGCTGTATTTGTTTTAACTTCATTCTCCACGTCTTGCAAAATTAGATTATTTTGCTTTTTCTCAAATCTAGATTTTTTAATATTTGAGTAATTTTTTCCACCTTTTACTAGCGGCCAAGTAATCGTTGCCTTTACACTTTCTTCATCTATTTCGTCAACGGATGTGCTGAAATCATCACTTTCAGACCTTGAATAATTTAAAGAAGCTTTCGGTGATAATTTTGCTTTTTCAATATTTACATTTCTTTTTGATATCTCATAATTGATTTTAGCAATAATGAGGTCAGGGTTATTTTTTTCAGAAATTCTTACTGCTTCACTTAAAGATAAAGGTAAATCTATTTTAAATCCATTTGGCTTTGGCGGGCTTTTAGGTATTTTAGCTTTTGTTATTCTTTCAAATTCAGCATTAGCGGTAAGAAGCTCAGTTTCTGCAGCAATTAATTTTGCATTAGCACCCGCGAGCGAGGATTCTGACTGTGCTAAATCTGTAAGAGTAATTTCTCCTTTTTGAACTCTAGCACTATCTGACTCTACCTGCCTCTCAAATAAATCAACGTTAGAAAGATTAAATTTGGTATTTTGATTGTTATAGATCAAATCAAGGTATGCTCTAGCTGCATCAATTATAACTTCTTGCTCTTTTTTTTTTAATTCAAATTTTGTTTTTTCAAATTCTAATCTAGATTTTTTTACTGAATTAAGCCCGCTAAAACCTTGAAAAATTTTTTGGTCTACTGAGAAAGTTTTGGTTTCAGTGTTTATACTCGAGTCTGACAAACTTTCTCCCAGCTTATTAGTTCTATTTTTTGATTGTGTTGAACTTATATCTCCTGATAAAGTAATAGATGGCAAAAATTCACTCATCGATATATTGATTTTCTCTTTTACAGCTTTTAATTTTTGTCTCTCAGCATTTAATTTAGGGTTTTTATCATAGGCTGACTTTATATAAAATATTATATCTTGAGCTTGCGCAAAGTTAAAATTAAATAATGTAATTAAAATAAAAATTAATTTTTTCATTTTGTTTAAGTAATTTTTTTGAATCGGTGTTTGTTATCTATTGAAACAACAATATCTGAAAATTTATGATATTCAGAAAGCATCTTTTTTGAGATTCTCTCGTAGTACATAATAAAGTCTTTTATTTGATGAGGGGACATTATTTTTTTTCCTGAAGAAAAAAAACCTAGTTTTTTTTCCTGTTGTGTTCTCCATTTTAATATATACTTAAAACTTGGAACTTTTAGGTAAATTAACTTATCTATTTTTTTGAAAATTGGCATATAATTTTTTTTTAATTCATTATTAACTTTTTTTCTCCAAATCATTTCCTTATCATATTTTTTTTCTAAAGTATTAATTGGTTTTACCAAATCTGCATATTTTTGATCGCGAGCACCTACACACCATCCTTCGAATATAATTATTTGAGGTTTTTTGGTGACTTTGATCCAATTCTTTTTTTTTCTCCTATCGTCCTTTGATTTTTCAAAAGTTGGTATTAATGTCGTTTTGAATTTTTTTCTTTTAAGATTAGAAATAACATGATTCAACATTTTAATATCATGGGTACCTGGCACACCTCTTGTCAAAAATAACTTATGAACTAGTTTAGACATCTTTTTTCTTTCACTTAACTTTTTGTAAAAATCATCTATTGAGAAACAAACTGTTTCAAACCCATATTTTTTTTTTAAAATTAATTTTAGTATTTGGGCAAAGGTTGATTTTCCGGAACCTTGCCCCCCGGACAATCCTATTATGATTGTTTGATTATTTTTTTTAAATTCTTCAAATATTAATTCACTTATTGGAATATAAATATCCATTAACTGACCTAATTTATTGTAAAAAAATTTATTTCCTTTTTCTTGTCTATCTATAAATGCAAGGTAGGATTTTTTAATTTTAAGAAAAGTATTCTTATTTTTAATCATTTTTTATCTAACGGATGATTTTTTCCATCAATAAGACTTATTTCTTTAGATTCTAAACTGTCAATGTCATCTATACATCCAACATTAAATCCTGTCATTGAAGGGTTGGACCTAGGATTGTGATGGGTATAAATTCCACATATAGAGCAAAAGTAATGCTTAGCAACCTTTGAATGAAATTGATAAATTGAAAGTTTCTCTATTCCGCTAATAATCTTAAAATCCTCATTTTTAACCATAGACATAACAGCCCCTTTTCTTTTACAAATCGAGCAATTACATCTTAGAAGCTTTTGAAATTTGTCTTTTGTTAAAATTTCGGCTTTTACTTCACCGCAGTGACATGATAATTTTTTCATAATTTTTTATATATCAAAATATATAGGTTTGAAGAGTATCCACAAGGTATCAAAATATCTTTCTAATGTTCACGTTTTGATTCCTTTTTGACTCTAATTTAGACTCTTAATTCAACCTATTAGGGTGTGTGGATAGAAATTTGCTTCTGGTTTTGAGGTGAATTGTTTAAGGCTGATAAATTTTCTCTTCTTGAAACAACAAAGATTACCAAGCAAAAAATAACAAAAAAAATTTGGATTATAGGAAATAATATATTGTTAAATTCAAAATTCAAAAACGAAAGGAAAATAATTAACATGACTGATCTCAAAAAAACTTTTTCTTTGAAAACTGCAATTATAGAAAATGAATGAATTATTAATTTATAGAGCGACATTTTAGAAGGTCCAAAATATCTTATGCCACGGATTGAATTTATAGAAGACGTTTCATTTAGATGTTTAGAAACTGAACCTGAAAAACTACTCCACAGACTTTTTTTATTAGACAATAATTTTAAATCTTTTTTTGTGAGACAGGAATAATTCCCAAAATTAATTTTCTTACCTGTGAAAATGAAAGTAATTAGTTTATGAATTTCATACATGGATCTAAATATTACGCCTTCAGATCTTTTAATTCGTCTTGCAACAACTGATTTAATCTGATGCTTTAAAGCCATTTGAACTAAAGAAGTAATTTCCTCTGGTCGATCTTCACCATCACCATCCATTAAAATAGTATAATCAAAATCATCATTAACCGATAAATACTTGATTCCAAAGGCGATACATCTCGCATGTCCTTGGTTTAATTTCATTTTAATTATCTTAATTGACTTAAAATTTTGTGGAACTTTAAAAATATTATTTTCTACGGTTGATGCGTCATCTATGATTAGTACACTAAACTCCACCCCTTTTAGATTTTGAATAATTTTATCCAGTTCATTCAATAATTTTTCTAGAGACTCCCAATCATTGTATACAGGAATTAAAATTTTGAACTTTTTCATTTAGCGCCTATCATACAATATCCGGTTGGTTTTATTGTTCCAAAAACTCCGGGACAAACCTTTTTAAGAATTGATGGGTTTCCAGTATAAATTACTCCGCTACTTTTCATCATTTCGATATTTTGCTCTGGTAAAGTAATATACCATTTTGGCCTACTTCTTAAATGATAAGAAAGATTTCCCGCTGACCACTCATCTCCAATAACAAATCCAATATCATTTTTAAAATTTTTATCCCATTTATTTTGAACAAGTCTTGATATCTCCTTACCTGGGTAATCTGTCCTTTTATTTGTTTCAGTTACAGAAATATAAAAATAAGTAACAGGTGTAATTAGGAAAATGACTATAAAAACTTTTAAAAATTTTTGGACATTATTCGCATTTATTTTTTTTTGAAAAATGTAAACAAAAAATACACCAAAGAATAAATAAAAAGGCGTCATCCACATCGTTCTTATTTTGACTCCCATAATTAAAGAGGTAATTAAAATAAGCATTACCGGTAAAATATTTATAAAAAATAAATAAAGTAATTTTTGATCTTTTATATTGATTCTAAAATTAGTTTTTTTGAACATAAAAAAGCACACAAATATAAATGGTATAAGAATTCCAATTTGTTTTAATAAAAAAATCAAAGGATGATAAATATGGCTCATTATTATATCGTCATTAGCTTCTGCTCTTTGCAGTCCATAAGTTATTGTAATAAATTCATTATCAAATAGCCAAAAAATATGAGGTGATATAATTATTACAAAGGGTAGCGCCGTTAATAAAACTAAAAAGTTTTTTTTATTTCTAATCATCATCAAAATAAAAAATAAAAATATAGAAAAAATAAGATATAAAAATAAGTATTTCGATAAAAAACCACAAGCAGCAAAAATACCTAGTAAAAAATAATTTTTAATTCTTTTTTCTTGAAAACTTTTCCAACCGTAAAGCACAGTAAGGGCCCAAAAAGGCAATTGGCACACATTTACATTAAACTCTGGAGTTGTAAAATTATAAAAAAAAATTGTTTCTAATAGTATAACTGATACAAAACCACATAATAGATTGTTATTAGTTAAAAGATTAGAAAAATTCCAAACAATTATAAAAGAAAATATTACAAAAATTTGGCTTAATAAGTAATAAGCCCAATCTTGACTTCCAAAAATGAAATAAAACAATTCAATTGCAAACGCGCTCATTGGGGGATGTTTATTAAAACCCCAGTCTAGATTGCTTCCCCATGCTAAAGCTTCAATAGTATCTAATGGTAAATTCAGATTTGTGATTGATGGTACAAATATCCAAATTAAAAAATGAGACGTTAAAAATAAAATGAATATATTGTTTATATTTTTTTTGTTAATCATTTTGTAATAATTATACAATTTAAAGACTATTGACACCCTTAAAATGATTCATATACTCCCATTTTTGTTTATGCCAAAAAAATCATCTAAAAAAGCATATGTTCCCAACTCTAAAGAAAAATATATGTGTGCCAAACATAAAAAATATTTCACAAACGAACTTTTAAAATGGAAAAAGGACATTATTAGATCAAATAATTTGGGAAATATTTTAAACTCATCCGACGATAATGTTTCGTCAGCTGACGTTGTTGATCAAGCATCTTCATATACTGATAAAACAGTTGAAATGAAAGCACTTAATAGAAGTAGAAAACTTATAGAAAAAATTGACGCAGCGCTTAAAAGAATTAAAGATGGAACGTACGGTTATTGTGAAGAAACCTCTGAACCGATAGGTTTAAAAAGGTTGATTGCTCGTCCAGTCGCAACATTATCTATTGAAGCTCAAGAAAAGCACGAGAGGTTTGAAAAAATTTATATAGACTAGACCAAAGGAATTGTCTCACCTTTTTTTAATAAATCATAACCTTTTTTTACTGCTTCTCTTTTAGAAATTATTGAATACCATCTGGTAAGATTCTTAAATTGTTTAAGTCCGATATCATGCCATTCGTGTCTTGCAATCCAAGGAAAGGTTGCAATATCAGCAATTGAATAATCTCCAGCTAAATACTCTGAATTACTTAATCTGTCATCTAAATCTTTGTATATACTGGTTGCAATTTTAAAATATCTTTTTTCACCCCATTCGCTTTTTCCAGAATTATAATGATGAAATTGATGGTGTTGACCCAACATAGGACCGACATAAGCCATTTGACCCATCAACCACTGGTTAATTAAATATTTATTTTCTTCTCGATAAAATTTTCCACTTTTTTCGCCTAGATACATTAAGATAGCTCCTGATTCAAAAAGTGAGATTTTATTTTTATGATCAATTATTACTGGAATTTTACTAAAAGGGCTTAAGCTTCTAAATTGTGCATTAAATTGTTCGTTTTGATTGATATTCACTTTTGTAACTTTGTAATCAAACTTAATTTCCTCTAGCATAATTGAAATTTTCTTACCGTTCGGTGTGTTAGCGGTGAGTAACTCAATCATTTCTTTCCTAATCTATTCTGAATAGTTTTTGAAGAAGTGGTAAATTCAAATCTGTATTTTTCATTAGGTCTTGCTCTTTTAAAACATTCGACTGATGCTAAAGCAACCTCATGAAATCCAGAAAGAATTAGTTTTAGTTTTCCCGGGTAAGTACAGATATCCCCGGCAGCAAAAATCCCTTTTTTATTCGTTTCAAAATTTTCTGGATTTACCTCTATAGTTTTTTTATCCATATTCAGACCCCATTCTGCTATTGGGCCTAGTTTCATTATTAATCCAAAAAAACCAAGTATTATATCGGTCGGTATATTTTCTGTTTTACCATCATCAAATTTAATTGATATTGATTTAAGATTTTTTTCATTCTCGATTTTATCAATTTGGCAAGGAGTTTTTATTGAAACTCGGCCACTTTTCTCTAATTTTCTTAATTCTGACAAAGTATGTTGAGCTCCTCTAAATTCATTCCTTCTATGTATTAAAGTTATTTTTGAAAATTTCGATAATTCCAATGTCCAATCTAAAGCTGAATCTCCCCCGCCAAAAATTGAAATTTTTTTATCTTTAAATTGCTCCTTATTTTTTACAGCATAAAATACTGATTTACCCTCCAATTTCTCTGCTTCTTTGAGAGAGAGTTTTCGAGGTTCAAAAGAACCAACGCCACCTGCAATAATAATATTTGGAGCTATGAACTGATGGTCGTTATTAGTTTTCACAATCCAATTTTCATTATCCTTCCGTACTTCGTCAACTCTCTCATTTAAAAAAAATTGAGTATTAAAAGGTTTAATTTGTTCAATTAATCTTTGTGTCAATTCTTCACCAGTACATTCTGGAACGGCAGGTATATCATAAATTGGTTTGTCGGGATAAAGTTCTATACACTGACCGCCGGCTTTGTCTAAATTGTCAATTACAACCGCTTTCAATCCTTTTATTCCTAATTGATGAACAGCAAAGAGGCCTACCGGGCCAGCTCCAATAATTACTACATCAGTTTTTTTCATTAGCTTTGTTTTTCTGGGGTTGTTACAACTAAACCGTCTAATTTGTCAGAAACAATTATTTGACAACTCAATCGACTATTTTTTTTTGGTTCATAAGCCATATCAATCATATCTTGTTCAGCATCTGTCGCTTTTTCGATTTTATTAAACCATTCATCTTGGACATAAACATGGCAAGTAGCACAAGCCATCGAACCACCGCAATCAGCATCTATGCCGGGAATATCATTTTGGACGGCGCCCTCCATAACTGTTAATCCATCAGCAACTTCAATAATTTTTTTATTTTTATCTTTATCTATGTAAGTTATTTTCGCCATTTAATATTTATAGCTACCAAAAAAAATAGGGCAAGAGTTAACTTGCCCTATTTAATCAATTTAGTTTCTAATTATCTAGAAGCTAATCTTGTATTTTGCATTGCAGCCGCCCAAATAACTAGACCAAATGCGATCTTGTTAATAAAGTCAGCTAAATTGTAAACAATGTTCAATGCATCAGCGTCTACATTACCAGTTAGGTAACCTAATATGTATCCCAAAGGATATATAGCCCAACCGATTGTTACGATCATTCTCATTGCACTGAAAGCAGTCTTTAAAGATCTGTTTCCACTTTTTGCAGCAGCAATCCCTGCCTCACCTGAGAAGATTTCGAATAATATGTAGATCCATCCTGCCATTCCGATTATGAAACCTACAAATGGTTGGATATAACCAGCTTCACCTAAGTAACCACCGATTAACATCACTAAAGAACCAATTAATAGTTTCCAGAATATAGAGCTTGGCACTTTTCTTACTGCAGCCAAGATTAGATAGAACTCGATCATTTGAAGAGGAACAGTGATTAACCAATCAATATATCTATATACTGTTGGTGTCTCTCCTGTGCTCACCCAAACATCTCGCATATACATGTAATGAACAAATGCAACACCAGTAACTAATCCAGCTACTGAAATAGATGTTCTCCATGATGCAGCAACAGTACCTCTTTCAGCGAAAAAGAATACAGTAGTTGCAATCATACCCATTGAAACAAGCCAGAAAGATATTCCTACGAAATCTCCAGTTTGTAACAAGGCAGTCGCAGCGTTAGCAGGACCAGTAATACCTAAAAAGGCAACGGCAGCTAAAGCTATAAGACCTAATTTTCTCATGAAAACCTCCCTCGTTAGTTAGTTTTCTATTTAGTTTAATATTAAACTACTCATTAAATGATTTACTTTTCATTTAATGAATAAGTTGGTCGGAACCTTAATAAAAATCCAAGTCACAGTGAAGTCTTTTTTTTACTAAAAAAGCCCATTTTTATTGGTTTTTTTGGTTTTTTTTGGGGATATTTCTGTTTAATATAGAATAAACACTAATTTTTTGGGAGATGATTTGCAAGGCAAATATAAGGAAATTTACGATTCCTCAATAAAGGATAGAGAAAATTTTTGGAAAAAAATTGCTGATAATATTTTTTGGTACAAGAAACCAACTAAAATTTTAAATTCAAAAAACCCACCTTTTTACAAGTGGTACGAAGATGGCACAACAAATACTTGCTACAATGCAATAGATTACCATATAGAAAATGGAAGAGGAGAAAAGCTAGCAATTATTTATGATAGTCCAATAACAGGTTCAAAAAAAACTTTCACCTATAATAAGCTTAAGGAAAAAACATCTTTATTTGCAGGTGCCCTTAAAAATCAAGGCATTAATAAAGGTGATCGTGTAATAATTTATATGCCAATGATACCTGAGGCAGTAATTGCTATGCTTGCTTGTGGTCGAATTGGAGCAATACATTCTGTAGTCTTTGGTGGTTTTGCTGCAAATGAATTAGCGAGTAGAATCGATGACTCTAAAGCAAAGATTATTGTATCAGCATCTTGCGGATATGAACCTGGACGTGTAGTAGAGTACAAACCGTTACTAAATAAAGCTTTAGAACTATCAAAACACAAGCCAAACAAGTGTATAATTTTTCAGAGGGAAAAAAACAAAGCTGTTTTAGACTCAAAAATTGATATTTCTTGGGATGATGCTCTTAAAAATGCTAAACCGGTGGATTGTGTAGAGATGAGTGCTAATGATTATGCTTACATACTTTATACATCGGGTACAACAGGATTACCTAAAGGGATAGTAAGAGATATAGGAGGACACATAGTAGCTCTGAAATGGAGTATGAAGAATATTTATAATATTGATCAAGATGATGTGTGGTGGTCTGCTAGTGACATTGGATGGATAGTTGGGCACTCATATATTGTGTATGGCCCATTATTTTATGGATGTACTACAATTCTTTTTGAGGGAAAACCAGTTGGAACTCCTGACGCTGGAGTTTTCTGGAGAGTAATTTCTGAACATAAAGTAAAATCTTTATTCACGGCTCCAACAGCAATTAGAGCTATCAAAAAAGAAGATCCTGATGGTAAATTTTTTAAAAAATATGATTTAAGTAAATTTGATACATTGTTCCTGGCTGGTGAAAGAGCTGATCCAGATACTATAAAATGGTTTGAAAACTTATCGAACTCACCAGTAATAGATCATTGGTGGCAAACTGAAACCAGCTGGGCAATAACATCAAGTTGTACTGGAATAGAAAAGTTTCCAGTTAAGTACGGTTCTGCGTTTAAACCTGTTCCAGGTTATGATTTGAAAGTTTTAAGCTCTGAAGGAAAAGAAGTTGGACCAGGAAAAATGGGAGACATTGTAGTTAAACTTCCATTGCCACCTGGAACCTTTCCAACTTTATGGGGGGCTGATAAAAGATATAAGGAAAATTACATGACTAATTATCCAGGCTATTATCAAACCTATGACGCTGGTCATATTGACGAAGATGGTTATGTTTGGATTATGTCAAGGACAGACGATATCATAAATGTTGCTGGCCACAGACTCTCCACAGGTGCAATTGAAGAAGTTTTAGCAGAACACAAATCTGTTGCAGAGTGTGCTGTAATTGGTATTGCAGATAAACTGAAAGGACAGATACCAATTGGATTACTTGCTTTAAAAGCTGGGGTAAAACAAAAAAATGATGAAATTATCAAGGAGTGTATTTCAATGGTAAGAGATAAAGTTGGTCCAGTTGCAGCCTTTAAAATTGCTATTGTTGTGAAAAGATTACCAAAAACAAGATCTGGAAAGGTTTTAAGAGGCACAGTAAGAAAAATTGCAGATAATGAACCGTATAAAATGCCAGCAACAATAGATGATCCTGCTATTTTAGACGAAATTAAACAAGATTTAAAAGATAATAATATTTTAAAAATGTAGAGGTCTACCCTTAGACTCTATTAATATTTTTCCTTCAGACATAACTAAAATCCCGTTAATAATTGTTCCTACCGGGAACCCTTTCACCTTATAATTATGGAACGGTGTCCAACCACACTTACTAGCTATCATCTCATTTTTTATTATAACTTCTTTATTCATATCAACCACAGTAAAATCTGCATCGTATCCTTCTTTAATAAATCCTTTATTTTTAATTCCAAATATTTTACATGGATTTTCACACATTAAATTAATGAGTTGTTTTAAAGTAAGTTTTCCATTGTTAACGTGATCAATCATCACAGGAAAAATGGTTTGAACTCCAGGCATACCTGAAGGTGTATTGGGGTATTCTTTGTCTTTGTTTTTCTTTAAATGAGGTGCATGATCGGAACCTAAAACATCAACGATATTATTTTTAATAGCATTCCAAAGATGATCGTAATGTTCCTTTCCTCGCAAAGGAGGATTCATTTGAGCGTAGGTTCCTAATTTGTTGTAACAATCGGGTGCATACAATGTTAAGTGCTGAGGAGTTGTTTCAAAAGTAACATTTTTTTTATGCATTGCTAAAAAATCAACTTCTTCTTTTGTTGTGACATGAAGTACATGAATTTTTTTATTGAATCTTTCTGCAATTTTTACAACTCTCCGTGTAGAAGACATTGCACATTCCTCATTCCTCCACTCTGGATGAGAATGTACATCTCCCTCTCTGATAAACTTTTTTCTTAATCTTATTATTTCTTCATCCTCAGAATGAATAGAAACAATTCTGTCACTACTTGATATTACTTTCTCAATATCCGCTTCTTTATCAACCAGTAAATTTCCTGTTGATGAACCAGCAAAAAGTTTTACTCCACAACAACCTTCAATATTTTTTAATTGTGCCAGTTGCTCAGTATTTTTTGGTGTAGCTCCAAAGTAAAATGCATAGTTACTGTGCATTCTATTTTCAGCAGCTTTGAGTTTTTTTTCAAATTCAATTAAATTATCTGTGGGAGGGTTAGTGTTAGGCATTTCAAATAATGAAGTAACACCTCCTAATACTGCCGCCCTGCTTCCGCTTTCTAAATCTTCAGCGTCAGTTGAACCTGGCTCTCTAAAGTGAACTTGAGTATCTATGATACCCGGTAAAACAATTTTATTTTTTGCATCATAAACTTTATGATTATTTAAATCAGCTTTACCAATTGACTCTATTTTCCCTCCCGATACCGTAATATCTGTATTTTCAAGTTTTCCTTCTATGTAACATGAACCATTTTTAATAATGAGACTATTATTATCAGACATAAACTAAGGATATAATATACAATATAGAAATTAATAAAATGAAAAAAAATTTAATAAATATTCTAAAAGATAGGGGTGTGATCTCTATCTCAGGTAAGGATGCTGGCGAATTTTTACAAAATATAATAACTAATGACATAAATGCTGTTAGTAAGTATAATAGTATTTTCTCAGGAATCTTTTCTCCACAAGGTAAATATTTATTTGAGTTTTTTGTAATAAAATCAGAAGAAGGATATTTTATAGAATGTTCTGAAGATTTTGTTGATGAATTATTAGAGTTCTTGGAAAAATATAAGTTCAAATCAGATGTAAGTGTTAAAAATATTTCGGATGAATATGTGGTTGGTATAATTTCAAATGAAAAATTCGAAGAGATTAAAAAAAATGAAAATAAGTTTTCACAAACTATAATTTACAGAACCAGTCCCTTTTTCAAAGATCCTAGATCAGAAATGTTAGGCACTAGGGTTTTGTCAAATCTAGAGAAATTGTACTTAACGATAAAAAGATTATCTCTAACAATTGACGATAATACAAATTATTTCAATAATGCACATAAAGCTGGCATTCCAATTAAAAACTTAAGAAATTTACAAAATAAATTGTTTGGTCTTGAAGCTAATTTTGAAGAGCTTTCAGCTATAGATTTTAAAAAAGGATGTTACATTGGTCAAGAAAATACAGCTAGAATGAAGTTAAAAAATAAATTAAGAAAAAAATTATTACCATTAGCTTCAGACGAAAATTTGGAAACTGGAAGTGAAATTAAGTTAGACGGTAAGTTAATAGGAAAACTTTTAATCGGAAAATCTTATCCATTCGGATTAATAAATATCTTTGATAAAAATTTATCTGAATTAAAAGGCAAAGATGTTTTGGTTGATAATAAAAAAGCAAAAATAATTTAATGGATTTATGATTGGAATTTTAGGGGGAATGGGAACTCAAGCTGGCCTTGATTTTTGCAATAAAATTGCAAAACTTTATAAAGGGAAGATAGACCAAAACTATCCAAAATTTTTACTTTATAATAAATCTAACATACCAAGTAGAGTTGGAAATATAAAAAACTATA
>CACHRU010000004.1 GCA_902582345.1 uncultured Pelagibacteraceae bacterium | reverse complement strand
TCAAAAAGTATGCAAATTTTTGACAACGAAATTAAATCTTTTCTCAAATACAAAATGTATTTTAATCCAAAAGTCAAAAAAAAAACCGATAAAGGAAAAAAAATTATTAAATTTCTTTTTAAAAAGATTTCAACAAAACCATATAAATTTATCAAAAAAGACAAAAATTATAAGGACTTATCAAGAAATATTTGTGATTTTATAGCTGGAATGACTGACAGATATGCAATTAATCTTTATAATAATTTGAAATGAATATATTTAATTTTTTTTCAAATAAAATTAAAAAAAGCATAATTGAACACAAAGAGGTTTTAGATATTGAAAAAATTGATAATTCTTTATCAATACAAATCGAAAGTCCACCCATAGAATTTAACTCTGATCTGTCTACAAATATTGCCATGGTTTTAGGTAAACTAAATAAAAAAAACCCTAAAAAATTGGCAGTATCTATAAAAAAACTTTTAGAAAGTAAATTTAAAGATTTTAAATCAATTGAAATAGCAGGTTCAGGATTTTTAAATATAAACTTATCAGACAGTTTTCTTATGAATTTTGTTAACTTAGTTTTAAAAGATCAAGACAAATATGGTTCTAACAAACTTAAAAAAAAATATAACATTGAATTTGTTTCAGCAAATCCCACAGGACCACTTCACGTAGGTCACTGTAGAGGAGCAATTTACGGAGACGTTTTAGCTAATTTAATCAAATTTAATGGAGGTAATGTAGTAAAAGAATATTATATAAATGATTACGGATCACAAATTTTTAATTTTACAAAATCTGTATATTTAAGACTTCGAGAAATTAAATTTAATGAAACGTTTATAAACAATCAAAACCTTTATCCAGGTGAATATATTAAAGACATAGCTAGTGAAATTTTAAAAGAAAATTCAGACATGGATGTCGATGATTTTGAAAAGTCTTTTGAAAATTTAAAAAAGTTATCACTGGATGGCTCAATGAAATTAATTAAAAGAGATTTAAAAAATTTAGGAATTATTCACGATAATTTTATTTCAGAAAATGATCTTGTAAAAAAAAAATTAATAACAAAAGTGATAAAGAAACTTGAAAAAGCTAAGTATGTTAAATTAGGTTATTTACAACCCCCAAAGGGTGAAGAAAAAAAAGATTGGAAAAAAATTAAAAGATTAATTTTTAAATCTTCAATTTTTGGTGATGATAGTGATCGTGCATTACAAAAAAATGATGGTTCTTGGACATATTTTGCAAATGACGTTGCCTACCACTCAAACAAAGTCGATAGAAAATTTGATATCTTAATAAATATTTTGGGTGCTGATCACATCGGTTATATAAAAAGAATCACTTCAGCGGTAGATGCGCTTTCGAATAAAAAAGTAAATTTATATTGTAAGGTATGTCAGCTTGTTAAATTATATAAAGACGGAAAACCTTTCAAAATGTCTAAGAGAGCCGGAGAATTTATTACAGTAAGTGATTTATTAAAAGAAGTAAATAAAGACTCCATTAGATTTATGATGTTAAATAGAAATAACGATGTTGAATTAGATTTTGATTTTAATAAGGTGATTGAAAAAACTAAAGAAAATCCCATTTATTATGTTCAATATTGTTATGCAAGAATTTGTTCAATTTATAGATCTCTTGGAAAAAGTTTAGATGAAAATCACTCTTTAAATAAAAAGATCGAATTAAATGACTACGAAAATAAGCTTTTAAGAAAAGTTGTAAATTGGCCAAAAATAATTGAGTCTTCAGTTAATAAGTACGAACCCCATAGGATTATTTATTATCTGTATGATTTGGCTACACTATTTCATGGATATTGGAGTAAAGGCAATGAAAATAAAAAATACAGACTAATAATAGATGGTAAAATTAAAAACGAGTCTTTAATTATTTTAAAACTTGTTTCTATTGTTATAAAAAATGGTATGGACATAATTGGAGTTTCCCTACCGCAAAAAATGTAATGAATATAAGTAAAATTTTTACTGTTATTATTTTTTTTTTTATTTTGTTTTTTTATTTTAAAGTGTACGAATCTTACATCTCTGATAAAAATATCGATAATATAAAAAATAATAGAAAAAACGTAGATAAGATACTTAATAATAATATGATAGAAATACCAGTACTTCAAAATGACACTAATGATGTGATAGAATTTAATTCCGGTTATAATTTAGAAATTAATAAAAAATCAGAGAGAAAATTTTGGAATTTATTTAAAAGAAATGATAAGAAAAGCAGCGATAATTAGTCTAAAAGGTTTAACCCTTAATAAAAATGAGAAAAAATTAATTTTAAAAGAAAAACCTTGGGGAGTTATTTTATTCAAAAGAAATATAAAAACATTTAATCAAACAAAAAAACTAATCAAAGATATAAGGAGAACTATAAAAGATAAAAAATATCCTATTATTATTGATGAAGAGGGCGGGAGAGTGTGTAGACTTGGCGGTATTGTTGATAATTCTGTTTATAGTCAAAAGTTTTTCGGTGATTTGTATAAAAAAGATAAAAAACTATCTTTATTTATTTTAAAAAACTATATTTTTTCAATTTCCCAAGTTTTTAAAAAATTAGGAGTAAATATTAATACCTCACCAGTTTTAGATCTTAGAAAAAATGACACCCATAAATTTATCTATGACAGATGCTACTCAGATATTCCTTATGAAGTGAAAAAATTAGGACATTACGCCATTAAATCATATAAAGAGAATTCAATCGGTACAGTAATAAAACACATTCCAGGTCATGGGTCAGCAAAAATTGATAGTCATTTCAAATTGCCTGTCATTAAAAAAAACTACAATAAATTAAAAAAAGAATTTAACTGTTTTTATTCATCGAATTCTCCTTTTGCAATGACTGCTCATATTTTATATAAAAAAATTGATAGCAAAAATCCTGCAACTTTTTCAAAAAAAATAATAAATAAGATAATAAGAGAAAAATTGAAGTTCAAAGGAATTATAATTTCTGATGATATTGAAATGAAATCCTTAAAACATGATGCATTAACAAATGCAAAAAAGTCACTAACTGCAGGTTGTAATTTGATTTTATATTGTGGTGGAAATTATAAGCTTTCCAAGCAAATTCTTGAAAAGATACCACGGATAGATAGTTTTACAAAAAAAAAAACATCAGAATTCTATAAATTTTTAAGATAATATAATTATATGGAATCGTATAACAAAGATAAAATTTCAGTAGAAATACCAAATTTTTCTGGACCACTTGAAGTACTTTTAGATTTAGCAAAAACCCAAAAGGTTGATTTGACTGAAATATCTATAACAAAATTAGCAGACCAATTTTTAGAATATTTAAAAAATAGTGTAAACTTAAACCTAGAAACAGCCTCTGAGTTTTTAGTTATGGCTACTTGGTTAGCGTATTTAAAATCTAAATTATTACTTCCTGAAGATGAAGACGATGATTTTAAAGCATCAGAGGCAGCTGAAAAACTTAAATTACAATTAAAGAAGTTGGAATTAATAAGATTATTATCAGATCAAATGTTAAAGAGAAAAAGAATTGGTATTGATATTTTTTACAGAGGCATGAAAGGAGGAATAAGATCTATATATTCACCTAAGTATGATTTAAGCTTGTATGAACTACTAAAAACGTATGCCACTTTTGAAACTCAAAGATCATTTAAAACTGTCAATATTCCTAAACTTCCTGTTCTTACAACAGATCAGGGTATTCAATTTATAAAAAATAATTTAAATGATCTTAATGACTGGAAAGAAATTCTAAAAATAGTTCCAGGTCACTTTAAAAATAATAAAATGTTCAAAACTGGTTTATCAGGCATATTTGCTGCTAGTCTTGAATTATCTAGACAAGGATTAATTTCAATAATGCAAAAAAAAATATTTGATAAAATTTTAATTAAAAAAACAATGAAATGAAAAAAAAAAATAAAGATATAAATATTATTAAGTTTCCAAATAAAACTTCAAAATTAGAAAGACAAGTCGAAGCAATTTTATTTTCTGCAGCAGAACCGCTGGATGTAAGCACAATTGAAGAAAGACTTAAAACAACATCAAATATTAAAAATATTCTTTTAAAAATTCAAAATTTTTACAAAGATAGAGGAATAAATTTAGTTTGCATCAAAGACAAGTGGTCTTTAAGAACATCTGAAAATTTATCAAAAATAATGGCATTACAAAAATCTACACAGAGAAAATTATCAAGAGCAACAGTAGAAACACTAGCAATTATTGTTTATCATCAACCTGTCACAAGATCAGAGATTGAGGAAATAAGAGGTGTTGCCTTTGCGACCAATACTCTTGAAATCTTATTTGAGCTTGACTGGGTAAGACCTGTTGGTCGTAAAGATGTACCAGGTAAACCCATTCAATATGGGACTACAGAAAATTTTTTAAATCATTTTAATATTCAGAAATTGTCTGATTTACCCACCATCGATGAATTAAAGACCGCAGGGTTAATTGATTCTACATCAGTAGACTCTTCAATTTTCGGGACAGGTAAATTTTTTAAGGAGCAAACTTCACTAAAAAAAGAGAATATTTACTCAGATATAGAACAAGCTATTGATCAATCTACAAAAAAGGATGAATAAAAGTTATTTATTTAATACAAATAATTGTATATAAATATTGCTTATGAGTATTGGTTTTTGGCAAATAGCTATTGTAGTTGTTTTAGTCGTCTTGTTATTTGGTAGAGGAAAAATCTCTGCTTTAATGGGAGATGTAGCTAAAGGAATAAAAAGTTTCAAAAAGGGAATGTCAGACAGCCCTGAAACAAATAGCAAAGACTCTGACGATCAAAACGATTCAACAAAAAGTTAATTTCGATGCCACAAATAGGCTGGTTTGAATTACTTATTATCGTTGTAATTTCTATTATAGTAATAGGACCTAAAGATTTCCCAATTGTTTTACGCAAGATTGGATCCTGGATTGGATCATTTAAGAGATATTTTTCTGATGTACAAAGCAATATAAACGAAATTACCAATGTAGAGCTAAAAGAAGATATTACAAAAACAGATAAAGAAAATAATGAAAAAAAATAATGAAAAAATCCAAGGTGGTACAGTAGTCGATCACTTGGTTGAATTAAGATCTAGACTTTTAAATACATTTATATTTTTATTTTTTTCTTTCATTGTCTGTTATTTTTTTTCAGAAAATATATATAGTTTTTTAGTAAATCCTTATGCAGAGGCAATAATTCAGAGCGGTCTTGAAAGACGATTAATATTTACTGCTCTACATGAAGCATTTCTAACATATTTGAAAGTTGCTTTTTTTGCCGCCTTTTTTATAACAAGTCCTTTTTTTTTATTACAGATATGGAAATTTATTGCACCCGGCCTATATCAAAATGAAAAAAAGGCTTTTTTTCCATATCTTGTATCAACACCTATACTTTTTTTAATTGGCGGTTTAATCGTTTATTATTTAATAATGCCTCTTGCTATAGATTTTTTTTTAAGTTTTGAAACTCCAAAAAGTGACAGTAATTTACCGATCCAGTTAGAGGCTAAGGTTAATGAATATTTATCTTTAATTATGAGATTAATTTTTGCTTTTGGAATAAGTTTTCAACTTCCAGTAGTTTTAAGTTTGTTAGCAAGAATAGGTATCGTAAATTCAGTATATTTAAAAACTAGAAGAAAATACGTAATTGTTATCATGTTTGCTTTGGCAGCAATTTTAACCCCCCCAGATCCAATTACACAAATTGGATTGGCGTTGCCGTTACTTCTTTTATATGAGATATCTATAATTACAGTAAAAATTATAGAAAAAAAATAATATATGCATAACATAAAAGATATAAGAAAAGATATTAAAGTTTTTGAAAAGAAATTAAATTCAAGAAATTCTAACGTAGATCTTAATGAATTACTTAAATTGGATAAACAAAATAGAGATATAATCCAAAAAAAAGAAAAATTGGAGCAAGATAAAAAATCAATATCTAAATCCAAGGATGAGAAAAATTTTAGCAAATCAAAAGAATTAACTAAATTAATAAATCAAGAAATTGATAAACAAAAAAAAATAATTTTAAATTTGAATAAATTAATGGCAAACATTCCAAATCTGCCAATGGAAGATGTGCCAGTAGGAAAAGATGAAAAATCCAACAAAATTATAAAAAAGAATGGGACAATTAGAAATTTTACTTTTAAAATAAAGCCTCACTCTGTAATAGGAGAAGACTCTAATCAAATTGATTTAATAACTTCGGCTCAAATTTCAGGCTCAAGATTTGCTGTATTAAAAGACAGATATGCCCTTTTAGAAAGAGCTCTTATAAACTTTATGCTAGATTTACATACTTCAAAGTTTAATTATCAAGAAGTTTCCCCACCATTGATTGTTAATGAGAGCACAATGTTTGGAACTGGGCAGTTACCAAAATTTGAAGATGACCAGTTTGAAATAAAATTAGATAATAGTGTTGAAAGAAAATTTTTAATTCCGACTGCAGAAGTTGTTCTAACTAATTTGGTTAGAGATAAAATATTGGAAAAAAAAGATTTACCTCTTAGATATGTTGCGGGCACTCCTTGTTTTAGAAAAGAAGCTGGTAGTTATGGAAAAGACACAAAAGGTATTATGCGACAACATCAATTTTATAAAGTTGAATTAGTGAGTATCGTAGATCCAGAGGATTCAATGAAAGAATTGGATAGAATGTTAAAATGCGCAGAGGAAGTTTTAATACAGCTAAATATTCCATATCAAGTTGTTTTATTATCATCAGGTGATATGGGATTTAGTGCAGAAAAAACATTTGATATAGAAGCGTGGATTCCATCTGAAAATAAGTATAGAGAAATCTCAAGCTGTTCTTCATGTGGCAGCTTCCAATCAAGAAGAATGAACGCAAAATTTAAAAAAACTAATAAAACAGAATTTTTAGGTACTTTAAATGGATCTGGATTAGCTGTTGGTAGATTAATGGTTGCATTGATTGAAAATAATCAAAATGAGGATGGAAGCGTCACGGTGCCGGAAATTCTAAAAAAATATACGAATAATTTAAGTAAAATTTAAATATTATTAGCTTGTTAAAATAACTCTTTTATTATAATTATTTATAAATTATGAACGGTTCTGGTTTTGCACAATTTATTCCACTAATATTAATCTTTGTAATCTTTTATTTTTTTCTTATAAGACCTCAACAGAAAAGAGTCAAAGAACACAAAGCTATGGTTCAATCATTAAAAAGGGGGGATGAAGTAATTACATCAGGAGGCATAATTGGAACAGTTGAGAAAGTAATGGAGGATGATCGTATCGAGGTAAATGTTGCCGATAATGTCAAAGTACAAGTTATAAAATCTACTATTACAAGTCTTTTACAAAAAGAAGTTAAAAAATAAAACTTTTTCGTGTTAAATTTTACAAAATTTCAAACTTTTTTTGTTTACATAATTTTTCTTTTTTTAGCTTCATTTTCTTTTTTGAATTTTCAATCAGATGATCAAAAATTAATTAATAAAAAAGTCAATCTTGGTCTAGATCTGCAAGGTGGTTCATATTTGTTACTCGAAATTGATACTGATCCACTTATCAAAGATAGACTTCAAGATAAAATTATCCCTATAAAAAAAAGTTTGAAAGAAAATAATATTAAATTTAAAGATTTTTTTATTGAAGAAAAAAAAATTTTTTTTAAAACTCAAGATACTAAAAAATTTAAGAATATATTTTTATCAAAAAAAGATAATGACCTAAATCCTTTCATACAAAAGTTTAATAAAAATGAATTAGATATATTTATAAATAATAATTTAGTTGAAATTTCTTTTTCTAAATCAGGGCTTTTGTTGATTAATAATTCAGCAATAAATCAATCAATTGAAATTATTAGAAGAAGAATAGATGACGTTGGAACTAAAGAGCCAACAATATTACAAAGAGGTGAAAAAAGAATTCTTGTTGAATTACCAGGAGTTAAAGATCCTAACAGAATTAAAAAACTAATTGGAAAAACTGCTAAACTGGATTTTAGGCTTGTATCAGACGATAACAATGAATTTGGATATGATAAATTAATATCTGACACTGGTGAAGAACTAAAAGTAAGCAAGAAAATTGTAATGAGTGGCGAAAATTTAATTGACGCTCAACCGCGACTTGACAATCAATCAAACACCCCAACAGTTACATTTACTCTTGATAGATTAGGATCTCAAAAATTTGGAAGGGCAACCACAGACAATGTAGGAAAAAGATTAGCAATAGTTTTGGACGAAAAAATAATTAGTGCTCCATCAATAAGAGAACCAATAACTGCAGGAAATGGAAATATTACAGGAGATTTTACATTTCAAGAAGCTACAGACTTAGCTTTATTGCTTAGATCAGGAGCTTTGCCAACAAGTTTAAATACAGTTGAGGAAAGAACAGTTGGACCTGATTTAGGAAAAGACTCAATCAAATCTGGTTCACTTTCTTTATTAGTTGGTTTCCTGTTAGTGATTACGTTTATGATATATAAATATAGAATTTTCGGTTTTGTAGCAAATTTATCATTAATATTTAATCTTCTTATGCTTATTGGAATTTTAACTTTACTTGAGGCTACACTTACACTTCCAGGTATAGCGGGTATTATTCTGACTGTAGGAATGGCTGTAGATGCTAATGTTTTAATTTTTGAGAGAATTAAGGAAGAACTAAAAACTGAAAAATCAATTATTCATGCATTTGATATTGGATACAAAAAAGCCAAAATCACAGTTTTAGATGCAAATGTTACAACATTAATAGCTGCATTAATATTATTTGCTTTTGGCTCAGGACCCGTGAAAGGTTTTGCTGTTACATTGGGACTTGGAATCTTAACGACATTATTTTCTGCATATTTTATAGCTCGACATATAACTTCAATAATTGTTTTAAATAAGAAAGGAAATATTAATCTATGATTCACCAGAAAATTAATTTTGCTTCTTATTTTTCTAAAGCAAATCTCTTGTCAATTATATTAATCATTCTTAGTTTTTTAATTATAATTTTTAAGGGGTTAAATTATGGTATAGATTTTAAAGGCGGAACATTGATTGAGCTAAGATCTGAAAAAAAAGATATAAACATCTCCGAAATTAGATCTTCATTAAATTTAATGAAATTAGGAGATGTGAGTGTCAAAGAATTTGGAAAAAAAGGAGATTTCTTAATAAAGGTAGAGGAAAAATTTAACGATAATAAAGAGGTTAGTGAAAAGATTAAAACTAATTTACAACAAAGTCTTAATACTGAAATAGATTTTCGAAGAGTTGAAAATGTTGGGCCAAAAGTAAGTCAGGAACTCCTTAAAAATGGAATTATCGCTATTTCATTATCACTTGCTGCAATGCTCTTTTATATTTGGATAAGATTTGAATGGCAATTTAGTTTAGGTTCTATATTAGCTTTATTTCATGACGTAATAATAACTATTGGTATTTTTTCTTTGTTATCCTTTGAGATAAATTTATCTATTATAGCTGCAGTTTTAACCATTGTTGGTTATTCCATGAATGATACTGTTGTTATATATGACAGGATAAGAGAAAATTTATTTAAGTTTAATAATATTCACATAAGTGAGATTGCAAATATTTCTATTAATGAAACTTTATCGAGGACAATTATTACATCAATTACAACTTTGCTTGCATTATTATCTATTTATGTTCTCGGTGGTGAAATATTGAGAGGCTTTTCTTTTGCGATGATTTTAGGTGTAATAATTGGCACTTATTCATCAATGTTTGTTGCCTCACCTGTTTTGAAGTTATTAAAAGTTTCTTTTAAGACTTTGGAAAAAGATGATGAAAATAAAGTTAATTAAAGTAATTATTAGTACAAATTCTGTGCCGCTACCATTGTTAACAACATTGGCAATGAAAGGAGAGTATTTATTCTAGATGTCAACATTGCTTTTTTTGCAGCAATCGGTTTTTCTTCAGGTGAACTTTCCACAATCCCAAGAGCTTTTTTTTGATTAGGCCAAATTATAAACCACACATTATAAGCCATGATAATACCTAACCACATTCCAATTCCTATAGCAGTGTTTTTACCACCACCACTTCCAATCCCAAGTGTCATTGATTGATGTAAATACCCATTTAAATAAGCAACAATTAAACCAGTGATAATTGTTGCGAATGCTGCCCATCTGAACCAAAAAAGAACTGCTGGCGCTATGACTTTAGTTATTGCAGGTTTTTGATCATCTGAAATTTTTGGCATACTTGGTATCTGGACAAAGTTTAAATACCACAACAAACCAATCCACATTACACCTGCTAAAACGTGTAAATATCTAAAAAACCAGCTAAAGAAGTATCTATCAAATGCAAATCCATCTGAACCAAGATACAATCCAAGAAATAATAGTATCGCTAAAACTAAAGATAAATGTACTGTTCTAGATAAAGATTGTAAGATATTAACCATAAATTATTATAACACAATAAATGTAATTTAGGCAGTTTTTTTCATATTAGAATTATGAAGAATTTCTTTTAAAAATTTACCAGTATAACAGTCCTTTTCTGCTATTCTCTCTGGAGGTCCTTCAGCCAGCACATTTCCACCATTAATACCTCCCTCAGGTCCCATATCAATTATATGGTCTGCCGTTTTAATTACATCTAAATTGTGTTCAATAACCACAACTGTATTACCTGTTTGAGCAAAAGCTTGCAAAATTTCTAAAAGTTTTTTTATATCATGTGAATGTAAACCAGTTGTAGGCTCATCTAATATATACATCGTTTTACCAGTAGGTCTTTTCGAGAGCTCTTTAGCAAGTTTTATTCTTTGGGCTTCGCCACCTGATAACGTTGTGGCTTGTTGCCCAATTTTCATATAGCCTAATCCAACATGTTTTAATGTAATTAGTTTTGATCTAATCGTTTGAATATTCTCAAAAAAAATGCAACCTTCATCGATAGTCATATCTAAAACATCAGCAATATTTTTATTTTTAAATTTTATTTCTAAAGTTTCTTTGTTGTATCTTGCTCCTTTGCAAGAGTCACAAGGGATAAAAACATCAGGCAAAAAATGCATTTCATAGGTTATAACACCATCGCCTTCACAAGTTTCACATCTTCCACCTCTTACATTAAAAGAGTATCTGCCAACTTTGTATCCTCTGGCTTTAGACTCGGGCAAAGATGCAAACCATTCTCTTATTGGACCAAATGCCCCTGTGTATGTAGCTGGATTCGATCTTGGAGTTCTTCCTATTGGCGATTGATCTATATTAATTATCTTATCTATAGCTTCCGTTCCTTTAAAACCTTTAAACGGTTTAGGTATTTTTCTTGACTTGTTATTATTAAGCATCAAGTTTAAAGCGTTATATAAAGTGTGAAGAACCAAAGTGGATTTTCCACTACCGGAAACACCCGTAACACATGTAAGTGTTCCTGTAGGGATTTTTAAATTTACGTTTTTTAAATTGTTACCTGTAGCTCCATTAATTTCTACATATTTTCCATTTTTTGCTATACGTCTTTTCTTTGGCAATGATATAAATTTTCTACCTGAAAGATAATCTCCAGTAATACTTTCTTTGTTTAAAGAAATATTTTTTACATCACCCTCAGCTATAATTTTTCCGCCATTAATTCCAGCTTCAGGTCCAATATCAATTATATGATCAGAATTTTCCATTGTTTCTATATCATGTTCAACAACAATAACTGTATTTCCAAGATCTCTGAGTTTTTTTAATGCATTTATTAATTTTTTATTATCTCTTTGATGCAAGCCTATAGACGGTTCGTCTAATACATATAATACACCTGTTAAACCTGATCCTATTTGTGAAGCTAATCTAATTCTTTGTGACTCTCCACCTGATAACGTTCCAGACTCTCTAGAAAGAGTTAAATAATTTAATCCAACATTTATTAAAAAGTTTAATCTTTCCTTGATTTCTTTTAAAATATGTTGAGCTATTTTATTTTCTCGCTCGGTTAGTCTATTCGGTAAGTTATCAAACCAATTTTTAGCATCATCAATTGATTTTTTTGTAATTTCACTTATACTTAACTTATCAATTTTTACACAAAGCGCTTCTTCTTTTAAACGAAACCCTTCACATTTTTCACAATTTGACTCGCTTTGATATTGCGCGATTTCTTCTCTTTTCCACTCACTATCAGTCTCAAGAAATCTTCTTTCTAAATTATTAATTACACCTTCAAAAGATTTGGTTGTTGAATATTTTTCATAACCATCATCGTAATGAAATTTGATTTCATCTTCATCAGAACCATATAATATTATATCTTGAATTTTTTTTGAAAGTTTTTTCCATGGTTGTTGCATAGAAAATTTATAATGTTTCGATAAAGATGACAATGTCTGTGCATAATATAAAGATGTTGATTTTGACCAAGGAGATATCGCGCCTTCTTGTAAACTTAATTTTGTATTAGGTACCACTAAATTAGGATCTACATTTAAATTGTGACCTATACCTTCGCATTCTTCACAAGCTCCATATGGAGAATTGAATGAAAAAAGCCTAGGTTCTATCTCCTCTATGGTAAAACCACTTTCAGGACAAGAGAATTTAGAGGAAAAAGTAATTGACTCTTTTTTTCTAAATTTTTTTGGTAAAGTCTCATTTTCATACTCTACAATTAAAAGCCCATTTGATAAATTTAATGCAGTTTCAACACTATCTGCTAATCTATTTCCTATACTTGAGTTGATTACAATTCTATCTACAATTATTGAAATATCGTGTTTAACTTTTTTGTTTAAATTAGGAAAATCATCAATGTTTAAATATTTGCCATCAACTTTTATTTTTGAAAATCCTCTTTTCTTATAATTTAAGATTTCTTTTTTGTATTCACCCTTTCTACCTCTTACAATTGGTGATAAGAGAAATATTGTGCTATTTTTTGGTAGATCTTTAATTTTAGTTACCATATCCGAAACAGACTGTGACACAATAGGTTTTCCAGTAAATGGAGAGTAGGGAGTACCAATTCTTGCATACAGAACTCTCATATAGTCATATATTTCTGTAACTGTAGCTACAGTAGACCTTGGATTTTTTGAGGTATTTTTTTGTTCAATCGAAATAGCTGGACTTAAACCCTCAATGAATTCAACATTTGGTTTTTTCATTTTATCCAAAAATTGACGAGCATATGCTGATAAACTTTCAACATATCTTCTTTGACCTTCTGCATAAATCGTATCGAAAGCTAAAGACGATTTACCAGAACCTGACAGGCCAGTTATCACTATTAACTTTTCCTTAGGTATTTCTAAAGAAACATTTTTTAGGTTATGCTCTTTAGCGCCTTTTATAACGATTTTTTTCAACATTATTATTATATTTAAAAATTATAAACTTATCTTTGTTATTCAAATATGTTATAATTTAAAAGTATTAAAGTTTAAAATCAAAAATTTATTCTAAATTATTATGGCAGGAAGTTTAAATAAAGTGTTATTAATCGGGCGATTGGGGGCAGACCCAGAAATCAAACAAATGGTTAACGGAAAAAACGTCGCAAGGTTAAGTATAGCCACCAGCCAATCATGGAAAGATAAAAATAGTGGTGAAAGAAAAGAAAAAACCGAGTGGCATAGAGTGGTTATATTTAATGAAGGATTAATTAATGTGGTACAACAATATTTAAAAAAGGGAGCGAATGTTTATGTTGAAGGACAATTGTCCACTAGAAAATGGAAAGATGAAGCAAGTGGCCAAGACAAATATTCAACCGAAATAGTGCTGCAAGGGTACAATTCTAGTCTCACAATGCTCGATGGAAAAAATAAAAGTGGTACCAGCAATTTAGTAAATGACGAAAAAAGCTCTCTTCCAGATGAAAACATCAAACAAGCTGGAAATGATTTAGATGATGAAATTCCATTTTAAAAACCATGGAAAAAATAACTACTCAAAGTTCAAATAATTCATATAAACAAATTTTTGTTCAAGATGAAATGAGCTCATCTTACTTATCTTATGCGATGAGCGTAATTGTTAGTAGAGCTCTTCCAGACGTAAGAGATGGTTTAAAACCTGTTCATAGAAGAATTATTTATGCGATGTACAAGGGAGGATACGATTGGACAAAATCTTTTAGAAAATCTGCAAGAATAGTAGGAGATGTAATTGGTAAATATCATCCACATGGTGATCAATCAGTTTATGACGCTTTGGTTAGATTAGTTCAAGAATTTTCAATGAGCTTACCTTTAATAAGTGGTCAGGGTAATTTTGGCTCAATAGATGGAGATCCACCAGCAGCAATGAGATATACCGAAACAAAATTGGCAAGAATAGCAAAACACCTTACTGAAGACTTAGAAAAAAACACCGTGTCGTATAGAAATAATTATGACGAAACCGAAAAGGAACCAACAGTTTTACCATCTCAATATCCAAATTTGTTAGTAAATGGAGCTGGTGGTATTGCTGTAGGTATGGCAACAAGTATACCTCCTCACAATTTAGGTGAGATAATTAATGCAACAATCGCATTTATTGAAAATAAAGATATTACGATTTCTCAATTGATGAAACATGTGCCTGGCCCTGATTTTCCAACTGGCGGAGTAATTATTGGAAAAGATATTATTAAACAAGGATATAATAAAGGTAGAGGCTCGTTTAAAATTAGAGGTGAAATAGAATTTGAAGAGAAAAAAAGTGGTAGAGACAGTCTAATTATTAAATCTATTCCTTATCAAATTAATAAATCCTTGCTTATTGAAAAAATAGCTCAATTAGCAAGAGATAAAAAAATAGAGGGTGTTAGAGATATTAGGGATGAGTCTAATAGAGATGGGATTAGAGTTGTAATTGAATTAAGAAAAGGCATAGAGCCAGAAACAATCAGACGTCAACTTTATAAGTTGACTAATATTGAAAGCTCTTTTGGATTTAACACTTTAGCAATCGTTGAAAATAAACCAAAGATTTTAAATTTAAAAGAATTTTTATCTGAATTTTTAAAATTTAGAGAATTTACGTTAACACAAAGAATAAAATTTGATTTAAAGAAAGCCGAAGACAGAGCGCATATTCTAATTGGTATTGCCATCTCCGTTGAAAATATTGATGAAATTGTAAAAATTATTAAAAATTCAAAAAATACAGAAAATGCAAAAAATAAATTACTTGAAAAAAAATGGAAAATTAAAAAAAGTAATAAAATTATAAAATTAGTTGAAAAAAAGAAAAATATTTCCTCATACCAATTTTCAATAACTCAAGTGGAAGCAATTCTCGACTTAAAATTGCAAAGATTGACAGCTTATGGAATTAGCGAAATAGAAAATGAAATTCTTAAATTATCAAAATTGATTCATGAGTACAATAAAATTCTTAACTCGAAAAAGGAACTTTACAATGTTATTAAATCTGAATTACTTAACATTAAAGATAAATACTCAGTACCTAGAAGAACAAAAATTATTGATGCTGTTCTAAATTACAATATAGAGGAAACTATACAAAAAGAGTCAGTGGTTATAAATATTACTAATCAAGGGTATATCAAAAGAAGCCCTTTAACTTCTTTGAAATCTCAAAAAAGAGGGGGTAAAGGGAAAAAGGGTATAGTTACTAGGGACGAAGATTTTGTGGTGCAAATTTTTACTGCTAATACCCACACACCAGTTTTATTTTTTTCAACTCAAGGATTGGTTTATAAAATAAAAGCTTATAAAATTCCCGAAGGAACAGCAGTTTCAAAAGGCAAATCTATTTTTAATTTACTCCCTTTAAAGAGCCATCATTCAATTAGTTCTATAATGCCTTTACCTGAAGACGAAAACGAGTGGAAAAAACTTATGGTAATTTTTGTTACAGCTAATGGTAACGTACGAAAAAACTCACTTGAAGATTTTAACAATATTAGCTCTAGCGGTAAAATTGCTATGAAATTAGAGGAAAATGATAAAATAGTAGGTGTTAAAATCTGCAAAGAAGATCAAGATATTCTTCTTGGTACTAAAAACGGAAAATGTATACGATTTATGTCTAAGAAATTAAGATTATTTAAAGGTAGATCATCAAAAGGAATTAAGGGGATTACTCTTAAAGACAACGACAAGGTAATATCATTATCAGTTTTAGATAACTCACAAATTGATAAAAAAACTATTAAAAAAGATGCTAAGATTAAAAACGGTTTAAACAAATTTATTTTGTCGGTTACAGAAAATGGATATGGTAAAAGATCTTCGTATATGGACTATAGAGTAACTAATCGTGGAGGAAAAGGCATTATAGGAATAATTAATTCACAAAGAAATGGAAATGTCGCAGCAACATTAGTTGTTGAGGATAATGATGAAATAATATTATCTACAGATAAGGGGAGTATTATGAGATGTGCAGTTAAAGAAATCCGTGTAGCCGGCAGAAACACCCAGGGTGTTAGAATTAAAAAATTATCAGGTAACGAAAAAGTTGCGTCTGTAATTAAAATTGAAAATAATATTGAATAATGAGAACAGCTATTTATCCAGGAACCTTCGATCCACTTACTCTAGGTCATATAGATGTAATTAAGAAGTCTCTAAAAATAGTCGATAAGCTAGTTATTGCTACAACTGATAATTCAAATAAAGATTATTTTTTTTCAATAGATGAACGTATAGAAATTATAAAACTTTCATTATTTAAAGACTTAAGACTAAGCAAAAGCAAAATCAAAATTGTTCCATTTAGTAGTCTTACAATAGACTTATGTAAAAAATATAAAGCAGAAATTATAATTAGAGGTTTAAGAGCAGTTTCCGATTTTGAGTACGAGTTTCAACTTGCTGGAATGAATAAAAAACTAAGTAGTAATATTGAGACAATTTTTCTTATGTCAGACGTTGAGAATCAAATTATTTCATCAAAATTTGTTAAAGAGATTTCAAAATTAGATGGTAACATAAGTAAATTTTTGACAAAATCAGTAATAAAATATTTAAAAAAGAGAATATAATGAAGAAAGTTTTATTTTATTTTTTTTTTGTTTTAATATTCAATTCAAAAATAAACGCAGGAGAAAATATTATGATTATGAAATTAAAGGATGGAAATGTAGAAATAGAATTATTTAAAGATGTAGCTCCGAACCATGTCAAAAGATTTGAAACTTTATCTAATGAAGGCAAATATGATGGTGTTGTTTTTCATAGGGTCATATCTGGATTTATGGCACAATCAGGAGATGTTAAATTTGGTAATTCAAACTCATCTGATTTTGATTTAAGTCGAGTGGGAACCGGTGGATCTGATCTTCCGGACTTAAAAGCAGAATTTTCTGATGTAGCGCATACAAGAGGAGTTTTATCGGCCGCTAGATCTGCAGATCCCGATAGTGCTAATAGTCAATTTTTTATTTGCTTTGACTCAGCTCCACATTTAGATCGTCAATACACTGCTTTTGGCAAAGTGGTTAAAGGAATGGAATTAATTGATAAAATTAAAAAGGGTGACGGCCCTAACGGAACTGTAAGTAATCCAGATAAGATTATAAGTATAAGATCAAAATAATTTGATGTTAAAATCAAATTTCTCATTTAAGTTAACAACGAAAGACAATGAAGCTAGAGTTGGTAAAATTTTTACATCTAGGGGAGTAATCAATACACCAGCGTTCATGCCTGTTGGAACGCAAGGTACTTTAAAGGGTATTTTCTTAGATGATCTTCTTAAAACAAAATCTGAGATTATTCTAGGAAACACTTATCATCTTTTTTTACGACCAGGAACAGACATAATATCTAGTTTTGGTGGTTTGCATAAATTTATGCAGTGGAACAAACCCATACTAACTGACTCTGGCGGCTACCAAATTATGTCTCTTTCTAAATTTAATCACATAGATCCAAAAATTGGAGCAATATTTAAATCACATTTAGACGGAAAAAAAATAATTTTAAGTCCAGAAAAAAGCATTCAAATTCAAAAAAAAATAAATTCAGATATATTGATGGTATTAGACGATTGTCCAAAACTAACATTAAATAAAAAACAGTTAAATGAATCGTTAAAAATTTCAATAAGTTGGGCTAAAAGATGTAAAATTGAATTTGGAAATAATAAAAAAAAAGCTTTATTTGGAATAATTCAAGGTGGGCTGCATAAAGATTTAAGACTTGAGTGCTTAGAAAAATTAAAAGAAATTAATTTTCAAGGTTATGCCATGGGTGGTCTCGCGGTAGGAGAAACACAATCACAAATGCTAAAAATACTAAGTGAGACGGTTAAATATATGCCTAAAAATAAACCCAGATATTTAATGGGGGTAGGCACCCCTTCAGATTTATTGGGTGCTATAAAGTGTGGTATAGACATGTTTGATTGTGTACTACCTACTAGATCTGGACGAACAGGTTTAGCGTATACTTGGAATGGAAAAGTAAATTTAAGAAACTCAAAATATAAATACGACAAGAATCCAATTGATAAAAATTGCCACATCAGGGGTCTTAATAGTTACTCTAAAAGTTATCTTCACCATCTGGTTAAATCTAATGAAATGCTAGCCTCAATGCTGATTTCATTACATAATATTAACTTTTATCAACAGTTAATGATTAAAATTAGAGAAGAAATTCATAAGAAAAGATTTAATCTTTTCTATAGAAAATATATGAAAATATTCGAAAAAAATTGATTTGAATTTTATCGAGATTATATATAAAAAGTATCTCTTTTGGGCCCTTAGCTCAGTTGGTAGAGCACCTCCCTTTTAAGGAGGGTGTCGATGGTTCGAGTCCATCAGGGCTCACCAATAAATTAAATTTTTATTGGTGGGTATTTTATCATTACCTCTTTAACCCAACCCTGTAAGTTTAATATTCTTTTTTTGCTCGAGGGATGAGTGCTCATAAACTCGGGGATCTCTTTACCTTTTTTACTTTCTGACATTCTTTTCCACAAATTGATAGATTCTCTTATATCAAACGCAGAAAGTGAAGCAAAAATCAAACCTAAATAATCAGCTTCAGTTTCTTGTTTTCTACCAAAAGGATTCATAATGCCCAATTGAAAAATATCCATGCCAGTATTTTGGCCAACTGTATTTCTTGTTCTATTAATTGCACCACCTAAAAAAATATCAGCAATTTGTGTGCCCACATTTATTGTCATAGCATGACTCATTCTTTCAACTGAATGTTTTGCAACAGCGTGAGCTATTTCATGACCCATGACAGCAGCAAGTGCATCTTTATTTTTTGTAACTTTTAAAATTCCTGTGTAGACAGCTATCTTGCCTCCAGGCATGCACCAAGCATTTTTAACTTTATCATTATCTACTAAAACATAATCCCATTCAAAATCTGAAGTCGGATCAATTTTATTTTGTTTTTGAAAAAAAGCCGATACAGAATTTTCCATTCTTTTTCCTATATCCTTAATCTCTTTAATTTGTTTGCCTGTATTAATTAGTTTATTTTTTGATTTAAATTTTTCATATGCAGCAGCTGCTTGTAAATTAATTCTTGCCTCTGAAACAATCGTCAATTGTTTTCTTTCAGTTATTGGCACTGTTGAACAAGATGGCAAAAAAAGACCACAACAACCGCATCCAATTAAGCCAAGAAATTTTCTTCTATTTATGTTATATTTCATTAAGATTCATGATTTTAAATAATAAATTATTAATTGCAATTTTTTTATTAATTTTAGTATTTATAATATATTCAAGTTATAACTGATGGCTAAAAAAAAGCAGAAAAAATCTTTATTTTCTAGAATAAGAAACTATTTCTTTGCTGGAGCGGTTGTACTTATCCCGCTTGCAATAACTTTATATTTGACAGTTTTTATAATAAAAATTTCAACTAAAATTATTCCAAAGGAAATAAATCCCAATCATTATCTTCCTATAGATATTCCTGGAATAGAGATTTTAATATCAATAATATTTATTACATTTATTGGTTGGCTATCTTTATCATTTTTAGGAAAAAAAATAATAGAATTACTTAATTCACTTTTAAAAAAAATACCGATTTTAAGAACAATTTATTCAGCTATTGGACAAATGACAGAGTCATTTACAGATAGCGGTTCTGGAGATAAGAAAAAAAGCGTTGTACTTCTTGAATACCCTAGAAAAGATGTTTGGGTCGTTGGTTTCGTTACTAAAGAGAACAATGCTTCCATGAGTCAAAAAACTGATAAAAAATTAGTCAATGTTTTTGTTCCAACAACACCAAATCCTACTAGTGGATTTTTACTTATGGTTCCTAAAAATGATCTAATCTACTTAGATATTTCGTTTGAACAAGCTTCTAAATTTATCGTTTCTGCAGGGACTTCAGATCCTGCATAAAATAATAGGATTAAATTTAAATGAAGTATTATGTTTATATGTTAAGATCTCTTCCAAAAAAAAATATTACATACGTGGGTTATACCAATGATATTTCGAAAAGATTAAGTCTTCATAATAAAGGAAAAGGTGCAAAATTTACTAGGGGAAGAAAATGGGAATTAATTTATAAGGAGAAAGTTAAAACAAAAAGTAAAGCAATTTCTAGAGAATATTATATAAAGAACAATAGAACGCTAAGAAATAATATTAAAAATAAAAGTTCATGAAAATATCTATTTTACTACCTTATAAAGAAAATTTTTCACCAAGTTATGCTGGAGCCGTTTCATTATTTATAAATGACACTGTTAAGATAAGTAATTATAAAAAAAATATAAATATTTATGGAAACACAAAATACAAGAATATTTTTAACTTAAATTATATTAATATACCACTTGAAAAAAAAATTTTTCAAAGTCAGTCAAAAAAGTATGTTGATGAATTTATTAAACTCGAAAAAAAACGTAAATCTGACTTAATAGAAATCCATAATAGACCAAATTATGTGAGGATGATTAAGAAAAATACTAAATCAAAAATAGTTTTATATTTCCACAATGATCCGTTATCAATGATAGGCTCCAAAACTGTTGATGAACGATTAAAATTATTGTTTATTTGTTCCAAAGTCATCTTTAATAGTGAATGGTCCAAAAGTAGATTTATTAGTGATTTGAATAAAGTAATACATAATTCTGAAAAACTTGAAGTTATACAACAATCTGCAAATATAAAAAAAAGAATAAACCTTAAAAATAAAGAAAAAATTATTACTTTCGTTGGTAAACTTAATTCAGCAAAAGGTTATGATATTTTTGGAAAAGCAGTAATTAAAATTTTAAACAAATATAAAGATTGGAAAGCCTATGTAATTGGTGATGAGCACCGTGAAAAAATAATTTTTAGGCATAAAAATCTTAACTTGCTAGGTTTTCTAGAGCATAAAAAGGTTTTAAAAATTTTTGATAGAACTAATATTGCTGTAGCATGTTCGAGGTGGGAAGAACCCTTTGGAAGAACTGGTCTAGAAGCTTCTAGTCGAGGCTGTGCTGTTATTATAAGTAATAGGGGAGGGTTGCCAGAGACTATTACCAACGGTGTAATTTTAAGGTCATTAAGTACTAAAAATTTGTTTGTCGCTATTGATAATCTTATTAAAAACATAAGATTTAGGAAAGAATTACAAAAATTATCAGTTAAAAATTTTTATTTAACTCATAAATACATTTCTAATAAAATAGATAATTACAGAAAAAAAATAAGTTTAAGCAAAGATTTTAATTTAAAGCATGACCTACAAAAAAGACTTAAAATTTTGCACATTACTAATTTTAATGAAAGGCACAACGGTAGACTTTTTTATAATACAGGCAGAAGAATTAACAATGGTTTTATCAGATTAAATCATAGTGTTTTAGAATTTAGTGATAGGGACATTGTAAGTTACTATAGATCAATTAATGATATAAAAGGATCAAAAAAACTTAACAAAAAACTAATAGAAGTTGTAAGTAATTATTTACCTGATCTTATAGTCCTTGGACATGCAGATTTAATAAATAATGAAACTTTAATATATATTAAACAGATTTATCCAAATATTAAGATATCACAGTGGTTTTTAGACAGAATGGACTCCGAGTGGTCAATAAATCGTAAACGATTTGAAGATAAATTTTCTATAACTGATGCAAATTTTTGCACAACATCTCCAGATGTTCTAAAATTTAATAAAGATAATATATTTTATTTACCAAACCCTGTAGATAGCTCTTTCGAAAAACTTAAAATTGACCAAAAAAAGTCTTTTAATAGAGATCTATTTTTTGCAATGAGTCATGGAGTTCACAGGGGAATACTTAAAAAAGGTAAATTTGATGTAAGAGAAAATTTTATAAAAAAATTAATTTCAAAAACACCCACAGTAAAATATGATATTTATGGCATGGATAATAAACAACCTATTTGGGCTGATAATTATTTAAAAACAATTTCTCAATCCAAAATGGCTTTAAATTTAAGCCAAGGTGAGCCTATAAAATACTATAGTAGTGATCGAATTTCCCAAATGGTGGGAAATGGTTTGCTAACTTTTGTGGATAGAAAAACAAAATTAAATGATTTATTCACAGAAAGTGAATTAGTTTTCTATAATAATATTGATGAATTAGCTGAAAAAATAAACTTATTAAATAAAGACGATAGTAAAAGGAAGAAAATTGCTAGAGCTGGAAGATTAAAATATTTCAAGTATTTCAACTCTACTATTATTGCAGATTACATAATTAAAAAAACTTTAGGCTTTAAAACAAAAAACTTTTTTTGGGATTTTTTAAATGAGTAAGAGATTATTGTCGAATCTTTTCAAAAAATACAAATCGGATAAATACAATCATAAATATTCTGAAGTTTACGAAAAATATTTAAACGTTCATAAAAACAAAAAAGTTAAAGTTTTGGAAATTGGTGTAGCGGATGGATCATCAGTTAAAGCTTGGTCGAGATTTTTTAATAATGGAAAAGTAATAGGTATAGACATAAAGGATGTTAATAAGAAAAAACTGAAAATAAAAACAAATAATATAGATCTAATTCAGGGTTCGCAATCAGATTATGTGTTTTTAAAAAAATTAATAAATAAATACAAAAGTTTTGATTTTATAATTGATGATGGAAGTCATTATCCCAAAGATGTTATTAAAAGTTTTAAATTCTTATTCCCATATTTAAAAAATGGTGGAATTTATTTTATAGAGGATACACAAACAAGCTACAATCATTTTTTTGGTGGAAATCCTTTTGATTTAAAATATGCTAATACTCATCTGAATTTTTTTAAAAATTTAAGTGATTGTTTAAATTATAAAGAAATTCCTAATCCATTTTATATTAAAAATCCCTTTGATGGATTAATCACTAATGTGTCCTTTTATCGAAATATTGTTGTTGTAACAAAGAATATCAATGAAATTGAGAGCAACCTTGTAAAAAATAATTCTTATGAGAACAAGAGGTACATTACAAAGACAAAAAGAAATAAAAACAAATTAAAATATTTTATTAAGTATTTAGTCTTTTTTAAGATCTATACTTTTTTGTATTATATATATTCATTAATTAAGCGTATAATTTTATTAAGATTTTAAATGTTTTCAATCGGAATACCCACTTACAATAATTTAGATTATTTAAAACTATGCATATCAAGTATAAAAAAAAATTCATCATTTAATCATGAAATTTTAATACATGTTAATGATGGCATAGATGGAACCTTGGATTTCGTAAAAAAAAATAATTTCAAATTCACTTACTCCAAAAAAAATATTGGTTTATGTTCTTCAATTAATAAAATTTTTAAATTGGCTACAAAAAAATATTTACTTTACTCACATGATGACATGTATTTTTTACCTGAGTGGGATCAATTTTTAAAAAATGAATTGGATACTATTTCAGATAACAAATTTTATTTATCTGGAACTATGATTGAACCTAATTCAGGTCATATTAAATTAAATTGTGGTGAAAACATTAATAATTTTGATGAAAATAAACTTCTTACAAATTACAAATCTCATAATTTTTATGATCATCAAGGCAGTCATTTTGCTCCACATTTAATAGAAAAGACTATGTGGGAAAAAATAGGTGGTATGAGTGAAGAGTTTAATCCCGGTATCGCATCTGATCCCGATCTAAATATGAAATTGTGGAATGAGGGTGTAAGAATATTTAAAGGTATTAATAATTTTAAAGTTTATCATTTTTCATCATTAACTACTAGAAAAAAAATTCAATTAACTACAAATAGGGGAGATAAAACTTTTTTAAAAAAATGGGGTATAACAACAAAATTTTTTAAAAAATACTACCTTAAATCTAGAACAAAATATTTATCTAAGCTTGATGATCCTAAGAAAAATTTTAATTATTACTTAGAATTACTTAAATGTAAGATTAAACTTTTTTTTATTTTTTAGATTTTTATTTTATTTAAAGCATTATTTTTAAATATATTTGCTTCTTTTATATAGCGTCTAACCATTTGTGTAGTTTTATGCCCTGTCATAGCCATAATACTTCTCTCATCTGCACCTGCTTCTGCAGCTACAGTAGCAAATCCAGATCTTAAACTATGCCCAGAAAAATTATTATTTTCTATACCGGCTAATTTTAAACAATTTTTGATAATAAGGACTACTGATTGATCTGTTAGTCTGTTTTTTGTTAAAGTGGATCCTTTTGCAAATCTTCTAAATATTGGTCCATTTTTAATTTTTGATATTTTTAACCAATTCATAAGATTTACGACCGGACAATAAATTTCTTTTGAAAAGTAGGGAAGTCCTTTAATCATACCTTCTCCAAATTGATCTGTTTTAGATTTCTTAAGAATTATTTTAACCCCCTCATCAACAAACTCAACATCGTCATAATCAATAGATATTAATTCTGAACGTCTAAACCCTCCTCCAAAACCAATTAATATTAATGTCTTATTTCTTAATTTTACTATTTCATCAATATCTTGTTGATTTATTACATTAATTATTTCTTTTAAATGATTGATTAATAATGGTTTTTTTCCTATTTGTTTACTACCTTTTGTTCTTTTAATTCCCATTAAATTTTCAATTATTATCGGATGTTTTGTATCTAGATAATGACCTTTTAGTTTATGAATAACGCCTATAGACACCAATCTACGTCTCAAAGTGCTAATTTTTGATGATTTAGATAAATAGGTAAGGTATAAAGACACAACTTTTGGATCTGTTGGCATGGACTTAAAACCATGTTTAGCGCAAAAGCCACCAAAATCCTTAAAATCTGATCTATAAGCTCTAAGAGTATTGTTTGCTTTAGAGGTTTTAAGATTACTTAATGTTTCCTCATGTAGAGCTTTTATATCAGTTGTAAGTTCATTCATATCATTACTATTGATAACAATTAATTATCGTTAGTAATATAATAACTCATTTTAGAAGTCAAGCAAATAAGATAAAATAATTTAATGCTTAAATATATTATTTTAGGAATATCAGT
The DNA here is from genome assembly GCA_902582345.1 of uncultured Pelagibacteraceae bacterium. Lineage (GTDB taxonomy): Bacteria > Pseudomonadota > Alphaproteobacteria > Pelagibacterales > Pelagibacteraceae > Pelagilacustribacter. Next base: position 45,586 of record CACHRU010000004.1, on the reverse strand, counting down.
TCCAATCGTAGCATTTTTTCTGATGTATCGTTGGGAAAAGTTAAAAAATAAAAGCAGAAACTTAGCTTTAACAACAGGAGTAACTATTCTAATAGTAGGAATTTTATTAATTATTGCCTTATTGATTGATTAAATCATGTTTGAGAACAGGAAAAGAGTTATTTTAGATAGAGGGCCAAGTTGGCCAGATTACGATAAAGCAGAGCCATTTATGATTAGGTATTATGTTTTATTTAGAAAAAGGCCTAAATGGTTTCCATTCAATATTTTAGTGCATAAGATACTTAAAGAAGATCGAGGAGATTTACACGATCATTACTGGTCTTATATAACAATTATTTTAAAAGGTGGATATTGGGAAACTACTAATAAAGGTACTTTTTGGAGAGGTCCTGGATACATTGGATTTAGAAAAAACACAGATAAACATAGCCTTAAACTGAAGGATAATAAGCCTGCGTGGACTATAATGCTTGTAGGTCCCCACCACTCTAGCAAAACAAGTTCAAAATATCAAAATGAAGCTGAAAGGCACTGATTTTCAGATAAAAGTTTGGAAGTATTTGCTTAAAATACCAAAAGGTAAGGTCAAAACCTATAAAGAGGTAGCTATAGCCATTAAAAGCCCCTATTCAGCTCGAGCTGTGGGCAATGCAGTAGGTAAAAACCCTTATGCTCCCAAAATACCTTGTCATAGGGTGATTAAGTCAGACGGTTCACTAGGAGGATATTCAGGTAAAGGTGGTATTGAAACCAAGAGAAAACTGCTAAAAAAGGAGGGTATAACGCTCTAGAATTGTTGTTTAACGGGCGTTTTAGCTTAATTCTCAATCTTTGGTTGCTTTTTTTGCTTACTCGCGGTTCAGTTGTACCATACAATATCAAATCGCAAAAAAAATGCTATCTATGGCCCTTTAAACGCTATATTCTCTTTATGCATTGCTCTAGAATTCGCACCATTAGCCAATTCTAGACAACCTGAAAATCTTTGGTTTTAGGGGTATATTTAAGCTTTGATTTGATGAATTTTACTTAATTTTATTTTTTTTTGCAAAATATTCTATAAATAAGTCAATAATATCAATGTTTTTTCTTAATATTATTAAATTAAAGTAAGTATTACTTACTTATATTCTAATATTTTACTTTAATTATATATCGTAAGTCATTGTATTTATTGAAAAAAACGTAGACTTATATAAACGATGATAGGTACGGATATAAAGGACATTAACGTAGAAGTAACTATAACACTAGCTACGTTGTCTACTGCCCTCTTTTCGGAATACATTGAACCAACTAAATAAGTTAAAACTGCACTAGGCATAGAAGATTGGATTAAGAGAACTCCAGCAGCAAAACCCGTGAGTCCTAAAAATTTAATAAGAGCAAACCCTATAATTGGACCGATAACTATCCTAACCGCCCCTAGTATAGATGCGTGTGTCCAAGAGACAACTTTTAATCTTGTTAATGCAATACCCAGAGACATTAAAACTAAAAATATTGTTGTATAAGTTAATAAAAATGTGGTGTTTTCAATATACCCTGGAACCTCCCATTCAAAGTAAAGAAAAAGAACCGCAATAATAATTCCATAGATAGGAACGTTTTTTACTAAAATATCTAATGAAAAACTTTTTTTAGCTAATAAAACACCGATAGTGAAGTGAAATAAAATAATTACAGATGCAATTGCAGATGCCACACCTAGTCCTTCTGTACCATAAGCAAAGAGACATATGGGAACACCCATGTTACCAGTATTTGGTAAAATTAATGGTGGCAATTCTGTAATAGTATCTTTTTTAAGAATAAATAAAAATATGAAACCGACAATTGCGAATCCTGCAATTATTATTACAGCATAAATAAAATATTCTATAAATATATCAAGAGTTACACCAGTTGTTGTAATTGTATAAAAAATCATAGCTGGTGTGCCGATATTTCCGGCGAAATTTGTTATGAAAGTTGTATCAAAATTTGGATCTTTTTTACCAAGATAATAACCTACTCCAATAATAAAGAAGACAGGGAAAAGAACATCAATTAACTTTATATAGAGCTCCATTAAGCTCTTACATCAGATTTTCTTGGTTTTCTCAACTTATTTCGAAAATTAATTGCTGTTTCAAATTCGTTTAAACGTTTATAAATAGATCTTAGTTCTGTTATCCTTGTCCAATTTTGTAAGAATAAGGAAAAGCTACTTTGTACTTCTCTGAAAGCAGACGAGGTTTGTATTAAAACACCTAATGTCATAGCACCTGTAAATAAACCCGGCCCCATTAATAAATAAGGCACAATAATCATTGTTTGGTTGTACATTATTATCCATAGATCAAAATATCCATAATGTAAAAATAATCTATGATAATTAAATTTAATTCCTGTAAATAATTGGAATATAGTTGGAGCTTGTACGTAATTTTTTCTATCATCTTCTCCGTAAACTAATTCTTTTCTAAAGGCTGCTTCAACTTTTTGATTGTTGTATTCTAGGCCAGGTAATTTTATTCCAACTAACCAACTAACAACTAAACCCCCAAGACTAGCAGTTAAAGAAACCCAAACTAGAGAACCTGTAATGTCTTTAAAAAAAGGTATTACAACGTTTGAGGACAAGCCCCACAAAATTGGTATAAAAGCAATTAAAAGCATTATCGCTCTTACTATTTGAAGACCAAGACTTTCAACAATTTTTGCAAAATTCATTGCATCTTCTTGAATTCTTTGAGATGCACCCTCTACTTTGGCGTCTACTGCTCTCCAATAAGGCATGTAAGAGAAAGTCATTGCTTCCCTCCATCTAAAAGCCCATAGTCTAGTAAAATAATTTGTAATTGTGTAGATAATCACGTATGGAATAGCTAGTTTCATAAATAAATAGATACCATCGTAAAATTCAGATAATTCTCTTTCTGGAGCTTTTTGCAAGAGGTCGTAAAAACCTTTGTACCATTCATTGATTTTAACATCTATGTAGGTTTGAGCTAACAATGAAAAAATTATGAAGGCAAAACCACCCCACGACCATAATAACCATTTTTTTTCTGTAAAAAAACTACGCCACATAATATCTAATTAGTAAAGTTATCAGCATAAGATTTAATTACAAATTTTCTTTTATTTGGTTCTATTAAATCATATTTAAGGTTATTTTTTTCTGCGTATTTTACTGCTTGATCTTTAGTATCAAACTCAATTTTAACCTCGTTTAACGTATCTTTTGTTGAGTCCCAACCCATTAAGGGATTTGTAATTGGGTCTTTAGTATAAAACTCTAAAATCCATTTTTTTTGTTTACCTTTGCCAGATTGCATGGCTGTTTTTGATGGTATATATATTTTTACTTTTTTCATATTAGTTAAATGGCAAATTGCATATCTCGCCATTAAGTATTTCATTGTTTATATTAATTTTAAAAGTATTTCCAATATTTGCATAAGAACTTTTTATCATTGCTAAGCCAACAATTTTATTAAAACTGGGTGAAAAAGCCGCTGATCTTAAGTACCCTATTATTTCTTTTTTATTATTAATTAACTTTTCTTCTTGGACTAAATTTATATGATTCCCATCAACTTTTACACCCATCAATTTCTTTTTAATTCCATTGTTTTTTATTTTTTGAAGAGACTCTTTCCCTAAAAATTTAATATTGCTTTTTAAATCTATATATTTTTCTAATCCACACTCAAAAGGGTTGTCTTTGATATCCATATCGTTTCCATAAGAAAGTAGTGCCCCTTCTATTCTTTCAATGGCATTTGGACAGCCTGGTTTTAAGTTAAATTCTTTACCAGACTTTATAAAAAAATCGTAAAGATCCAATCCAGCTTTAGTATTTTCAATATGTATCTCGTAACCCCCTTGTTTTGAAAATCCTGTTTTGGAAATCATAAATTTGGTTTCTTTAAATTTGAAGTAATCGAAATTAAAAATTTTTAAGTCCATTATTTTTGTACCAAAAACTTTTTTCATTAAATCGTGTGATTTTGGTCCTTGTATAGCCAACGTGGATATGTTCGTCTCATAAATTTCTGCTGATAAGTTTTTAGTTGATAAAATACCTTTAGCAAAAAGTATAACATCTGAGTCTGCTATACAAATTCGCCATTTTTGATCATTGATCTTAATGATAAGCGGATCGTTTATTATATATCCATCTTTGTCTACCAATGGAACATAATAACATTTGTTTGGTAAAGCTTTTGACAAATTTCTACAAGTCATAAGTTGAATTAATTCGTATGCATCCTTACCGTAGACCTCTAATTCTCTTTGGACAGACACATCCCATATCTGAACATCTCTCTTCAAATGCAAATATTCTTCTTGCATTGATTTAAAATACGTAGGAAGTAACATATGATTATAAACAGTATAACCACCAACTCCATAATTCTCTAATTTTTTTGTAAAAGGAGTTTCTCTTAATCTTCTTGTCTTTGAAATTTCAAATTTTTTCATTTTTTTTTAAAAAATTATTTATCTTTTCTCTCATTTCAAAAGCATTTTCTAGTAAAATCATATGTCCACAATTTTTAATAACATGCGTTTCAGAGTTTGAAAATAAATTCGCAAACTCTTTACCTTTCTCAATTCTTATCATTTTATCTAATTCACCAAAAATAAAAAATGTAGGACAGTTTATTTTCTTTATAGCTTTAGTGCCATTTTTGTAATTATTACAAGCAATTAAATCGGTGGCTAGTACATCGCGAACTTCCCTTGCTGAATTTAAAATTTTTTGTAGAGGATTGCCTCCAATAAATTGTTTTGAACTTCCATAACCCCACTTCATCATTAAATTTAATGTTTCCATATCTCCAGCTAAAGCTAAATTAATTAGATCTTTATTAACTGGAATTTCATATGAACCAGCTATAAAAATAATATTCTTAACTTTTTTTGTAAATTTGCTTGCATACTCAAGTGCTACCAAACAACCCTGAGAATGTCCTATAAGAGTGATTTCATTTAAATCTAATTTTTTTACAACTTTATCCAACCATTCAGCCATATCTTCAATTGATTTTAAACTTTCACCTTCTGAATTCCCATGACCTGGGAAATCTATTGCAAACACATTGTTATTTTGATCAGATAAAAATTGTGTTGTCAGAGACCAAACAACATGTGATTGGCCGCTGCCATGTAAAAGAAATATAGTATTTTTTTTAGAGTCTAGAGTTTCCCCGGTGTCCATTGAAAAAACAGATTTATCATCAATTTCAAAATTCAATTTATTTCCTTGGCTTTTTTCCTCAATTCATATTTTTGAATTTTACCAGTTGAGGTTTTAGGTAATTCACAAAATATAATTTTTTTGGGCATTTTAAAACCTGCTAATGTTTCTCTGCAAAATTTAAGTAGTTCGTCTTCGGTTGCTATTTTTCCTTTTATTAACTCCACAAATGCGCAAGGTGTTTCACCCCATTTTTTATCAGGTCTAGCCACTACCGCTGATAAAGATACAGACGGATGTTTTGTTAAAGTGTTTTCAATTTCAACTGATGAAATGTTTTCTCCTCCTGAAATAATAATATCTTTTGATCTATCTTTGACCTGTATGTAGCCATTTTTATGTACCACTGCTAAATCACCGGAATGAAACCATCCCTTTTCCATAGCTTTTTTAGTTGCTTCATTGTTTTTATAATATCCTTTCATAACAGTATTGCTTCTGATCATTATTTCGCCCATAGTTTTACCGTCTTGGGGTATCTTCTGGTAGGTTTTCGGATCCAGAACGGCAACATGTTCCGTATGAGGATATCTAACACCTTGATAGGATTTAATTTCAGATTTTTTTTCTTCGTCAAAATTATCCCAATCGTTGTTCCATGCACAATGTGAAATATGACCATAGGTTTCTGTTAAACCGTACACATGCATCACTTCAAAACCTAATAATTGCATTTTTTTTAAAATTGAGCTAGGTGGTGGAGCGCCAGCCGTCATAACAAAAACTTTATTAATTAACTTTTTCTGTTCATCTTTCGGTGCATTTGCAAGCATGTTTAATACAATAGGAGCCCCACCAAAATGTGTGACTTTATATTTAACGATTAAATTAAAAATATCTTTTACAATTATATTTCTTACAAAAATTATACGTGCATGCAGTAAAGCAAGAGTCCAAGGATAGCCCCATCCGTTACAATGAAACATTGGCACAGTATACAAATAAGTTAATCTATTTGGCATACCCCAAGCCATAACACTTCCCATTGACATCAAATATGACCCTCTATGATGGTACACTACACCTTTTGGTAGTCCGGTTGTTCCTGATGTGTAATTTAATGATATTGCCTGCCACTCATCAACTGGTTTTTTCCAGACAAAATGCTCATCACCTGTACTCAAAAATTTTTCATATTCTAGATCGCCAATTTTACCACCATCTGGTAAATTTATTTGTTTATCATTAATATCAATTATAATTATCTTTTTATTAAAATTCTCTAAAGCTTTAGATATAGTATTCTTGAATTGTCTATCTACAATCAAAACTTTAGCATCGCTATGATCTAAAATATAACTTACTGTTTTTGAGTCTAGTCTTGTATTTATTGTATTAATCACAGCGCCAGTCATTGGAATTGAATAATGGGCTTCGAATAACTCTGGAGTATTTGCTGCCATTATTGAAACAGTATCACCTTCTTTTATACCAATTTTAGTTAAAGCACTCGCGAATTTGACTGCTCTCCTATATACCTCTAACCAAGTATATTTTCTGTTGCCATAAATTAGGGCTTCATAGTTTGGATAAACGTCTTTAATTCTCTCTAAAAATGTAAGAGGTGATAATGGAACGTAATTAGCCTCGTTTTTATCTAGATTAATATTGTACTGGCTCATTACACTTATCCAAATTTTGCGTTCATTATTATATCACTTCCACTAGTAGCAGACTCATAATGAGCATTAATTCTTGGTAGAATTTTATCAAAGTAATAATTTGCTGTATTTATTTTCTCATTGTAAAAATTTTTATTCTGATCTTTTAAACTTAAACTTACTTTAGTTGTTTTAAACCAAGAATAAGCTAAGGATAAATAACCTAGAATTTTCAAGAAATCGTTGCAAGAAGCGCTTACATCATCTCTTTTTTCTTTATTTCTTTTTTCTAACCAATTTGAAAATTTGTTAATTATATCAATTTTATCGTTAATAATATTTGAAAACTTTTTTAATTGTTGATTATTATTGTGTTCACTAATTTCTTTTTGTATTAATTTCAAAAAATTATTTAAAATCTTTTCCTTTAAGACTTTTCGGAAAACTAAATCTATTGCTTGAACAGAATTTGTGCCCTCATAAATAGGTGTTATTCTATTATCTCTAAAAAGCTGTTCTATACCTTGGTCTTTGGTATAACCGTAGCCTCCAAAAACTTGGATGGCCTCATTTGTTATTTCAGATCCCATATCTGTAAAAAATGATTTAACTACTGGTGTCATCAAAGAAACAAGATCGTTTGCATTTTTTCTTATATTTTCATCTGAATGGTTTAAGCTTACGTCAATTTGTTGTGACAACCAAAATGAGAGGGATCTCTCACCCTCTATAATTGACTTCATGCTCAACAGACTTCGTCTAATATCTGCATGCTTAATAATTTCATCAGCTTTTTCTGTATTAGTATTATTTGCTTTGCCTTGTTTTCTTTCTTTGGCGTAAGCTAGTGAGTTTTGATATGCAGTCTCGGCTATTCCTAAACCTTGAATTCCAACAATTATTCTCTCTAAATTCATCATTGTAAACATTGAGCTTAAACCTTTATTTTCTTTACCAATAAGATAGCCCTTTGCGTTATCAAAATTTAGGACACATGTCGGCGAACCCTTTATACCCATCTTTGACTCAATTGATAGAGTTTTAACCCCGTTCCTTGTTCCTATGTTACCATCATCGTTCACATTAAATTTAGGCACAAGAAATAAACTTATTCCTTTTGTACCTGGGGGTGCTCCAGGTATTTTTGCCAAAACAAGATGTATTATATTTTCTGTTAAATCATGGTCACCAGATGTGATAAAAATTTTTTGACCGGTTAATAAAAAAGAACCGTCTTCTTGTTTTTCAGCTTTTGTTTTAATTAAGCCTAAATCTGTGCCACATTGGGACTCTGTTAAACACATTGTGCCGCTCCATTTTCCTTCTACAATTTTAGGTAAAAATTTATTTTTTATTTTAGTATCTGCATGATGCAAAATACAATGATATGCCCCAATACTAAGTTCGCTATAAAGTTTAAATGATAGGCTTGATGAAGATAGCATTTCCTCAAAAAAAGTACTTACAGTTTTGGGCATACCTTGGCCACCATATTTTGGATCACATGATAATGATGTCCACCCATCTTTAATAAACTGTTGATACGCTTGTTTATAGCCGGGAGGTGATCTTACAACACCATTTTCATAAACACACGGGGTTTCATCACCAACTTTTGCTAGAGGATGAACAATTTCTTGATTTATTTTTGCAGCTTGATCTAAAATATCTTTGACTAGATCAGAGTTTATTTCTTTAAATTTTTGTATCTCGTTATAATCTTTGTTGTCTTTTAAATGATTATATAAAAACATCATTTCTTCAACTGGTGCGGAATAAGTAGTCATTAATTAACCAATGGTTTTCCTGTTGTTAAAGTATGTTCAATTCTTTTTTGTGTATTTTTTGTTTCTATTAATTTCATAAAACTGTCTAACTCCAACTTATACATTTGTTTTTCATCAATTGTTTTATTTATATCTGTATCACCACCACTCAATACATATGCTAATTCTTTACCAACTTCCATACCATGATCGAAAATTACCTTTTTATTATACAAATCTTCAAGTATTTTTTGCATTTTTTCTCTTACCTGCGACCCTGTGAGTCTAAATTTACATTCACTCGGAGGTGAAAAATTTTTGTTTTTTAATACAAAAGATTTTGCAGCAGAAAATAAATTATTACGATTTATTATTACTTCATGATTAGAGTCTAAAAAAAGAAGTGGTTTTGCCTGTTGAGGTGAAGAAGCAGTTTTAGCATATCCAATTATTTCAAAAACTTTTAACGGAGCAAAATCATAGTCATTTTCTGCTTCCTTTGTTTGTGTCCATCTCCATAATAGTTCTTTACACCCACCACCAGCAGGTACCAATCCTACAATTGTTTCAACTAACCCCATAACTATATTTGTGTGAGAGACTACATAATTGCTTTGTAATAAAACTTCTTCCCCTCCACCTAGAGCAAGTCCTGAAGGTGCTGATATGACTGGATTATCACAGTATTTAAGATGTTGGCAGGTTTGCTGGAAATATTTTATAAATTTTTCAACTGATTTTAAATCACCTTTTTTAACAAAATCCATTACATAATTTAAATTTACTCCAGCTGAAAATTGCATACTTTCATTTATTATTATTAAAGGTTTATCTGTTGCTTTCATCAAAGCATCCATTGAGTCATAATCTAAAGCATTAGCTTTAGTGTTAAACTCAACTATATTAAAATCTTTAAATCTATAAGTCTCGGCTGAATCATTTTTATCGAATTTAAGAGCAGAATTTTTTATTTTTGCGAAAGTTTCGATGTTTGTATATTTTTGTCTCTCATTATAAAATTTTTTAACTTTTTTATTTTTAAGGTCTAATAAAAACTTATTTTTACTCACATTAGATGATTTCGCAAAAAAGTTTTCCAATCCAATCGAATCTAACATCTCAAATGGTCCTAGGCTCCAGTTAAATCCTAATCTGAGTGCTTCGTCTATATCATTATATTCATTAGTGATTTGAGGTATCAGAGAGGAAGCATATAAAATTATTTTTTCTATGACAGACCATGCATATTTTCCATACTTATCTTTTCTATTAATAAGCTCTAATAAATTTATCTTTTTGATCTGCAAATCGATTTTTTTTGAAGGAGAATATTTGTTCGTTTTTAAATTTAGAGCTTCAAGTATCTTTTTGTTATTTGTTTTATTAATTCTATAAAAGCCACCTTTCCCTTTTCTGCCTGTAAAGCCTGTTTCAATAAGTTTTTTTATTATTGGAATATCTTTTGAAACATTGTGAAACTTATCATCTGGAGGCAATTCCTTTTTAAAACTCTTTAATACATCTGACATAAGATCTATTCCTATTAAATCATATAGGGCAAAAACACCTGTTTTAGGAATTCCCATAGGTCTTCCAAAAACAGCATCAGCTTCTTCAACGGTAAGATTCATATTTATTGCTTCTGTCATTGCAATTTGCATTGCATAAACCCCAATTCGATTACCTAAAAATCCAGGTGTATCTCCACAAATGATCACACCTTTACCTAATTTAATTTCACAAAAATCTTTTAAAAATTGAATTTTGTTATTATCGTTTAATTTATTTTGAACGATTTCAAGTAAACCCATATATCTTACAGGATTAAAAAAATGGGTAATACAAAAATCCTTTTTATCGTTTTGATTAAGTTTTTCAGATAATATTTTTAATGGTATGGTGGAAGTATTAGATGAAATTATAGAGTCTTTTTTTCTTACCTTAAAAATTTTTTGATATATATCATGTTTTATATCAATTCTCTCAACTACAGCCTCAACAATCCAATCTGCATCAGATACATGGTTAAAATTATCTTCGATATTTCCAGTTTCCAAATAATCAATTTTAGATTTTTCGAATAATAAAGGTGGTCTTGATTTTAAAATTCTTTCTTTAGCTAAATCTGCGATTTCAGTTTTTAAATCTAAAAGTACCACATTAATGTTAGCATTACATAGATGAGCAGCTATACCACTTCCCATTGTACCTGAACCTACGACAACTACTTTTTTAATTTTCATAATGAATGGTCGGGGCGGCAGGATTCGAACCTGCGACCCTCTGGTCCCAAACCAGATGCGCTACCAGGCTGCGCTACGCCCCGAACATGTTGTTTTATAAAGCAAAAATTATTTTTATACTATTAAAATTTAACTCTTATTTATATATTTTAAGTCAGATAAACTGTTGATTTTATATTTGTATTTTGAGTTATCTCTACCATATCCATATTTTGCGAATACGAATTTCATTTTGGCATTTTTAGATGCTAAAAAATCAACATACATATCTCCGACGTATATTGTATTTTGAGCTTTTATCTGTGTTTTTTTTAGAACATATTTTAATTGATCTGGATGCGGTTTGCCTCTCATTTTTGAAGAATAAGCACAAACAACATTAAAGTTTTTAATTTTATATAAATTAAGAATTTTTTTAGTTCTTACATAGTCTTTAGACGTAACGATACTAAGCTTTATATCTTTATTTTTGATTATTGCTAAAACTTTCTTCATTTGAGGGTAAGGTTTCATTAAACTAAAATTTTTTACTGAAACTTTTTTAAACGTTTTGAAAATTTTTGAATGTTTATCCCTTATTCTCAGTCGTTTAAGTATTTCTAAAAAAGGCAAGCCAATGTATTTAAAGTACTCTTCAAATTTATTTCTTATTTTATGTATTTCTCTTACTTTATTCCAGGATTTCCTCATATTGTTTTTGCTATTAATAAGGACTCCATCCAAATCAAAAATTACCATCCGAATATTTTTCAATTTTTTAATATTAGGCACTAATAAAGTTTTCTTATTGGATCTTTTTTAATTTTTTTCATCGCTTTAAGTAAATCATAATTTACATCTACAGAAAAACTTTTATCATTTAAAATAAAAGTTCCTATCTTGAAATTATTTTCTACAGCTCTTAATAATTCAACACCCTCAATAATTTCAAGTGGAGATTGTTTCAATTTACAAAAATTATTTAAGGCTTTTTTTGTAAAAGAAATTATTGATGAGTGTTTAAAATATTTAATTCTTTTGTTAAAGTTGTTTAAAGGTATTAATGATCTACTTAAATACAAAATTTCTTTTTTATAATTAAATAAATTTTTTACTATATTTTTATTATCATTCTTGGGGTCAAAAGGAACACTTGGCAGTATTATATCAAATTTTTTATTTTTTAAGTGAAAATTAATAACTTTATCTATTGATTTAGGATTTATCAAAGGTTCATCGCCTTGAACATCTAATATTAGTCTTGCGTTAAGTTTTTTGGCAACTTCATTAATTCTTTCAGTCCCATTTTTATGTTTTTTAGATGTTAGTATTGCATCTCCACCGTTTTCTTCCACAACCTTTTTAATTTTATTGCTATCTGTACAAACAAAAACTTTATCAATTTTTTTTGACAATTTTACCCTTTTATAACAATGAACTATTAGCGGTATACCGTCTAATTCAATCAGTGGTTTTTCTTTTAATCTTTTTGAGTTTAGTCTTGATGGAATGAGAGCAATTATCATTAAAATTATATATTATAGGTGACAAATTTTGTCAATTATCTTAGAACAATTCTGTTATTATAAATTATGATTCAAAATATTACTAAGCCTTTTAAATACTTTTTTAAACTTGAGTCCGCTTCTGGTCTTTTGTTGCTGTTAAGTGCAGTCCTTGCTTTATTTATAAGTAATAGTGATTATAGTGCCTATTATTTTGATACTCTAGAAAAGTATATAACTTTAGGCATCAAAGGTTTTGGGATTAAATTATCAGTTCTACATTGGATCAATGATGTCTTAATGGCAATATTTTTTTTCCTTGTATCTTTAGAAATTAAAAGAGAATTTGTTCAGGGTGAACTTTCAAATCCAAAACAAGCAGCCCTTCCGATAATTGGAGCTGTTGGTGGCATGGTTGTACCCGCAGCATTTTACATTTTTATTAATTTTAATAATAGCGTTACCCTTAATGGTTGGGCTATACCGTCGGCTACTGACATAGCCTTTTCACTAGGTGTACTATCTTTACTTGGAAAAAGAGTTCCAATTTCATTAAAAGTTTTTTTAACAGCTTTGGCAATAATTGATGATCTTGGAGCAATAGTTATAATAGCTTTTTTCTATTCAGGAAATATTGAGATCAAATATTTATTTTTGATGTTCATTTCTATATTGGTTCTAATTTTACTTAATAAATTTAATGTAAAAAAATTTTTTCCCTATCTTATTGTTGGAATACTGCTATGGGAATTTACACATCAATCAGGAATTCATGCTACGATAGCCGGTGTGTTATTAGCCCTTACTATACCACATGATAAAAAAAAATCATCTAACTCGCTTTTGTTAAAGCTCGAGCATAGTATTTCACCTTATGTTGCTTTTGGTATCATGCCAATTTTTGCATTTGCGAACGCTGGTGTTTCACTTGAAGGCCTAACTTTTAGTTCTTTATTTAATCCAGTACCACTAGGTATAGTAACAGGTTTGTTCTTTGGAAAACAATTTGGAGTATTCATCTTTTCTTATTTGGCTATTTATTTTAAATATGCAGACAAACCAAATAATTCAAATTGGACTTCATTTTATGCGGTATCTGTATTAACTGGAATTGGGTTTACAATGAGCTTATTCGTTGGAAACTTGGCATTTATAGAAAATATAGAGTATATGGATGGAGTTAAAATTGGAGTGTTAGTCGGATCACTAATGTCAACAATTTTTGGTTTTGTGCTTTTGTTAATTGGAAGTAAAAAATGATTAATTTGAAGATTTTGAAAATAGCATCAGATACAAAATTTATGGGATTAAAAGATGATTATACTCACAAAACATCTGCAAAAAACAAAAGTTGTGGTGATAAAATTAAAATTGAAGTTATTGTGAAAAATAAGAAAATCAAACTTATTAGATACGAGACAGACTCCTGTGTTTTTTGTCAAGCTTCAGCTAGTTTATTAGCAAATTATATAAAATTATTATCAGTTGAAAGTTTTAAAAAAAACTATGAAATTTTGAGTAAATCCCAAATAAATAAAAAAAAAATACCTAAAAAATTTCAATTTATTAATATTTTAGTCAGTAAGAAAAATAAAAGTAGAAATAATTGTATTATGCTACCATTTAACGCTTTATCAAAAGCTCTAAATGTTTAAAAATGATCCATGCGAATTTTATATTTAGTAATTTTTATGTTCTTTAATTTTTTAAATGTAAATGCAAATTATAATGAATTAGCATATAATTTTAAATTTAACGGAATAAACGGTAAACAAATTTCTTTAGATGATTATAAGGGAAAAGTTATTGTTGTTGTTAATGTGGCAAGTCGCTGTGGTTACACCCCACAATATAGCGAGCTACAAGATTTATGGACTACTTACAAAGATGAAAATGTTGTAATTATTGGAGTTCCAACAAATAATTTTAAGCAAGAACCAGGCTCCAATGAGGAAATAAAAGATTTTTGTGAAACAAATTTTGGAATAAATTTTCCTATGACTGAAAAAATAAACGTAATAGGTAAAAATGCACATCCATTTTATATATGGGCAAAAAAAAATTACGGTTTAGGAGCTATTCCGAAGTGGAATTTTCATAAGATTATTGTTGGTAAAAATGGAAAAGTTGTTGATACTTTTGCCTCTTTTACAAAACCAAACTCAAAAAAATTCTTAGATAGAATTAAACTCGAAATTAAAAATTAAACGAAAGTCCATCATAAGCAGGAATAACTTTACTAGGAAGTCTTTTCTTGAGGCTATCGAATTCTAAATCAACATGTAGGTTTGTTAAAATTGTTTTTTTTGGTTTTACTTCTTTTATAAGATTTAGTGCATCTTCATAATTGAAATGTGAGGGATGTTTTTCTTCTCTTAAACAATCTATAATTAATGTATCAAGATTTTCTAAATATTTTTTTGACTTATTTGGAATTTTATTACAATCACTTATATATGCTATTTTATTAAAAACGTAGCCGTATGCTTTTATTAAACCATGTTGTACATCAATACAATTAAAACTTATTGAATTCATTTTTTTGAATATTTTAAATTTACCTTTCACGATTTTTGATTTCATAATGGGTTGATAACCGTGTTTAGTTTTAAAACAAAAAGTATATTTTTGTCTAAGTGCATTAATAGTTCTTCTATTACCATAAACTGGAATCTTTTTTTTATTTTTCCAATAAAAAGGTCTCATTTCAAAAATTCCAACGGTTTGATCAGCATGTTCATGGGTATATAAAATAGCGTCAATATCTTTAATCTTATTTGATTGAATCTGGCTCTTAATATCAGGTGATGTATCAATTAATATAGATATATTTTTATATTGAATATGGGCACAGCATCTTGTTCTAATATTTTTAGGATTATTTTTTTTAAGTTTACCCCAATAGTTTGTTATCCAAGGTGATCCTAATGAGCTTCCACATCCTAAAATTGTGAATTTATTCTTCATTTAGCTAATTCAAAAAGGTTGAAAAAATTATCTGAAGTATTTTTACAAAAATTTTTAAATTCAATTTTTTTTAATAAAGATAAATATTTTGCAGTGTAAACTATATTAGAAGGTTCATTTGACTTACCTCTAAGTGGTTCTGGAGATAAATAAGGAGCATCAGTTTCAATTAAAATTCTATTTATTGGAATTAATTTAAAGGTTTCTTTTAAATCCCCAGTGTTTTTAAATGTGATAATCCCACTGGCTGAAAAATAAGCATTTAAGTCAATAAGTTTTATTGCAAATTCTTTTGATCCTGTAAAACAATGCATTAAGATTTTTAAATCATGATTTTTAGTATAGCTTTTTAAAATTTCATAAGTTTTATTTTCAGCTGATCTTGAGTGGATGATTAAAGGCTTTTTGCTTTCAATACTTGCTTCAATATGTTCTTCAAATAATTTGCACTGATCTTTTTCATCAGAATGATTATAATAAAAATCTAAACCAGTTTCACCTATACCTATAATTTTCTTACTCATTTTTATTTTTTTTAATATTATATTTTTATTAATAAATTGATGATTTTTAGCTTCGTGAGGATGAATACCGTAAGTTCCGTATACATTTTCATATTTATTTATAATATCTAAAATATTGTCAAATTTATTATCTGTGACTGAAATTGTAAGCATCAGTTTAATATCTGATTTAATCGCCCTATTAATCACATCATCTAATGATGAGATCATTGGTTCATAATCGAGATGACAATGAGAGTCTATAAGCATTATTCAACTTTCTTGAAGAGAATTTCTATTTCTCCCAACTCTTTATCATAATTAAAATTATTATCTTTTCTTATATGGCTTATTGATCTAAATTCATTTTCGTAGTTTATCATATCTAATACTTTATTAGCACTTGCAGGTATAATCGGAAGTAATAGAATACTTATATTTTTAATTTGAACAACAATAGTATTTAAAATTGAGTTCATTTTAACAGAATCTGTTTTTTTTAATGACCATGGCTCGGAGTCGTTAAAAAATTTATTTGCATCAAAAGAGTATTCTATTACTTTTTTAATGTAATTGTTCAAATCTTGATTATTAACCAAATCTATTAAATTTTTTAATTCATCTTTTATTTTACCTGTTAATTTATTTTCTACCATCGATGGTTTGATTTTACTTTTTGGTAATTTATTTTCACAATTTTTTTTTATGAAAGAAAATACCCTTTGGCATAAATTACCATAATTATTAGCTAAATCGTTGTTGATACATTTTTTTAAATTATCTAAAGAAATATTTCCATCATTTCCCAAAGAAACTTCTTTTAAAAGATAGTACCTCAATTGATCTATTCCATAATCTTTAATTATCTCTATTGGGTCTAAAATATTTCCAATTGATTTTGACATTTTTTTTTCGTTTGAGAGTATCCATCCATGTCCATACACACGTTTGGGTAAAGGAATGTTGGCAGCCATTAAAAAGGCTGGCCAATATATTGCATGAAATCTTAATATATCTTTTCCAATAATGTGAATGTCAGCAGGCCAAAATTTTTTATAAAGTTTTGATGATGTATCTGGATAATCTAATGCACTTAAATAGTTAGTAAGTGCATCCAACCAAACGTATATAACATGTTTTTGATTTTTTGGAACTGGAATGCCCCATGAAAATGAAGTTCTGCTAACCGATAAATCATTTAGACCTTTTTGGACAAATTTAATAACTTCATTCTTTCTAGACAAAGGTAAAATAAAATTAGGATTGGTTTTATAAAAATCTAATAGTTTTTCCGACCAGGATGATAATTTAAAAAAATAAGACTCCTCTTCTACCCATTCGACTTTTGAGCCTGAACTCTTAGACACTTTAATTCCATCAATTTCTTCAATTTCATCATTATCATAATAAGCTTCATCTGAAACTGAATACCATCCTTTATATTTATCCAAATAAATATCACCTGAGCTTACTAATTTTGACCATAAATTTTCTACAGATTTAAAATGTCTTTTTTCAGTTGTTCTTATAAAATCGTCATTTGTTAAATTAAGGATTTTTGTTAATTCATTGAATTTTTTTGAAAGCTCGTTACAAAAAGTTTTGGTGTCTTTTTGGTTTTTTTTTGCTTCTCTCTCAATCTTTAGACCATGCTCATCTGTTCCTGTTAGAAAATGAACATCGTATCCCTCTAATCTTTTAAATCGAGCTATAACGTCTGCTATTATACTAGAATATGCATGTCCCATATGTGGTTTACCTGAAGGGTAATAAATTGGTGTTGTTATATAAAAATTTTTACGCTGCATTATTAAGATTATTAGATATTTTATTAATAACTGTTTGTTGATTTAAATTATATTCTACAAAATCATTAATCATTTTCAATGTTTTAATTTTAAATTCATTTATTTCTAGAATTTTCTTGGGATTCTTTAATTGTAATTCATTGAAATATTTTTCTGATAAAAATGAGGCAAACGTTATAAAATTTTTATCTTTTGATTTCTTAAATAACAAAAATAAGTGTTTCAAATTGTCTATAAAATCTTCTTCGATATTAATTGAGTTTTTAATACAAATTGAATTAAATTTTAAAAAGTTTCCAGGGGTAGTTTGTATTTTTTCAATATCTAAAATATTTTCTATTTTATATTCATCTATTAAATTTTTTATAATATTATTTGATTTCATTTTATTAATATGTATCCTGGTCAATAAACTTCTTGATAAAATTGTTTCGAGCAAAGGTTTTTCACTTGATTGGATTAAGATAAAATGGTTATTTTGACCTGGATTCTCTAAAGTTTTTAAAAGTGCATTTAAACTATTAATGTTTAAAAGATCTAAATTATCTAGAATAATAAATCTTGGATTTTTTTCAAAACTTGATTTCATAAGTATGTTTTGGATGTTTCTTATATCATCAATTTTTGGTGTTATAGCGTTATTTTCGCCTAAATAAATTATATTTGGAAATGTGCCGCCTAAATATTTTTTTGAAAAATCAGAATTCAGATTAATCATACATTTTTCTCTATCATAAGATTTGTCAAATATATAATTTAAAAAATGATTTATTAAAGTAAATTTACCAATACCTTTTTTACCAATTATCAAACTTGTTGATGGAAAAATTTTATTTTCAAATGTATTAATTAAATCTCCAAGGTAATTGTTTAGTCCAAAAAGTCTAATTGAAAAATAAGGGTTTTCTAATTTATTTTCCATTTCTATTTTTTTAGTTTATTTTTGATGATAGATAATATTTTTTTTTCAAGATCTGGTGTGTCATTAGAGGCATCTAAAACATAATAATTTCTTTTATTTTTTGCAATTTTTAAAAAAGCTTTCTGTGTTTGTATATAAAAACTTCTTGAAAACTTATCATATCGATTTTTGGTTTTTCTTTTTTTTAACCTTTTTTTTGATATGTCATATTTTACTTTTAAGATAAAAGTTATGTCGGGCTTTATATTCATAAGAATAAACTTATGGATGTTTTGGATAAATTTTTTATTTACTCCTTTTCCATAAACTTGATATGCAAAAGTTGAGTCAATATATCTATCTGATATTACAATTTTTCCTTTTTTTATTGATGGTGCTATTTTATTTATTATGTGTTCGTTTCTTGCAGCTAAGTATAATAAAGTATCTGTATACTTGTTAAATTTTTCTTTAGCTTTAAAATTGTAATAGTCTTTTAATATTAAATTTCTTATTATTTCTGCACTGGGAGTACCTCCAGGTTCTCTTGTTAATATGACAGGAATCTTTAATCTTTTAAGATTATTGTATAATTTTTTACTTTGATATGATTTTCCACATCCCTCGATACCCTCAAAGACAATAAAAAGTGGTTTTTTTTTAAACATCTCCCCAAATCAAATAATTTATTGACATGAAAAAACTTTTTATAAAATTTATTTTCTTTATATTTTGGTCTGAATATATCTTGGCAGACTTAATTAACTCGTCTTTCTGATATACTTTTATAGATCCTAATTCATCGCCAATTTTAATAGGCGCTTCTATTGGACCTTTATAATCTATTAAAACTTTGAAGTTTCTCATCTCTTTTCTTGGTATTGTTATATATAAATCCTCTTTAGTTGAAGCTTTAACAAGTCTCTCTTTACCAAGCCATGTATCTAATTCAAAAGATGATGAATTTTTTTTAGAAACTTCATAAGTGACCGTATTTCTATACCCCCAATTAATCAATTTAATAGACAGGTTTGTTCTTTCTCTTTTAGTTTGAGCTCCACTTATTACTGAAATCAGTCTTCTCTCATTCTTTTTTACTGAACTTGCTAATGAATATTTTTCTACTGCGAGGTAACCAGTCTTAATGCCATCCGCTCCTAAACTTTTATTATACAACAATCCATTTCTATTACCTTGAGTAATTGGATCCCCGCCTGTTCGATCCCATGTAAATTCTTTTTCTGCATATAGTTTATATAATTCAGGATAATTTTTTATTAAATATTTTGACATTATAGCTATATCCTTGACTGTAGAGAAATTATCAGGATCATTAATTCCTGATGAATTTGAAAAATTTGTTGAGGTCAAACCAATTTCTGCAGCCTTTTCATTCATCATATCCGCAAAATTTTCCTCTGAACCAGCAATGCCCTCGGCTAAAGCTATGCAAGCATCATTGCCCGACGCAATAATTATCCCTTTTAATAAATCCTCTACGGAAACTTCATCATTAACCATAATAAACATTGATGAATAACCTGCTTGGGACATTCTCCATGCATTTTCCGATATGGTAAAGGTATCAGTCATTGAAAGTTTTCCACTTTTTAAAAGATCAAACGCTATTATAGATGTCATTATCTTTGTCATTGATGCTGGATAAATTTCTAAGTCTGAATCAATTTCAAATAATACTTCGTCAGAGTGATAGTCCATTAAAATACCAGTTTTTATATTAATATTAGGGTTGGCAATAACTTTATTAAAAATTAATAGGTTAACCAAAAATAAAATTTTAATTAATTTATTCATAAGAATTTATATCAAGTTCTTCGAAACCAAATTTTTTAAGTTTTAAATAGTCTTCTTTTAGTGTGTTTATAGCTCTATATGGACCAGATGTTAAATGATAATTGTTCTTACTAACTTTAGTAATCATTAATTTTTTTTCATTAAAATCAGGAATTTTATCCATTAATCTGTTTTTTAGTATAATAGCCGAATCTTTTAAATAAAATTCACCTAAAACTATTTTAAATATTTTAGATTTCTTTTTTTTAGGTTTCGACATTTTTTTTGAAATATCATCAATTTTTACATTTTGAATTGGTGCTTTTGTAAAAACTTTTTTTTCTTCATTAAAAGTTTTTGCTTTACCTGCAATAAAGGATTTATTTTTTTTTAATTCTTCTACTTCAATAAATGGTATATTTTTGTTTAATCTTAATTCATTGGCTACACTTTCCGTAATGAGAATTTTATAAAATTCTGGATAATTTACTCTATTTTTAACTTCAATTGATATTGTCATGTTGTTTTCAGGATTAGTTAATTTAATAAGAGTGCCAGGTTTTAAATTGTTATGCGCAATAATATTTTCAAAATTATTATATCTTTTATTTACAACTTTATCGTTATAATCATTTTCGTTATAAATATATGCAAAACCTTTAGATGAATAAGCCTTTTTATTATTTAATGAAGTGGTTGACGTGCATGATACTAATAACAAAAATAATATTAAATAATTAAATTTCATTTTCAAACTTTTGTTTAAGTGTACAAACAGCAAGAGCAAATCTTAATGATCTATTCCATTTTAAAATCAATTCATAGTTTGAAAAAACTAGATATGCTGGGGAAAGATTTTTAGAATTAGGTATTATATCTTTATCTGGTGTAATAATTGCTGATAATAAATTTTCATTAAAATTATAATTGTCATAATTTTTTATATATTTTTTAAAAAAAGCTATTTTTTTTTTATTTACAATCTTTTTTGCAGAACTGTTAAGATATTTTGAGGGTATATTCTCTTTTAATTCAATTTTAAAAAAACATGGTTGGTTTTTTTTCCAACCGATTTTATTAATATAATTTGCAGCTGATGCAAAAGAATCTTCGATCTTTTTTAATTCAATATTTGTATCATTATTATAATCTATAGCGTAATTTTTAATAGTTGATGGCATAAACTGAAAATTCCCAAAAGCTCCAGCCCAAGAACCATACAATTCTTCTTTTGTTATAATTTGTCTGTCTAACAAACTTAAAAGAGTCAGTAACTCATTTTTAAAAAAAGCACTGCGCCTTTTATCAAAACTTAAAGTTGCAAGAGAGGATATTATATCCATTTTTCCAAGATATTTTCCAAAATTTGTTTCTATTCCCATTAATGCCAATAAGAGTTCTTTTTCAACAAAGAAATTTTTTTCCACCGTGTTTATTGTTTTTTTTTCTCTCTTGTATAGAACTAAACCTTTTCTCAGTTTATCTTTGCTGGTTCTTTTTTTTATATAAGTTTTTGTGTCTTCATAAAACTCGGGTTGATATCTATCGTATTCAATAACTTTAGGTAGAAAACGAGCATTTGCTAATGACGATGTAACAATTTCTTCGGATATGCCCATATTGATAGCTTCATTTTTAAAATTATTAAGCCAAATTTTAAATTTGTCATCGTCTGCTAATGTTTTTGCTGAGTAAAAAATAAATATTAATAAAGAGATTAATATTTTAATATACTTAATCATTTTTTGTGATTATCATAAAAAACTCCCATAAACTAGTATTTGTAAATATCTTAATCTTTATTGTTATTTAACCATATTGATAGTATTAAATAGACTAATTTAAACTTTAAGGAGAGGTGGCTGAGCGGTTGAAAGCACTGGTCTTGAAAACCAGCAACGGGGCAACTCGTTCGTGGGTTCGAATCCCACCCTCTCCGCCATTTAAATTTTAAAATTTCTAAAAAGTGATGAAATACGATTTTCTTGAAGACTCTCATCTTTTTTACCGAATTGATAAAAATTAAACAATATTTCATCCTCTGTTTTTAAGAGCTCGTGTAGATCGTAAAGGTCCTTGCTGTCTAATTCATCAATATAATATTTAACAAATTTATGGAGAAGCATATCCATTTCTTTTGTTCCACGATATTGAGAACGATAAATAATTTTCTTTTTTAAATTTTCCAATTTTTCCATACTAAAAGTATTATATATATAGTTTATGAGTCTTACAAAAAAAAATTTTTTATTTAATAAAGTAAGCCAACTTAAGGGGGTTGGATCAAAAACATCAGAAATCCTTAAAAGAAGAAATATTGTGTACATTAAAGATTTACTAATGTTTTTTCCATACTCATCTACGGATAGATCTCATTCTACTTCACTTGATAAATTAGAAATAGGAAAAATATTTACCCTTAAGGTTAAAGTCTCCAAATATAATTTTCCTAGAATTAGGAATCTTCCTAACAGGGTTATATGTGAAGATGGAAAAGGTAAAATTGAATTAGTTTTTTTTAATAGTAGGGAGGGATATATAAGAAATGTTTTACCAATAAATAAATGGGTTTTAGTAAGTGGAAAAGTTAATTTTTACAAAAATAAGTATCAAATGACAAACCCTGATTATATAACAAAAATTACGAATTTAGACTTTGTTCAAAAAATAATACCAAAATATAAATTGGTTGAAGGAGTAACTGAAAAAAACTATAGGAAAATAATTGAACAAGTTCTTGATAAGTTGCCACAAATAGAAGAATGGCACAACGAAGATTTTTTAAAACAAATGGATTTTGATAGGTGGGATGCATCCCTTAAAAAAATCCATAAAGTTGAAGATGGTATCGATATAAATTCAACTTTTTATAGAAGACTAGCTTATGATGAAATTTTTGCACATTTATTGACATTATCAGAATCGAGAAAAAGAATAAAGAAAGGTAAGCAAAAAATAAAAAAGTTTACAAATAAATTATATACTAAGATAAATAATAATTTGAATTTTTCCTTAACAAAAAGTCAAAAAAAAGTAATAGAAGAAATTAATTTAGATTTATCATCAAAAAATAGAATGTTTAGAATGTTGCAAGGCGACGTCGGGTGTGGCAAAACAATTGTTTCTTTAATGACAATGGCAAATGTAATTGAGTCTGGTTTTCAGTGCGCTTTAATGGCACCTACTTCAATATTGGCTGAGCAACATTATTTTGAGGCAAGAAATTTATTTAAAAATACGAAAATAAAGATAGCAATGCTTACTGGAAAAACATCTTTATCGGACAGAAGAAATATCTTAAACAATCTAAAGTCAAATAATATTGATTTAATAATAGGCACACACTCATTATTCCAAAAAAAAATTATTTTTAATAATTTAGGAATGGTAGTAATTGATGAACAGCACAAATTTGGAGTTAAACAAAGAATATCATTAGCCGATAAAGGTGGTCCGGAATGTGATCTTTTGTTGATGTCTGCAACCCCTATTCCACGAACTATGATGTTAGGTATTTATGGAGATATGGATATCTCAAAAATAACTGAAAAGCCAGCTGGCAGAGCAAAAGTAATCACCTATAGCAAACCTTCAAAGAAAATTGAAGAAATTTGGAAACTTCTTAAGAATAAAATTAAAGAAGGTAATCAGATATTTTGGGTTTGTCCCTTGATTGAAGAGTCAAAAATACTAAATTTTACATCAGCAAAAAAAAGATTCGAAACTATTAAAAAAAAATTTCCTGGTAGAGTTGAATTAATTCATGGATCTATAAAACAAGATGAGAAAGAAATTATACTAAAAAAATTTAAAGATAAAAAAATAGACATTTTAGTATCTACGACAGTTATTGAGGTGGGTATTGATTTTCCTAATGCTAACGTAATTATTATTGATAACGCAAATAAATTTGGACTTTCACAATTACATCAATTAAGAGGACGTGTTGGCAGAGGAAATAAACCTGGTATTTGTATTTTAGTTTATAATAGTTCTTTATCGGAAAATGCAACTAAAAGAATAAAAATTTTAAAAAAGACTAATGATGGATTTGAAATATCTGAGGAAGATTTAAAATTGAGGGGTTTTGGTGATTTAGTTGGTTTTGAACAAAGTGGTTTTAAATTATTTAAAATTGCTGATGAAGTACATCATGCAGATTTATTTGAACTTGCAAAAAAAAATATTGACTTAATAAATTTGAATAAAATTAATTTAAAAAAATTTGATGTACTGCTTAAGATTTTTGATAAGGCTGAAATTATTAATAATTCTATTAAATAATTTTAGTTTTTACTGATCCTATTTTTTCTATCTTTCCGCTATATAAACCTTTGCCTAAAATAGGCACAACACCAACAGTTGAACCTGTGAATACATAAAAGTTCTTGTTTAAATTTATTTTATCTTTTTTAATTTTATTTAGTACAAATCGTAAAGCATTTATTGGGTTTATATATACTGTTTTAGTATTACCATTAACAGAATGTTTTATTTTTTTATTTGAAATATTTGTCTTTAGGTTATCAACTTTTATATTTTTAAATATTTTTTTTTTGCCAATTATAAATTTTATATTTCCTCCAAAGTCTGAACATAAGTCGCCCAAAGATTTAATACCCTTCTTTCTCTGTCTATATCCAACAATCTCTAAACATGGAGCAATATGTGTAATATATTTTTTTATATTCTTATTTGTGAGTTTTTTTTTGTTAGAAAAAAAATCTTTTTTAACTAAAAAACAAACTTCCAGTTCTATGCCTAGAGTAAACTTATTTATCTTAACTTTTTTTTTATTTTTTAATAAGTTTTGTTTAAAAACAGACGCATAAAAAGGTTCTTTTTCCTTAAGCTTTTTTAACAAAGGTATTGCTGTCCCACCAGCTTTAAATCCAACTATAGGCTTATTAATCTTGCTTTCACATAAACGTCTAAAATTATCAGCTTTCTTAAGATTTTTTGTATATTTGTCAGGAATTGGAGCAATTATTTTATTTTGGAGAAAAGCTCTTGCTAGTTTATTCGAAATGAGTTCTGTCATAAAATGTTTAATACCCTTTACTTTCTTTAAATTTTTGATGTCCTTTAAATTTTTCAATAATAGATTTTGCGCCACTAGTCATAAGTCTTTGATCTGAGGCTATTGTTACAAAATTAAATCCTTTATCAATCATTTTTTGGGCATATTCTGGGGTGCCATTATGAATACCGGCCATTAATTTATTTTCCTTTGCTTTGGCTAAAATATTTAATATTTCTTTAAAAGCTTTTGTATTTTCAGGTCTATCAAAACCTGGTTTCTCATTTAATGCTAAACTTAAATCAGCTGGTCCAATATAAACACCGTCTAAACCTTTTGTGCTTAAAATTTCATCAAGATTTTCTAACGCTTCTTTGGTTTCTATCATTGCTAACTTTAAAATTTCATCATCTGCTTTTTCAGGGTAATCACTCCCTCCGTACAAAAGTCCTCTAATAGGTCCGTAACTCCTATAACCATTCGGCGGATACATACAAGCTTTCACAAAGTTTTCTGCTTGCTGTCTATTGCTAACCATTGGACATATTACTCCATAACAACCTGCATCTAAAATTTTCATAATTTGTCCAGGCTCATTCCAATTAACTCTAGCTAAAGGAATAGTTTCGGTTGATGAAATCGCTTGTAACATTTGTAAGGCATTTGGATAATCTATAACACCATGCTGCATATCAATTGTAAGGGAGTCCCAACCCTGTTTGGCCATAACCTCAGCTGAAAATGAACTTGGAATTTGGAGCCATCCATTAATAATTGGCTTCCCCTCTCTAAATAATTTTTTTACTAAATTTTTTCGCATTAATCGTAATGGACACCAAGATGAGTATATTTAATATTTAAATAATCTTTTATGGCCATTGAACCCCCTTCTCTACCATAACCAGTTTGTTTAATTCCACCGAATGGTGCTTCGGCAACAGCAACAACAGGTGTATTAACTGCAACTGTGCCGCTTTCCATCAATTCTGAAGCTTTATTCGCTTTTTTCATATCATTTGTATAAATATAACTTGCAAGACCTAATTCATTATTATTAGCTCTTTCGATTACTTCATCGAATTTTTTAAAAGTTAATATTGGAACCAAAGGCCCAAAAGGTTCTTGATTAACAATAGTATAGTTGTCTTTTACATTGTCGAAAATTGTTGGCTCATAAAAAAAACCTTTATTAAATCCTGCGGGTCTTTTTCCTCCACATAAAACTTTTGCACCCTCTTTTTTTGTTATGTCAACCAATGACTCGACTTCTTCAAGCCTTTTTTTTGTAGTTAAAGGACCTAAAACAGTATCTTTATCAAGTCCGTTGCCAATTTTAAGTTTTTTTGTTTTTTCTAGCATCAGTTTTGTAAAATCATCTTTTTTATTTTCATGAATATAAAATCTACCAGGTGAAATACAAACTTGACCATTATTTCGAAATTTAGCTGTAATAGCCATATCAGTAACTTTATTTAAATCAACATCGTCGAAAACTATGAAAGGTGAATGACCACTTAATTCCATTGTTACCCTTTGAACTTTATCTGCCGCTTTTTTTAAAATTAATTTACCAACTCTTGTTGATCCAGTAATTGAAACTTTTTTAATTATATCAGAAGATAAGAGTTGATCTGATATAAACGCTGGATCTCCAGATAAAAGATTAATAACACCAGCGGGAACGCCAGCCTCTTTACATATATTAACAAGTTCCATAACTGAACCAGGTGTTATTACATCAGGCTTGACTATAACTGAGCAACCAGCAGCTAAAGCTGTTGAAATTTTTCTAGATGCAAGGATTACTGGGAAATTCCACGGCACAAGAGCAGCTACTACGCCAACAGGTTGATAATATACGTGAATTCTAGTATTTGGAAATCTACTCTGTAATGTTTCTCCATAAATTCTTTTTGTTTCCTCAGAATTCCATTCAAAAATATCAGCAGCACCATTTACTTCTCCCGCTCCCTCAGCTAGTGGTTTTCCCACTTCTAAAGTAAGCCAATTTGATAGGATATCAACTTTTTTTCTTATTAACTCAGAAATTTTTCTTATAATTTTTGCTCTCTCCCATGGACTTGTATTTTTCCAAATTTCCAAACCCTTTTCAGCTGATTTAAGAGCTGCTTTAATATCATTCTGATCAGCTTTGGAAGCTTTACCAATCACTTCTTCATTTGCTGGATTAACTACATCATAACTTTCTCCGCTGGAAGACTTTTGCCATTTACCATCTATGAATTGTCCAAATTTTTCGTACATAAATTTATTCGTTGAAAATAAGAGTATATTTAAATAGGTTATAAAGAATTTATGAAAAATATTCAACTTACTTGTTCACACGCTTTGGTTAAATTTCTTATAAAGCAGAAGATTTTAATTAATGGAAAAAAAGAACCACTTTTTCCAGGGGTGTTTGGTATATTTGGACATGGAAATGTTGCTTGTCTAGGTCAGGCTCTTGAGGAAAATAAAAATGAACTTCCTACTTGGAGAGGACATCATGAACAAAATATGGCTTTAACTGGTATTGCTTATTCAAGAGCCAAAAGAAGAAAACAAATTTTTATAGCTACAAGTTCTGTTGGTCCAGGTTCAACAAATATGATAACAGCTGCGGCAGTAGCAATGAGCAATAGATTGCCTATTTTATTTTTACCTGGAGACACTTTTGCGAATAGAATGCCAGATCCAGTTCTTCAGCAAGTTGAACATTTTAATAATCCAGGTTTAACTCAAAATGATAGTTTTAAATCTGTAGTAAAATATTTTGATAGAATTACCAGACCAGAGCAGATTATATCTTCTTTACCACAAGCTATAGAAATGATGCTGGATCCTGCAGATTGTGGGCCTGCATGTATATCTTTGAGTCAAGACGTTCAAGGTGAACTATTTGATTATCCCGAGGAATTTTTTAAAGAAAGAGTTCATCATATTAGAAGGGCAAAACCAGATGATTTTCAAATCAAAAAGGCTGCAGAGATTATTAAGAAATCAAAAATGCCTCTAATCATTTCTGGAGGTGGTGTTTTTTACTCAGATGCTACGAGTGAGCTATCTAATTTTGCTATCAAACACAATATACCAGTCTCACAAACTGTTATGGGTTACTCTACGATGAAAAAAGACCATTCACATTTCTTAGGAGTAATAGGAGGCCTTGGAGGAAAAGCTGCTAACAATATGGCAAAAAAAACTGATTTAGCTATAGCAATAGGTACGAAACTTGGAGATTTTACAACAGGATCATGGGCAAATTTTGAAAACTCTAGTTTTAAACTTATTTCAATAAATACAAGTAGATACGATTCAACCAAACATTTAGCTCAAGCAGTTATTGGTGATGCTAAGGTATCATTAAAGGAGTTATCTATGGCTTTGGGTGATTGGAGTGCTGATAAAAATTGGAATGACAAAGGACGAATTGAATTAAAAAATTGGAATGAATATGTAGATAAAGAAAGTGGTCCAACAAATAAAAAATTACCAAGTTACGCGCATGCTGTTGGAGCAATTTATAGAAATTCTGAGCCAAGCGATATAGCTGTAACTGCAGCAGGTGGATTAGTAGGAGAAGTTATTCAAGTTTGGCGACCTAAAGAGTTAAATACACACGAGACAGAATGGGGTTTTAGCTGTATGGGATATGAAATATCCGGAGCTTTAGGAATAAAAATGGCACATCCTGAAAAAGAGGTAATCGCTTTTGTGGGGGATGGATCTTATTTACTCTTTAATTCTGATATTTATAGTTCAGTTATAACTAATCATAAACTCATCATTATAGTATGTGACAATGGTGGTCATGCAGTTATAAATAGATTACAATTATTCAAAGGTGGAAAAGAGTTTAACTGTTTATTCAAAACTTCAAAAACATCCAATTTTATACCAGTAAATTTCTCAAATCATGCAAAAAGTATGGGTGCAGATGGAGAACACGTCAACTCTATTTCAGAACTTGAAGAAGCGTTTAAAAGAGCAAAAAAATCCAAAAAAACTTATGTAATAAGTATTCATACCGATGGTTATCAATGGCTCGAAGGTTCTGCTTATTGGGAGAGTCCTACTTTATCTATTCCTACAACCGAGGAAAACAAAAAAGCCCTGAAAGAACATATTCAGGGAAAGAAAAAGCAAAGAAAAGGTGTATAAACTTTAAAGATGAAAAAGATTTTTAAAGTTGGTTTAGTTGGTTGCGGAAATATTGCTGAAACCTATTTTAGAGCACATAGATATTTTAATAATTTTAAGATTGTTGCTTGTGCGGATATAGATATTCAAGCCGCAAAAAAATGTGCAAAAATTTATAAAATTAAATTTATGTCAGTAAATGAGTTAATGAGAAATCAAGAAATTGACATTATTCTTAATTTGACAATTCCAAAGGCACACTACTCTGTGGCAATTAAAGCTTTAAGAAACGACAAACATGTATATTCAGAAAAACCTTTGGCGATTAACCTTAAAGATGGCTTAAGTCTTATCAAATTAGCTAAAAAGAAAAAACTTAGTATAGGGAATGCTCCGGATACATTTTTGGGAGGGGGTAATCAAAAAGCAAAAGAACTTTTAGAAAAAAAAGTCATAGGAAATATTAAATTTGGGAATGCTATATTTGCGTATCCAGGTATTCAATCATATCATCCTAATCCTGAACCTTGGTTTGAAAAAAAAGAAGGCGGACCAGTCATCGATATGGGTCCCTATTATTTAACAGCATTAGTCAATCTCTTAGGCCCAGCTAAAAATGTGTTAAGTCAATGTTTAAAGAATACTGCTATCAGAAAAATAGGTATAGGACCGAAAAAAGGAAAAAGAATTAAAGTTAAGTGTCCTACAACTTATTTTTCAACAATAAAATTTAAGAATGGCACAATAATAAGGTTAACATTATCTTTTGATGTAATTTCTCATTTAAGAAATCATATTGAGCTTTATGGTGAAGAAGGGTCAATGGTAGTCCCTGATCCAAATATGTTTGGAGGTTCTGTTTTACTGAGTAAAAAAATGGGAAGTGACTGGAAAAATTACAAAACAAACAAAGCACTTTTAGGAAAAATTAATATCAGAACGCAAAGTTCAAGAGCAAATGAGTCTCCAACAAATGCTAATTATAGAGGAGCTGGTTTAGCAGAAATGATAGACTCCATAAAAAAAAGAAAAATTCATAGATGTAATGGTGAGTTGTCTCTTCATGTTTTAAATATTATTGACGCAATTCACAAATCAGCAAAAAATAATAAAAGAATAGAAATTAAAACTAATTGCAAAAAGCCTAAATTCTTTTCTAAAAAAGAAATTAATTCAATTATAAAGTAAAATTTTGTCTACTCAAAATAGCTGCGCCACGAACACCACTTGCATCACCAAATTTTGGTTTTAAAAAAACAGTTTTTAAATTTGGTTCGTCAATTAGTAGAGCTGTTTTATTTTTAACTTCGTCTAAAAAATCAATTTCATTTGATAAACCACCGCCAAAGACTATCGCATCAGGATCTATTGTTGTTATTATCGTTACTAAGCATCTTGATAAGATATCTTTATATTCATTAATAAAAAATAGGGACTCTTTTTCACTTTTTCTATAATTAGAAAAAATTTCACTCGCCTTTAGTTTTTTGTTAAATTTTTTTTCAAATCTTTTTTCTATAGATTTACCAGACAAATATCCCTCTATACGATTTGAAAAGTCATTAATTTTTCCAGCTTTTAAATTTGAAGCTTCAGATATAGGCGCTTGATTTAAACTCCACTCTCCTGTTAAACCATTTATACCTTGAATTATTCTTTTATTTATTACGAGACCTCCACCACAACCTGATCCAAGTATGATTCCGAAAACTATTTCATAATTTTTTGCTGAGCCATCAAAAGACTCCGATAAACAAAAACAATTAGCGTCATTATCAGATAAAATATTATTATTTAATTCTTTTTTAAGATCCATAATTAAATTTTTTCCATTTAACCAGGTAGAGTTATGGGCGTTTTTAATAAACCCTGTTGTAGTATCAACAGCCCCAGGATGGCAAATACCTAAATCGTATTTTAGATTTTTATTTTTTTGAATTTTATTTACTAAATCTTTTATAAGGTTAACTGTTTGATGGTAATTTTTAGGAGTTGAAACTCTATCTCTTTTAATTTCATTATTGTTTTTATCAAGAAGGACGTATTCGATTTTGGTTGCTCCTAAATCTATTCCTATTTTCATCAAATTTTGGAAATTCTATCCATTTCTTTTAACTCAACTTCAAGTTTGCTTAGTTCTTCTCCTCCTGCCATCATACTTAAAAGTTTTTCACGTGATATATCTTTTTTGGAATAAGTTCCTAAACTTTTTCCTCTATTTAAAACAGTAAACCTGTTCCCAACGGGATATGCGTGATGTACATTGTGAGTAATAAGTATAACACCTAATCCCTGAGAAGCAGCTTTAACAATATATTTTAAAACTACTGACGCTTGATGAACACCTAATGCTGAAGTTGGCTCATCTAAAATCAAAACTTTTGCACCAAAATATATTGCTCTACTAATTGCTAAGCACTGTCTTTCACCTCCAGACATAGTCCCTACCGCCTGCGAAGGGTCTCTTACATCAATACCAATTTGACCCATTCTTTCCGATGCGATTTCATTAGCTTTATCGATATCAAAAGTTTTAAGACCTGGGAGTCCTTTTTGCGGTTCTCTTCCCATAAAAAAATTTCTGGTAACGCTCATTAAAGAAACTAAAGCAAGATCTTGATAAACAGTTGCTATACCCATGTCTAATGCATCTTTTGGAGATGCAAAAATTGTTTTTTTTCCCTCAACTATAATTTCACCTTCATCAGGTTTGTGAACACCAGATAAAGTTTTTATTAACGTGGATTTTCCTGCACCATTATCTCCTAAAAGGCACATTATTTCACCTTTTTTAAGTTTCATAGTGACGTCTTTAAGAGCTATAACCTTTCCAAAAAATTTTGAAATATTATTAAATTCAACTAAATAGTTAGACATTATTTGTTTTCTGTTACCTTTCTTCTTATGTAGTTATTGAAAATTACTGCTATTAACATCATTCCACCTAAAAATACTTTAAACCAATCTGTATCAACATCTGTATAAAATATCCCCATTGAAACTGTTCCAAATATCAAAGCGCCGAAAGCGGCTCCAATCGCTGAACCGTATCCTCCTGTTAATAAGCAGCCACCTACTACAGCGGCAGCAATTGCCTCTAATTCTTTAAGCGTGCCTCGCATTGTATCTGCTGAACCCGCATCAAGAACCTGTACACATGCAAAAATAGTCGAAGCTACAGCTGTCCCTATGAATAGACCTATCTTAACTCTATCTACTGGAACCCCAACATTTCTTGCGCCATGCTTATCTCCGCCTGAAGCAAAAATCCAATTTCCATACCTAGTTTTCATTAATATCCATGTCGCTAAAATTGTTAACCCTATCCACCATAAAACCGAAGCGGGCACACCAGTTGCTAATGGGGTTCCATCTTGTCTTAAGGCTATTAATCCCATTGAACCTAACCAAGTAAATAACCATTTAAATGTATCAGCAGCAAAAATCCATGCGATTGGATCATTTTCAATTAACACTCTTAAACCTGGAACTTGTGTTCTACCTGTTATTAGCCTCGTTATGGCAAGTGTGGCACCTCTTAAAATGAATAACATTGCGAGAGTAACGATAAAGGATGGTAAACCGGTTCGAACAACTAAAATTCCATTAAAGTAACCAACCAGCACTGCCATGGAGAAAGCAAAAATAATACTCATCCACAAAGGCCAACCCCAATAAATAGCGGGTATCGCAATACAAATACCAGCAAAGCCAATCATTGATCCTATCGATAAATCAAATTCTCCTCCGATCATAAGCATAGCTGCTGCAATAGCAATTATTCCTAGATTTGCAGAAACCTCTAAAAAATTCATCATACCGTAGGCACTAAACATTCCAGTGTCTCCAGCAACTAAACCAAAAAATATAAAAACTAAAATTGATCCACCTAAAGCTCCAAGCTCAGGTCTATTTAATAAAATTCTGAATCTTGAAATTCTTTTTAATCTTTCATCTTTAGATATCTTTTTTTTCGTTTCAATACTTTTAGATTTGATTGACATAAATAAATTTTACTGTTTAAAAAAAGGCCTAACTTTAAATGTCAGGCCTTTTAATATTTAGATTTTATCTATAACCTTGAGCTGCCCATTTTATTACACTTTTAGCATTTTGAGGTGTAACAAAACCTGGACCAGTCATCACTACACCTGCTGGCATAGTTCCATATCTCATATATTGAGCAAAGATAGCTATTGGTAAATAGCCTTGTAGATATTGTTGTTGATCAATTAAAAACTCAACTTTTCCAGCGGCTGCAGCCTTTAGCATATTTGGAGACATATCAAATGTTCCTAATTTGACTGAACCAACTTTACCTGCTGACTCAAGAGCTTTTAATGCTGCTTCTCCAGATAAACCGGCTCCAAGTGTTAAAATAGTATCAACACCACCTAATTTTGCAGCGACAGCTTTCTGAATTTCAGTTGGGTCATTTGATGTTCCTAAAATTTCTACAGAACCACCAAAACCCTTTTTAAATCCAGCACATCTTCTATCAAGAGCTACATTTCCCACTTCATGGTTAACGCACAAAGCTTTTTTTCCTCCAGCGGCTTTCATTTTTTGTCCACCACCTACTCCAGCTTCGAACTCTGTTTGCCCGACGTGCGCACTTATTCCAAGTTTCATGTAATCATCAGAACCTGAGTTCATTGAAATTACAGGTATTCCAGCTGAAATTGCAGCTTTAACAGATTTGCCTAATGCTGCTGCATCAGGAAGAGTTATAACTATTCCTTTTGGTTTTTGCGAAACAGCATTATCAATTAATTTTGCCATTTCAACCATATCAAAAGTTCCAGGAGCAGTATACTTGCAAGACACTTTCATATCTTTACAAGCTTTATCAACTCCGTTTTTAGCTACAGACCAAAAAGGGTCGTTAGCTTGCCCGTGTGACACTACAATTATGTCAACTGCAAACGCAGATAAAGACATCATTGACCATGTAACAAAAGCTACAATAGTAAAGTATAGTTTTTTCATATTTGTTTCCTTGTTGTTAATTTATTTTTATATTAAAACAAAAAAAATTTAGAATTTCAAAAAATAATTAAGGCAAAATGAACAATACAACTTATAGTATATATTAATTATTTAATAAAGACGGTTTTTTTTTGTTTAAGCGATTTGTACGCAGCTTCAGCTAATTTTAAAGCTTCATAACCGTCAGAAAAACTGGATCTAGAAATAATATTTTTTTCTGCAAGTTTAACCAATTCATCAAGTTGAATTTTATAAGCTTCATTATATCTCTCAATAAAAAAATTAAGAAACAAATTTTTGGAATTAGTATTTTTTGAATTATAAAACTCAGCCTCTGTTATTTTTTTATTATTTGATATCAACATACCTTTTGATCCAAATAATTCAACCCTCTGATCGTAACCGAAAGAACAATGTCGTGAATTATTAATTATACATAAAACCCCTTTTTTACTCTTCATTGTAACCGTTGCCAATTCATAATCATTAATTTTTTTATACATATTTTTGAATCTCGTCGCAAAAGATGAAATCTCATTGATCTGATCTTTATCCAAATAATATCTACACAAATCAAAATCATGTATCATCATATCTTTAAAAATACCTCCAGAAATTTTTAGATAAGCTAAAGGTGGGGGTGAAGGATCTCTACTAGTAATAATTATTTTTTCCAAACTACCTATCTTATTATTTTTTAA
Organism: uncultured Pelagibacteraceae bacterium; assembly: GCA_902582345.1. GTDB lineage: Bacteria > Pseudomonadota > Alphaproteobacteria > Pelagibacterales > Pelagibacteraceae > Pelagilacustribacter. The sequence goes on along the minus strand of CACHRU010000004.1, from coordinate 10,415 downwards.
AGATAATTTTATGGAATGATGTCCGGGGTCAAATCTACGATTAAACCCCATTTGAATTTTATGTTTTTTTTTATTTATAATTTTATACGCATTTTTAATTTTATCTAAATTTAAATCTAATGGTTTTTCACAAAAAACGGTTTTATTATTTCTAACTCCTAGTTTAATAAAATTAATATGTGTAGGTGTAGATGAAGATATGAAAATTATATCAACCATATTATCCTCGAATAAAGTTTTATAATTTTTTACAACCTTACAATTAAATTTTAGTTTTGCTTTCTTCGCTAATTTACTATCTTTCTCACATATATAGAGTAAATTAAGTTTATTATGATTTTTAATATTTTCAGCATGCATCTGTCCAATTCTTCCAAATCCAAGTAAGGCTACATTTAACATATTTATTATTGTATATGTTTTAAATATTATTTAAATTAAAATTTATGAGTATCAGATTAGGTGTTGCACCCATTGCTTGGAGTAATGATGATATGCCAGAACTTGGTGGTGAAACTACGTTAGAACAATGCCTTTATGAAGCAAAGCTTGCAGGATTTTCAGGTGTAGAGTTTGGAGGTAAATTTCCACTTGAGTCGGAAGAATTATTACCTAAACTTAAAAAAGAAAATTTAAAGTTATGTTCTGGATGGTATGGAGCAAAACTTTTACATAACACGCCTAAAGAAGAAATGAATTTAATGAAAAAACAATTAGATTTATTTAAAGACTGTGGTGCACCCTGTATGGTTTTTGCCGAAGTGACTGGCTCAATTCAAAATATTCCAAATATATCTTTATCTAAAAGACCAAAATTGAATGATGATGATTGGAGTAAATTAATTAGTAGAATAAATGAAATAAGTAAGATGATGGAGGATGAAGGTATGCCCTTAGCTTATCACCATCACATGGGAACAGTTATTGAAACACAACAAGATACTGAAAGATTAATAGAAAGTACAAACGATAGTGTCAAACTTCTTATAGATACAGGTCACATGATGTTCGCTCAGGGTAGTTCTTTGCAATTACTTGATAAATTCTACCAAAGAGTAAAGCATGTTCATTGCAAAGATATTAGGAAAGAAGTTTTAGATAAATGTTTAAAAAAAGATTTTTCTTTTAGGCAGGCTTTTTTAAATGGAACTTTTACAGTACCTGGAGATGGATGTATTGACTATCATCCATTCCTTAAAATTTTAAAGGATAAAAATTACTCAGGATGGATAGTTGTGGAAGCAGAACAAGATCCAGCAAAAGCGAACCCATTAGAATACGCAAAAAAAGGTTATAAGTATTTAAAAAATGTCACAACAAAAGTTGGTTTTGAGATTTTAGATTAACGGTAAATTGAAACAAGTTCATTATTACCTGCAGCTACACATGGAGATTTTGTGCAAGTTCCAATAATCCATTCTGATCCTGGCTCAGCATTAAAATTATTTGAAGATACAAAAATAATTCCTTTATCGGTTGATTGACCCGCTTTACCCTCTGCCTGTATTCTGGGATCTGATGATATTTGAATTAAAGGTTTATTTAAAGAATATGGATTAGAAAGTTTTAAATTTTTTAATATATATTCAACAATTAAAGATGAGGTCCAGATATTTTTACAATTTTCCCCCCATGGTGTCACAGAATTACTATTTTGTGTGCATATATTTACTTGCTCATTCATGTATTCGACTACTTTTTTATGATTAGATTTAATTTGATTAGCTTTATCTTCAATCGCAGATCTAGTCGATGCAGTCCAAATTAACATCGATATAACGTAAATTAAAGAAGCAGTAACTAAAAATTCTAAAAGACCAAATGATTTAATTTTATTGATTATATCTTTCATAACTTTACTATCATTGATTTATCTATTTTTTTTTCAAAAAAATCAATTATATTTTTTGTTGTTTCAATACTCATTTTAGACTTGCACTCTTCAGTAAATGTAGCTGAGTGTGGGCTTAAAAAGACTTTTTCATTTTTTAGTAATGGATTATTATTATCAACTGGCTCTTTCTCAAAAACATCTAAACCTGCCCCAAAAATTAAATTTTCATTTAAAGCTTTGTCTAGATCTAATTCATTGATTATAGATCCTCTAGAAGTGTTTATTATAATTGAATTTTTTTTCATTTTTTTTAGATTATCGTAGTTTATTATATTATTAGTTTTGTCTGTAAGAGGCATATGAATTGAGACATAATCCGCGGTTTTTAAAGCCAAATTGAAATCACTTACTTTTCTTCCACCACAATTATTTATAGTTTTTTCATCAACATAAGGATCATAGATATTCATTTTCATCTGAAAGCTTGAGCATCTCTTTGATAGAGCTCGACCAATTCTACCGAAACCGGCTATAAGTATTTCTTTGTTATTTAACTCGAAAGTTTTGATTTTTTGAGAATTTTTTTTGAAATTTCCCAATCGCACTTCACTATCAAATTTATTAAACCCTTTAGAAATGTATAGCATCATATAAAAAACATGTTCAGCTACAGATACTGCATTTGCTGTTGCTGTAATTAATAATGAAATTTTATTTTTTTTAATATAATCTAGATCAACATTATCATAACCCACTCCATGTCTTGATATAACTTTCAATTTTTTACAGTGAGATAATACTTCAGAATTTAATTCAGAGACTCTTAAAGTGCATCCATCAAATTTTGGTAATTCTTTGATAAGATTTTCTTTTGAAGTGTCTTCAATTAGTTCATACTCATAATTGGGATTTTGAGAAAAAATTTTTAAACCATCTTCATGGATTTTTTCGATGACAGCTATTTTATACATAAAAATTTGGCGGTCCCAAGGGGAATCGAACCCCTCTTTGTTAATTAAAATAAGCCTTATTATTAAATGATTTTAAAAAAATAGGCAAGAACGGACTCACTGCAGACACACTACTTAATCTTGGGATTTTCATATTGAGATGGTTTGATCTTATTAAAAAATTTAATTGTTTTCTTTATAAAATTATTTCCAATTGTATTATCAAATTCATCTTTTAAATCCTTGTCCCAATTTTCAAAATCCCAATCTTTATAATCTCCAAAAAAACCATCTTTTTTTTTAACATCATATAGCACCCAAAATCTATCAAATGCTAGATTGGTCCATAATCCTTTATATTTGTCATTTTTTAAAAAAATCATTGAAGTAAATTGAATTTCTCTAAAAGGAAAAAGATCTTTTGATTTACTCATATCATCGTAATTAGGCATCAAACGAAAAGAGTTTTTGTTTTTAATTCGGTCCAATTTAATGTCACTTGGTTTATTGTCTTCCATTTTATCAAGATAATTTTTTAAATTGTTATAGGTAATCTTGTTTGCTTTTAATCTTAAATATGCTTTTTTATTAATTAATAATTCATAATGCATATATTCTTTGTCATCTTCTGAGCTTGAGTAAATGTAGTTCACTTCTTTATTAGTAAAATTGTGAACATTTAAAAATAATTTATCAATTTTCACTTTTTCGGAGAGAGAAAAACTATTATTAGACCAAGGCATTGCGTCTAGTATTTGTCAGAGCAATTTACTGCACTTTACTTTTCGTGTTTTTTTCTTACCAACCAAATTCATTTTAAAGAGCCCACTTTTTTTTCTTAAATTTACATCCCAAGTCATTGTTTCTTTTTGACCTTGATACATATTTGTTAATTCAAATATCCAACCTTCTGGTGTTTTAGTACGTTTTATTTCGCCAATACCAGAATCTTTATTACCTTCAAGAACATATGCGAAAGTTTCATTTCCATCTAGTATAAACATATAATCAAACTTTTCTCCAGAGTGTTCGCAAACTATCGTAATTGCGTTAACTTTTGTTATACAAAAAAAAATAAATATTATTGATAAAAATAAATTTTTCATAACTTATCTTAACATTCACTAAAGACTATTCCAATAGGTGTTTGGAGGTGGAATAGACTTCAAATTTAATTTTTGCAAGCTTCTTCTAAAACTACATGGTAGGCAGTTCCTTTTTTAGGTTTACTCCAATCACCACCCCATTTTGCTGATCTTACTATATTTCCTTTTTTCATTTGAGCATCATAGTATTGTAAAATGTAGGGTTTGTTAATCATTTCATTACATTTACCTTTCATATACATTTGTACTGATAGATATTTTTTTCCATTTTCTGTAGTTTGTTTTTTTTTAAATGATATTAACTGAATATATTTTATTTCATTATTATCGCCTGGTTTTATTGAATTGAAATCTAATAGATATAATTCACCATTTACTGTTGCGACAGGTACAAAGTTTCGGTCTTGAGCTATACACAAATTAGACAACAGTAAAAGAATAAAAATATTAACAATTAATTTTTTCATATATAAACTTAAATACAACCCTCTCTCATAGCTAATCCAAGAGCAGTAACTTTAGTTTTTGTACTGAGAACTGTATCCCATTTTAAATCTTTTTTAATTTCTTCTCTTAATTTGTTTTTGCCCATTGGTTTTGCGTAACTGATTGTTTTCTTAATAGCTGATTTTTGTTTTTTACAGTCAATGATATAAGTGACCCTCATTGACGAGATATCAGCGTTCTTTTTTCTAAAATCATACAAAAAATCAAATTGAACATAACCTTTTGTTATTTGAAGATTTTCTTCAGTTATATAAATTATAGAATTAGCAGTATTAGTAAATTCTTCCCACTTAGTCTCTGCTTTTGAAACTGCGCTTATAAAAAAAATAAAAATGGCATATGAAATTATAAATAGATATTTCATCTAATGTTCCATTCCTGCTCAACACCCAAATTCACACCTTTATTTTTTTTAAATAATTCTGGGAAACTTTCATCAAACAAATTACAATACTTAATAGCAATTTCTTTGTTTATTTTCATTTCATTTCCATTTTTAATAATAGATTTTGTTTGCAAATCTTTTATACAATTTTTCATACTTTGATCTTCTTGACTGCATGAAAACAGTAAAAGAATAAAAATAATAAGTAATTTTTTCATGACACACTGGTGACACAGTAAAATAATAATTTATAATTTGCTAGTTATGTTTATTGAGGGTTTTTGAAGTTTTTGGCGGTCCCAAGGGGAATCGAACCCCTCTTTGTTGATGGTGACCCTAGGTCAGAACCACTTTATTAGCAATGCTTTTAGCATAATTCTTTTAAATTAACTAGAGCGTGATCGCAATTTGATCACTTTTAAAAACCTCTTAAATCTTTTTTAATGAAATCATTTGATATTAATTTCATATCTTCAAGTAAAGGTGACCAATCTTTCTTGAAATGCTCTTGAGTCATGAAGCCTAATGACAGTAGGCTCACCACTTGTCCTTTAACACCTATATGACCACATCTAATGAAAAGTCTTATACTTTCTCCACCTATTCTATAATTTAATGATTTTGTTTGAATTAAATAGGTGAAAGTATCATCTTTAACTTTATAATCTCGACGTTTAAATTTATTTGGATTTACATTATATAAATCAGCTAAAGTTTTATTCAATTTTTGTAATTCAGAAAGACAAACATTATTAAAATTCTCAGATTTTACATCCGGATACTCTTTAATAGCTTCAATGGATAAAACTTTTAAATCTTTTTTTGTAGTCAAATAATAATAATCAAAAATATCATTTGGTTTTATTTCTTTTAATTCATCTTTTGTTGATAGTTTAAAACTCAGTGTCCCTTTCGGCATAAAAGATTCTTTATATTTTCTTTTATCAGCATAAATAGCGATATGATCTTTTAATTTTACACCAAATAATTTTTCTGGCAAATCAGCTGCCATTAAATTTTGATAAAAATTCACAACAATTAAATATATTATTATTTTACTAAATGTTGGTTTCATAAATTAGCTATACTTTTCACAAAACATTTTAGATAGACCTAGACCTTTAACTTGTATTTCTCCATTTTTTCTAAAAAAAATATATGAAGTTCCTGTTGGATCATCGGTTTTAATAAATTCATCTGTAACAGCAATTATATTAAAACTATCAACTCGTAACATGTTATCAGATGCTAATTGAGCTATTCTTGTTGCTGACTTTTTTTTTAAATTAATTTCCCACTCCCATTTAACAAAACCACTATTTTTAATCCAATCATTATGATTTGAATAGCTTTCGGTAAAACATCTTTCAAATTTAAATATATCTTTACTAAATATACCTGCGTAAGCATTTAAAGATGAAAAAATAAATAAAATTAAAGTGTAGAAAATTTTTTTCATATAAAATTCTAACAAATAAATGATCGCAAAACGATCACAATTTGATCACACTGAACGTAAATTTAATCAAAATATTTATTGGTAATTCTAATTTTTGGAAAGTTTTGGCGGTCCCAAGGGGAATCGAACCCCTCTTTCATGGATGAAAACCATGTGTCCTAACCGATAGACGATGGGACCTTATTTTTGATTTTCTTAATAACAGAAATATCGTCGATAATAAACTCTACATTTTTTTTCCCTTTCCATTCATTTAAACTCAATTTACCTACAATACTAAAAAAATCCTTATTATTATTGATTAAAAATTGACCAATTTCATTATCCAAGCAGTTGAAACAAATAGATGATATAGATGAACCATCTTTAGCTAGTAAAATAGATTTGACGTGTTTCTCTCCAACAATTTTTGATTTTATCACCTTAAGATCTTCAATAACGAATCTTGGTTCAGGATTTCCAGAGCCAAATGGTGCCAATTTTTCCAAATTTTCATAAAAATTAATATTCAACGCTGAGGGAGATATTTCGCTATCAATATAAAATATTTTATCCAAAGAATTTTTATTTTGAAATTGATTAAATTTATTAAAAATAAATTTTTTAAAATCATTTAAATTTGACATTTTAAGGGAAAAACCGCCAGCCATTTTGTGCCCTCCTCCTTTAATCAATAATTTTTTTTGAACTGCAGAAATAATCACTGAACCTATATCAAAACCAACTATTGATCTAGCAGATGCTTTACCGACTCCATTTTTAGTCGATACAATAATTGTTGGTTTATTAAATTTATCTTTAATTTTTGATGCAATTATCCCAATAATACCCTCATGCCAATTTTCACCGTCTAGGATAAGAACTGGATCTTTGTTTTTTTCTAAAGTTAAATTTAAAACTGCACTCAAGAGATTTGACTCGAGAATTTTTCTTTCTTTATTAAATTGTTCTAACTCGGATGCAATCTGAAATATTTTTTTTGGCTCAGAATTCATAAGTAAATTTGCGCCATGTGAGCATTTTCCAACTCTACCACCTGCATTTATTCTTGGACCAATCATATATCCTAAATGATAAGTGGATAAGTTTGTTTCAATACCACAAATATCAAGAAGTGTTTTTATTCCAAGATTTTTTTTTAAGTTAAGTATTTTCAAACCCTGTTTTACTAGTGCTCTATTAAGACCAATTAAAGGAACTACATCACAAATTGTTCCAAGAGAAACCAAATCTAAAAATTCTAAGAGATTTGGTTCTTTTATTTTATTATGTATATACCATCCTTCTTCACGTAATTTTTTATTTAGAGAAATTAAAAACATAAAACAGACTCCTGAAGCACAAAGATATTTTAAGTTTGACTCGTCGTCGTATCTATTTGGATTTACTATTGAATGAGCATCAGGAAGTTTTATTTCACTCTGATGGTGATCTAAAACTATAATGTCTACTTGCTTATTATTTGCATAATTAATTGGTTCGAATGACATTGTTCCACAATCAACGGTAAAAATTAAACCTACATTTAGATCAATCAATTTTTTCAAACCTTCTTTACTTGGTCCATAACCCTCAGTTTTTCTATCTGGTATATAAATTTCGTAAGGATGGTTTATTTTCTTGAAAAAATTTCCTAACAAAGCTGTGGAGCTAGCTCCATCTACATCATAATCACCAAAAATTCCAAGTTTTTTCTTTTTTGATATATTATCAAATACTTTATTGGTTGCTTTATTCATATCCTTTAAGATTTCAGGATTTGGTAAAATATTTTTTAAGGATGGATTCAAAAATAATTCAACCTCTTTTCTTGGCACACCTCTCACAGATAATAATTTTGAAATAATATGGTCCAAAAAAAAATTTTCTTTAAAAAAAATAACGTCTTCTTCATTAAATTTTTTTAATGACCACTTTTTTCCTGATACTGAAATATTATTCATCCTTTATGAATATTTGTAACTTTTTTTATCGTATTAGAGGATTTGTGTAGTGCGTAAGTTGATGTAACAAATTCATCATCCTTCTTTTGAATGCCAGGTACAAGTAATCCATCTGTTATTGCAGTAGCGCAAAAAATTACGTCTCCTTTAACCATATCATCGATATTATATTTCTTTTTTAAATTTTTAATTCCAAATTGATCAATTCTTTTTTTTTGTTCATTATCTAAAACTAATCTTGTTTGAATTTGTCCGCCAATACAACTAAGTGCAGCAGCAGATAAAACACCCTCTGGACCACCTCCTATACCCAAATATATGTCTATTTTTGAATTTTTATCTCCTACAGCAATTACGCCTGCAACATCACCGTCTGATATAAATTTAATTTTTACACCTAATTTATTTAAAGATTGTACAATTTTATCGTGTCTTGGTCTTTGTAGTACACATGCGGTTAAATCAGTTAATTTTTTATTTTTAGCTTTAGCTAATAAATTTAAATTTTTTTCTACTGGATTATCTAAGTCTAGTAAATTTTTAGGTAGATTAGGACCTATAGCAATTTTTTCCATATAAGTATCGGGTGCAGAAAAAAGATTATCTTTTTCCGTTACCGCGATCATTGAGTAAGAATTAGGTAAATTATTTGCAACAAAGTTGGTCCCCTCTAAAGGGTCTAGGGCTATATCAAACAAAGGACCGCGGTTTGTTCCAACTTTTTCACCAATGTATAACATTGGAGCTTCATCCATTTCGCCTTCTCCTATTACAACGAGCCCTTTCATCTCAATTTTATTAAGTTCACTCCTCATTTTATCGACTGCACCTTGATCGGCTGCGATCTTATCTTTTTTCCCAATAAAAAAAGATGATCCAATGGCTGCTTTTTCAGTGACAGAAATGAATTTATTTAAGTACTTAACATCGATAGCCATTAATTATTTTCAATTCTTATTAATTTAGGCTTTTTTATCATATAATTCTTCTTAGATAAAATTTTCAGTGTTTTTTGCAGATTTAAATCGAGGGCCCTGTGAGTAATTATTACAATCGATGAGTTTTTTTTGGATTTAGCAGGGTTTTGAATTAGTCTTTTTATAGACACTTTAAATCTAGAAAAAGTTTTAGTTATATTTGATAAAACTCCGTGTTTGTCTTTAACATCAAGTCTAACATAAGCTGAAAAAGAGAGTTTTGAAATATTTCCTGAATGGAGTTTTTTTCTTTTTTTATTCGAAATTACAAAAGGGTATTTAATATTTCCTCTCAATATTGATGAAACATCAGATATAAGTGCAGATGTTGTAGCAGATGGCCCCGCGCCCTCGCCCTGAATAACACTTTTACCTACTGGTAAACCATTTACAATTACTGCATTTAAAACACCATTAATGCTTGCTATGTAAGATGATTTATTTATCAAAGTTGGATGTACTCTTTGATAAATTTTATTATTTATTAATTCTGAAAAACCAAGTAATTTTATCTTATAGCCTAATTTGTCTGCATTTGAAATATCATCCATATCAATATTTTTTATCCCTTCAATGTGAATATTTTTATTTATAAATGAATTAAAACTTAATGATGAAAGTATTTGAACTTTAGATGCAACATCTTCTCCGTTTAAGTCTGACTCTGGATTATTTTCAGCGTAACCAAGTCTTTGAGCTTTAATTAAAACATTTTTAAACTGAAGTTTATTTTGATCCATTGATGATAAAATATAATTTGAAGTTCCGTTAAAAATTCCATAAACTTTTTGAATTTTATTAGCAATCAAACCCTCTTTAATAGATCTTATTATAGGAACACCCCCGCATACAGCAGCTTCATACTCCAGATTAACTTTTTTTTCTTCTGCAATTTTTGAAAGCTTATCTCCATGCTTTGCTATTAGGGCTTTGTTGGCGGTCACAACATGTTTTTTATTGAGTAAAGCTTTGATAACTAGATCTTTAGCAGCCCCGTCACTACCACCTATTAATTCAACAACCACATCTACATTCTTGTCTTTGACAATATCAGTGTATTTTTTTGCCCATTTCTTTTTTGGAATTTTAAATAATCTTTTTTTCTTGGGATTTCTTGCACAAACATAAATGATATTCGGTATAACATTAGTTTTTTTAGATATTGCATCTTTGTTTTTACTAATGAAATTATAAAAATAAGAACCAATAGTACCCAAACCTACAATAGCAATATTAATTTTTTTCATGTTTTAT
>CACHRU010000003.1 GCA_902582345.1 uncultured Pelagibacteraceae bacterium | reverse complement strand
ATTATTTCCTGGTTTAGGTATTGGCATTAAATTTACTTCACCAAGTATTCTAGATACTCTTAAAGTAGGTTTAGCCCCTTTACTAATCCAATATTTTACTCTTTCAGTTTCAATTTTAATTCTTTCCTTTTTTTCTTTTGGTAGCAAGGGGTTGAAAGACCCGAGTTTTTCTACAAACCTTCCATCTCTTGGAAATCTGCTGTCTGCAACAACAATTTTATAAATTGGTCTTTTACTCACTCCTCCCATAGATAGTCTTATTTTTAACATATTATTCCTTTCATTTTATTTGGTTCATTATTTCATCTGGAATTATTCCAGATGGAATTTTTTTTCCTTTCGACATCTTTTTCATCATTTCAGACATCATCTTAAATTGTTTTAATAGCTTATTTATCTTCGTCACATCTACTCCCGAACCATTTGAAATTCTTTTTCTTCTTGATCCGCTTATAATTTTTGGATTTTTTCTTTCTTTTTTAGTCATTGATAAAATGATAGCTTCATTTTGACTAAGAATATTCTCATCTATTGCTGCATCGCTCATTTGTTGTTTTAGCTTGCTTACGCCTGGAAGCATCGACATCACACCGTCCATGCCACCCATTTTTTTCATTTGACGAATTTGAGAAAGATAGTTTTCCATTGTAAATAATCCCTGACTAAGTTCCTCTTCCATTTCTTTTACCTTTTTTTCATCAAGGTCTTGTGAGGCTTTCTCAACTAATGAAACGATGTCACCCATTCCAAGAATTCTTTTAGCTATTCTTTCAGGATGAAATTGCTCTAGATCATCTATTTTTTCTCCAACTCCAATTAATTTTATAGGCTTTCCAGTAATTTGTTTCATACTTAGAGCTGCTCCACCTCTACTGTCACCGTCTACTCTTGTAAGAATTACACTTGATAAGTCTACTGCTTTATTAAATTCATTAGCTACATTAGCTGCTACTTGTCCTGTTAAAGCATCAGCTACGAGGATTGTTTCTGTTGGTTTTATAAAACTCTTAATCTGTTTTATTTCACTCATCATAGAGAGATCGACTTGGGTTCTGCCTGCAGTATCAAATATAATTACATCTATTCCACTTAAAGTAGCTGAGTTTAAAGCTCTTTTAGAAATATCTAATGGTGATTGATTTTTGATAATTGGTAGGTGCTCAATTTTATTAGTCTCTGCTAAAACTTTTAATTGATCTTGTGCCGCTGGTCTATAAATATCTAAACTTACAAGCATTACTTTTTTCTTAAATTTTTTATTAATAAATTTTGATAATTTAGCAGCTGATGTTGTTTTACCTGATCCTTGTAGACCAACTAATAAAATTGAAATTGGACTTTGGGCTTTTAAATTTATATCTTTTGTTTCGCTTCCTAGTAAAGAAATCAATTCATCGTTAACAATTTTAACTATCATTTGACCAGGTGTAGTTGATTTTATTATTTCTTTACCGATGGCTTTGGGTTTAATTTTTGAAATGAATTCTTTTACAGTTTCCAAGGCTACATCTGCCTCAAGGAGAGCTATTCTTACTTCCTTCAGTCCACTATCTACCTGTTCCTCAGTTAAAGAGGGGGCTTGTTTTAGTTTAGAAAAAACTTTTTCTAATTTTCCGGTTAAATTTTCAAACATTTAAATGCTCCAGCACCTATCGCACCAGTGGGCGAACCCTCGCTGACTGGTGTCGATCCTCTTATTTCTAAGAGCACCGCAAAAACACGTGTATTTGCGGAAAGTGGTTGAAGGTACAATTAGGGGTTTTAAAAGTCAATGAATAATTATACTAATCTACTAATATGCCTTTGATTAATGCTATTAGAATGGAGGGTCTAGGTAATAGGTTTATTATTATAGATAGAAGAGAAAACTCCATAAATATACCCAAAGAAAAAATAATTTATTTGGGTAATCTAAAGTCTTTTCACCGTAATATTGAATTTGACCAAATGATATTTATTGAAAAAGAAATTAATAACACATTTCCAATAACCATCTTCAATTCAGATGGTGGTGAGGTAAGTGCGTGTGGAAATGGAAGTAGGTGTGTAGCTTACTTATTAAGCAAAGATTTAAATAATAAAGAAATCAAATTAAGAACAAATAATAGATTGCTTAATGCAAAAATTATTGGGGAGTCAGATGTTCAATTGGAAATGGGGAAACCTGTATTTGAATGGACTAAGATTCCATTAAAAGAAAAGTTAAATCACAAAAATATAACTCTAGATATTGATGGTAAAAAATTCACTGATGGATTTAGCCTTAATATAGGAAATCCCCATATAATTTTTTTCGTCAAAAATTGTTTTGAATATGATCTAAAAATGATAGGACCTAAAATAGAGAATCATGAATTATTTCCAGAAAGAACAAATGTTACTTTTGCTCAAATAGATGATGAAAACAATATTACAGTAAACGTATGGGAACGTGGTGCTGGACTAACAAAAGCATGTGGAACAGCTGCTTGTGCTACAGCTGTTGCAGCGTTTATTAAGAAGTTAACTAAAAATGATATTAATATTAAATTCGAAGAAGGAAGTTTAAATATAAAAATGGACGCAGATCTCAATATATTTATGAGAGGTCCGGTTTCAGAAATAAGACATACTAAACTTGAGATCTGAATGGATTTATTTGATAAATTTAAAATAGGATTAAATAAAAGTTCCTCGGCATTATCTGAGGGTATTAATAATATATTTCAAAAAAGAAAAATCGATAAAAACATACTAGAAGAATTTGAAGATTTACTAATTAGTTCAGATGTTGGAGTAGAGACGGCAAAAAATCTAAGAAATGATTTTGAAAAATTTAGAATAGATAAAAAATTAGATGATCATAAAGAAATAATAAGATTATTGGCTGATAAGCTTTCATTAGATCTTTTAAAGTATGAAAAAAACTTAGATGATCTTGGCAATAACAAATCTGCTGTTATTGTAGTCTCAGGCGTTAACGGTGTTGGAAAAACAACGACTATTGGAAAAATTGGAAAATTTTTTAAAGATAATAATAAGTCGGTAGTGTTTGGAGCAGCAGATACTTTTCGAGCAGCAGCAATAGATCAGCTTGATTTATGGGCAAGAAAGATAAAAGCAGACATAGTGAAGTCCGAAACAGGAAGTGACCCTGCCTCTGTTGCATACAAGACTGCAGAGTTCACTAAAAAAAATCAAATAGATGTAGCATTAATTGATACAGCTGGCAGATTACAAAATAAAAAAAACCTTATGGAAGAATACAAAAAAATTATTAGCGTTTTGAAGAAAATTGATGAGAACTATCCAAATGAAACAATTTTAGTATTAGATGCAACTACAGGGCAAAATGCTATTAATCAAGTTGAAGAATTTTCAAAAATTCATAACCTCAGTGGGTTAATAATTACAAAACTAGATAGCACAGCAAAAGGTGGGGTGGTGTTAGCAATTTGTAAAAAATATAATTTACCAATCGTTGCTATTGGTATGGGTGAAAAAGAGGATGACTTACAACCTTTTAAGGCAGATTTATTTGCAAAAACTTTACTATCTGTAAATTAGTTTTTTTCAATAAAATTTTTAATCTCAAAAATTAATTTTTCATTGAAGGTTAACATATGATCATCATCATTAATTTGTAAAAATTTTTTTGGCTGGTTTGCTATATCAAATAATTTTTTTCCCATATGAAATGGTATAATATTATCTTTTTTTCCGTGCATTATCAGGATTGGAGTTTCAATTTTTTTTATTTTTGTTTCTGAATCATACTTATCTTTTAATAAAAATTTTACTGGAAGGTAGGGATAATAAATTTTTGCCGCTTTCGTCATTGATGTATAGGGGGACTCAAGAATTATACTATCAAAATTGTTACTCTGGCCTATTTCTACTGCTACACCTGTTCCTAATGACTCGCCATATAAGATAATATTTTTAGAATTAACACCTTTTTTATTTAACCATTGAACAGCCTTTTTTGCATCTTTATATAAATTGCTTTCAGTTGGTTCACCAGGATTGCCACTAAAACTTCGCCATGAGATAATAAGGATATTCAAATTCAATTCACTAAGTTTATTCAACTTATAAGATCTATTAAATAAGTTGCCAGCATTTCCATGAAAAAACAAAAGAGTTTTATAGTTTTTTAAATCTTTTTTAATAAACCACGATCTAATTTTTATATTTTTATCAACTTCAATAAAATATTCGGTATAATCAAATTTAATAGGATCGTCTAAATAATTATTTTCACTTGGCAGATAGAGTAATTTTCTTTGATTAAAATATATTAAAGTTAAAAGTATTAAATAGATGAATAATGCTGATGTGAAAAAAATATAAATATATTTCATGATGATTTTATTTTCCTTGCTAAATATACTCCTACAAAAACCAAGGCACCCCCAAAATAATGAAACGGCATTAATATTTCTTCAAAAATAATTATGCCAAAAATTGCACCATACACCGCAAATAAGTATAGTGTAAATCCAGTCAATGAGGCACCCAAATGTCTTTGTACTTTTGTATAAAGAGTAAAAGCGATAATTCCAGGTGAAACAGCCGCAAATAAAACCCAAGCAAAAAAGATTAAATTGAAATTTGTTTTAAAAAGAAAAGCTTGCTCAAGCATATAAAAAGGTAATAGAGAAATAAAACCAAAAAAAGCTATTAATGTGAACCTGCCCATTAAGCTAAAGCTACTTTTCCAATTTAAAAGATAAATAGAATATAAAGCCCATCCAGCTGCAGCACCTAACATCCAAAAATCTCCAGATGTGAAACTAAAGTTCAAAAGGTAATTTATGTTTCCTTTTGTTATAATCGTTACGACTCCTATCAAACAAATTATAAGTCCAAAAATTCTACTTAAGCCTACTTTTTCTCCAAAAATAAATACAGAGAGAATTATTATAAAAACTGGAGAGGATGTATATATTATACCCATATTTGCCATCGTTGTTGACATTCCAGCAATAAAAGGAAATGCTCCACAAACACCACAACCCATGAAACCTAGAAAAAATAATTTTAAAAACTCTTTTTTGAAAATTTTTCTCTTCTTATAAATTTCTAAATAAAAAAAGGGAGCTAAGATTAAAAAAACAAAAAACCATCTCCAAAAAGCTAAAGAAATTGGTGGTACATACTCAACTCCACCTCTAGCAACAATTATATTAGTTGCCATAAAAATTGGTTGAATAAATAATAATAAATAAGGGTAAAGATTACTTTTTTTTGTCAAAAAAGGCTTCATAAAGCATCATTACAATTACTAAGCCCATAAGTATGTATACGGGTAACACATCTTTAAAACCAATCATCATTGACCGCGTCAATGTAGTTGCTAAACCAATTAAAAAGGCAATGCATAATCCACATCCTATTATTGTAGTAAGTTTACTATTCATCTTTACAATTTTTTTCTAACCAGTTGGCTGTACCCAGAAATCTAAGGTCATCAAGTTTATTCCCAACTAACTGAATTCCTAATGGTAAGTTATTTTCACCTGTTAGTAAAGGGAGTGAAATAGTCGGCAAACCTAAATAGGTCCAAATTTTTTGAAAATCTGCACTACCTGTGGATTTTAGACCTTTGTCGGCAACTCCGCTAGAAGACGGGGTTATAATTCCGTGATAATCTTCAAAAACTTCTTTGAAAGACTCATAGCTTTGTTTCATGAAATCAATAGCATCGGTATACTCGTTAGCTGAGTACTTCATGCCTCTCTCAATTGCTTCTCTCATCTCCCTTGAAAGTTTCTTCTTATCTTTTTTATAATATACTTGAAAATTATTAGCTAAGTCTGTTTCATGAATTATTTTATGATATTCAGGTATTTTCTTAAAGTATGAAGGTGTATCAAAAATCTCGATATTCTTTTTAAATTTTTTTATAAAAAATTCAAATGCTTTTTGTGACTCTTTATTAATATCTTTCCAATTACTTGTTTTATAAAAAATAAATTTTGGTTCAAAAATTGGGCCCTCATCACAAACTTTTATCATATCATCTGCAGCAAAGTGAACTGTTGCGGGATCATATAAATCTTTTTTTATTAAAGTTTTTGCGAGTAAGGCAACATCTTTAACAGTTTTTCCAAATACACCAATCGTATCAAGTTTATCTGATGTCTTTAAAACTCCACTTCTAGAAATTAGTCCATATGAAGGCTTGTAGCCAACAACACCACAGTAAGATGCTGGTCTTATTACCGATCCACCTGTTTGAGAACCAATTGATAAATGAGCCATATGCGAAGCTATTACAGCTGCTGAACCACTTGATGAACCACCAGGCGTTCTTGAATAATCGTGGGGATTTTTCGTTTTGCTGGGATGTATATAAGCTAACTCACAAGTTACTGTTTTTCCCATAATTATTGCACCTGCAGTTTTTAACAAATTTACTATTTCTGAATCCTGAGAGCTTGACATTTTTTTTCTGAAAACTGTTCCACATTCGGTTGGCATATCATAAGTTCCAATAATATCTTTGATTGCCACAGGAAGACCATGTAAAGGACCAGTTGGTTTGCCTGACTTTCTATAATTGTCAGCTTCTTCAGCTTTCTCAAGGAGAATCTTTTTATCTAAAAATTCCCAAGCCTGAACATCTTTTTCAAACTTCTCAATTCTTTTTATGTAAGCTTTGCATAAGTCAACGGACGAGATTTCACCAGTTTTTAATTTTGCAACCAACTCATTTGCATTTAAAGAAGCAGTTTCTATCATTGTGTTTTTTAGTTAGCAAATAAAGCATCTGGTAGCCAAAGAGCTATACCTGGAAACATATACATTAGAACCATGGCAAATATAACGATTGCTAAGAAAGGCATTATTCCTCTAAAAATATCTAATAACTCAACATTTTTTGTTTGAACACCTTTCAGATAATAGGCAGACATTGCCATTGGTGGCGTTAAAAATGAAGTTTGTAAATTTAAGGCAATAAGCATTGCAAAAAAGTAGGGATTTACTCCAAAAAATTCTACTAAAGGCAAAAATATTGGCACAA
Source organism: uncultured Pelagibacteraceae bacterium (assembly GCA_902582345.1). Lineage (GTDB taxonomy): Bacteria > Pseudomonadota > Alphaproteobacteria > Pelagibacterales > Pelagibacteraceae > Pelagilacustribacter. Next base: position 105,805 of record CACHRU010000003.1, on the reverse strand, counting down.
ATATAATTAATATTTCGGTCCACTCTAATGGCCAACCAAGTAAAAAAATTATTATTTGCGTTATAACTAAAAATTGCCAAGGGGCAATATTCATTGATTTAAAAAAATGTTCAAATACCTCGTGGCCTCCCAAATAGGAAAATACTGAGGCAAATGTCCAAGAGCCGATAAACAACCACATTATCATTGCAGTAGTTTTAGCAGTAAGAAATACGGACTCCTTAAAATTTTTCCATTTAAGAGTTTTATAAAAATAAGATAGAACAATCGCCCCAAAAGCACCAACACCTGCAGCCTCAGCTGGTGTAGCAAGACCACCTAATATTGTTCCTAATACTAATATAATAAGAGAAAAAAGGGGAAGAAAAGAAACTAAAACTTCTTTTAAAATTTTAGATCTTGGAGGTATTTCTCCTTCTTGTGGTTTGGGTGCTATCGATGGATTTAAATATGCTCTTATTATAGCGTAAGCAATATACAAGCCAGCTAATAACAATCCAGGAAATATAGCTGCAGCAAATAATCTTAAAGGAGATAATTGAGCAATTACAGAGTAAACTATTAACATAATACTTGGGGGAATTAAAATTCCCAAACATCCACCTGAGCAAATGACACCCGAGGCAAATTTTTTATCATAACCAGCTCTGATCATGGCCGGCCAAGCCAATAATCCCATCAAAGTAACTACTGCCCCGATTATTCCAGTAGCTGTTGAAAAAAGAGCACATGTTATTAATGCGGCCACAGCCATAGAAGCTGGTAGTCTATGTGAAGCCAATCTTATAGCAAAGAATAATCTAGATACGATTCCTGCTCTCTCAACCAAATAACCCATAAATAAAAATAAAGGTACAGCTGTTAAAACTGTATTATCCATCACTGTGTATGTATTTTGTACAAACAATTGAAAAATTCTATTATCTAACAAGTGCTCCATTCGAGTTGGATCATAATAAGCGTAATAACCAAAGCCGACTCCCATCGCCATTAATGTAAACGCTATTGGAAAACCCAAAAGAACTGCAAATAAAAAAATTGCCATCATAAATATTGCAACTTCTGGGTTTGTTAAATTAAATAACATCTTTTTGATCCTCGTCTTGTGATGTTCTCATTAAAATCTTTTCAGTTTCTTCTGCCACAACCATACGAGCAGGCCAGTGACCTGTTTGAATACAAATTATTGATCTAAAGACCTCGCTGATACCTTGTATAATAAGTAGAACTCCGGCTGATGGTATTAGTGCTTTCGCCATATAAATCTGGATTTGTGCAGGACTATTCCAGCTTGTTTCTTTAATTTTCCAAGCCAGTGAAGCATATTCAAAACCATAAAAAGCTAAAGCTATTACTCCTGGAAAGAAGAAAATAAAATATAAAATTAAATCTATATAGCCTTGAGTTCTTGGTTTAAATAGTCTGTAAATTACATCGCCTCTGACATGAGCTTCAGTTGATAGCGTATAAGCTCCTGCCATCATAAATATTGCACCATACATTTGAAGACTAAAATCAAAATTCCATAAAGTTGGAGCATTGAAAGCATATGCCATTACAACTTCGTAACATGTACCTCCCATCAAAATAACAATACACCAAGAAAAAGCTTTACCGACTGAGGTACTTAGATGATCTGCGAAATAGATAAAAGATCTCATAAGGTTTAAATTAATCTACTTTTTTTAATTTTACTATAAAAAAAAGGGGGCAATTTAGCCCCCTTTTAAATTAATTGAAGTTTAAATTTTAACTTTTGCTATTGAGCCAAATTCATTCTCATAAGCCAATTTATAATTAGGCTGGTTCATGAGTAAGTATTTCATAACTCTTTTAGCGTAAGCTTTTTGCGAGTCTACGATCTTTTTAAAGAATGGATCTTTCTTATTGAAATCACCAATTACTTTGTCCCAACCTTTTAATTGTTGAGCTAAGATTGCATCGGAAGTTTGATACACATTTACTTTGTGCTGGTTCATCAATTTAGATAAGTCAGCAGAGTATCTTACTAATGCTTTAAAGTAGTTATCGCTGTTTGCAGCATAAGCAGCATTTTTTAGAATAGCCTGATGTTTAGGCGATAATCCATTAAATGTCTTCTTATTAACTGGAATTTCAAACATCTCTTGAGATTGGTGGAAGCTTCCTAAGTGATAATGCTTAGAAACGTCTTGCATACCAAATTGAGAGTCTGAAGTTGGGTTGTTAAACTCAGCAGCTTCGATCAAACCTGTTTTCATAGCAGGCTGAATTTCACCACCTGGTAACTGTCTTACAACCATTCCCATTGCTGTTAGTACGTTAGTAGCTAAACCAACAGTTCTATACTTCATACCTTTTACATCAGATACTTTTGTTACGTTCTTTTTAAACCATCCAAAAGGCTGAGCAGGCATTGGCATATGGAAGAAACCAATATAATCGAAACCTACTTTTGCAAGTGTTTCCTCATATAGTTTTCTACCTCCACCATACTCTATCCATCCCATAATTTCTTGAGATGACATTCCATATGATGGACCTGTTCCAAATAGTGAAGCTGCAGGATTTTTACCGTACCAATAAGCTGTTACCCAGTGTCCCATATCTAAAACACCAGAACTTACTGCTTGACCTATTTCACCAGTTTTTACAACTGCTCCAACAGGTTGCAGGTCGATTTTTAACTCGCCGCCTGACATGTCGCTTACCATTTTTGCGTAGTCGCCAGCCATTTCAAAGAATATATTTGCTCCTGATGGCCAAGCTGCTTGCATCTTTAAAGTTTTCGGTGCACCAAAAGCAATGTTTGGCATTGCAACTGTTGCTGCCGCTGCAGCACCCGTAGCTGCTGCTGCTTTAAAGAACTTACGTCTTGAAGGAGTTTTAACTCCTTTTATTTTTTTAGACATATTGTCCCCCTTAATTATTAATAATTATAATTATTTAAACATATAAATTTTTGAGAGTCTCACCAAAATTTAAATAATTTCGCGTACAACTTAAGCTAGAATATAAGAATTAATGTTTAATTTACTTTGTTTTTACAGCTTCCAGTTTTAAAAAACTCATCAATGTTATCTATAGCTAAATTTCCCATCGCAGTTCTTGTTTGTTTTGAAGCACTTCCAAGGTGAGGGAGAATGAAAGCACTTTTATGTTTTAAATAACCTGGATTTAAATTTGGTTCTCCTTGATAAACATCTAATCCAACAGCATAAACTTTTCGAGAATTAAGAGCATCTATTAAGGCATTATCATCTACAATATCACCTCTAGCTACATTGGTTACAACTGCTCCGGAAGGCAAGTATTCCAAAGTTTTTTTATTAATTAAATTAGTTGTCTCTTTTGTTGCAGGACAACATACTGACAACACATCTGAAACGCTCATTAAACTTTTTAAATCCTTGTGGTAAATAGCACCATTTTCTTTACTTTCACTTAGTTTCGATCGATTATGATAATGAATTATCATGCCTAAAGATTTTGCTATTTTTGCTATTTTTTGTCCTATCCTACCCATCCCTAAAATTCCTAATCTTGTACCTGTCAATTGCTTACCTATCAGATAGTCAGCTGACCATTTCCAATTAGACTCTTTAGCTGCTTCTATCCCCTCAGGTGCTCTCCTGCATGCACCTAGAATTAGTAAGATACCAATTTCTGCAGTAGCGTCAGTCAAAACTTCAGGTGTATTAGTTACAATAATATTTCTTTTTTTTGCTGCTTCTAAATCAATATTTCCAAATCCAACTGCAAAGTTTGATAATATTTTTACGGTATCTGGTAATCTGTTTATTGTTTCTGCATCTAATTTATCTGTTAGCGCAGATAAAACTCCATCGCATCCTTCACTGAGTTTTATTAGTTTTTCTTGTGAATGTAATTCATCATTAGAATTAAATTTTGCATCAAACATTTTTGCAGCTCTGTCTTCACAAGATCTAAGTAGTCTTCTAGTAATAAGAATTTTTTTCATTTGAGTTTCTAATTTAAATCAAAAATCTTACCAGGATTCATTATGTTATTTGGGTCAAGAGTTCTTTTTATAGATTTCATTATTGGTATATTATCTCCATGTTCTTTTATAAGATATTCTTTTTTGTGAAGTCCAACTCCATGTTCTCCCGTGATTGTGCCATTTAATTCTAATGTTTTTTTAATTAATAGATCACTAAATTCTCTAATCTTTTTATAAGTTTCTTTTTTTTGAGGATCATATGGTAAAATTACGTGAAAATTACCATCACCTAAATGTCCAACCATAGGAGCCCGTAACCCAAATTTTTTTGTTTCTTCTTCGGCAAACTTAACGCATTCAGTTATTTTTGAAATTGGAAGACAAACATCCGTTGAATAAACTCTTCCATTCTTGATCAGAGCTTTAACAGAGTAATAGACATCCCATCGAGCTTGCCATAATTTATTTCTCTCCGCGAGATCTTTTGCCCACTTAAAAGAGCTTCCCTTATTATCTTTTGAAATTTCTTCAACCACTTTAACATGCTCTTTGTTTGATGACTCTGATCCATGAAATTCAAAAAACAAAGTTGGTAATACTTTAAGATCTTTCAATTTTGAATAGTTAATACTTATATCCATTTGATCTTTATTGAGCATTTCAATACGAGCTATAGGTATGCCGTATTGAATAATTTGTTGAGCTGTTCTAACGGCCTCTTCTAAATTTTGAAAATGGCAAACTGCACTCATTATGCTTTCAGGAATAGGGGACAATCTTAATTGTATTTCAGTAATTATTCCGAGTGTTCCTTCAGAGCCTATATATAAATTTGTTAAATTGTAACCGGCAGATGTTTTTTTTGTTCTACTTCCAGTGTTGATAATATCTCCATTTGGCAAAACAACTGTTAATCCAGTAATAACTGTTTTCATTGTACCGTATTTTACAGCCATTGTTCCTGAGGCTGATGTTGACGCCATTCCACCAATTGCTGCATTTGCTCCTGGGTCTATTGGAAAGAAAACACCATCTTCTCTTAAATAATCATTTAACTGTTCTTTAGTTACACAAGCTTGTACTCTACAGTCAAAATCTTCTACATTTACATTTAAAATTTTATTCATTTTTTCTAAAGAAATCGTAATACCATTCTCATTTCCTACGACATTGCCCTCTAAAGAAGTTCCGGTCCCAAATGGTACTACGGGAATTTTATGATGATTACAAAGTTTTAAAATTTTAGAAACTTCCTCGTTAGTTTCGGGAAAAACTACAGCTTGAGATAAAACAGGATCAAAAGTATCTTCACCTCTTGCATAATTGGACCTTGTAGAAACAGACGTTGAAAATCTACCATTAAAAATTTTTTTTAATTCAGACTGTACTTGTTCATTCATAATTTTGATATTAATTGAAATTTAGGGAAAATACAGCTTATTTAGCTAACATTTTTTTTATATTCTCTAATGCTTGAGATATGTTAGCCTGAGATGCTGCAAAACTAAATCTTACATAATCTTTTGCAGTTTTTCCAAAAGCTGTTCCAGGCACTATAGCGACACCTGCCTCATGCATACATTTTTTTGCAAACTCTGCTCCATTCATTCCTGTACCTATCACTTTAGGGAAAGCATAAAATGCTCCTCCGGGCAAACTACATTCAACTCCTGGCAAATTATTCAATCCATCATGAATAAGCTTTCTTCTAATTGTAAACTTTTTCATCATTTCGTCTATTGAGTCATCAGATCCATCTAGGGCTGCGATACCTGCAAACTGAGCTGCTGCATTCACACATGAAACGCTATTTATTAATAATTTATTTACATGTTCAACTAAATTCTTCGGCCAGAAACTCCAGCCTAATCTCCAACCTGTCATAGAATACGCTTTACTCCATCCCTCAAGAACTATTAATCTCTCTCTTAACTCTGGGTAGTTGAAGAATGTAGGCATTTCTTTGCCATCGAAAATTTGTCTACTATAAATCTCATCGCTTAAAATAGTTACGTGAGGATGTTTTTTAAGTCCTTCAGCTAAAACATCTATGTCTGATTTTTCAACAAAACTACCTGTTGGGTTATTTGGATTTATTAAAACTAACAATCTTGTCTTGTCAGTAATTAATGATAAAATTTTTTCTGGATTAAATTTTAGATCTTTGTCTTCTGTCAAATCGTATGGGACAGCTTTTGATCCCGTAAAATTAATCATCGACTCATAAATCGGGAATGCAGGTGTCGGATGAATAATTTCTACTCCTGGTTCACCAAAACATTGGATTGCATAACTCATGGTAGGTTTTCCTCCCGGCATGATAATAATTCTTTCTGGATCAATTTCCTGATTATACAATTTTTTAATTTTTCTAGCCACAGCTTGTCTGCATTCAAGGATTCCATTTGATAAAACATATCCATGATGACCGTCGTCTAATGCTTTCTTTGCAGCCTCAACAATATGTTTCGGAGTTTTAAAGTCAGGTTGCCCCAATCCAAGATGTATCATTGGTTTACCTGCTGCCTCTAATTTTTTTGCTTCAGCAAGAACGCTAAAAGCTGTTTCCGTTCCTAATCTATTTAAACTTTTTGCTAGTTTCATATCATTTTTATAAATTTAGTTGTCTCTAAATGCAATATTATTTATGCTCAAGTCTGCAATGTTTTTTTTGCCCAATAAAATCATGTCCCTTCTAATTTCCTCTTTCATTCTTTGAAGTATCATTTCTACCCCTTTTTGACCTCCCGCGCTCAACGCGAATAGAAATCCTTTTCCAAAGCTACAAGCGGTTGCTCCTAATGATAAAGCTTTTAAAACGTGTGTTCCTCTTCTTATCCCTCCATCTACTATAATTTCAATTTTACCTCCTACAGCATCCACAATAGCTTTTAGCTGATCAAATGGAGATCTTGATCCATCTAATTGTCTTCCCCCATGATTTGATAACATAATGGCTGTAGCTCCGATCTCAATCGCTCTCTTAGCATCCTCTACCGACATCACTCCCTTTAAAGCAAATGGGCCCTTCCATCTTTTTACGCAGTACTCAGCATCTTTCCAACTCATTGCTGGATCATACTGTTCATTTATATATTCCATTACCCCTTTTGCAATTGAGGAACCTTTTTTTGTAAAATGAGAGACATTTGCTAGTTCAAATTTTTTGTTTAAGAGGTAATTTAATGTCCACCTTGGATGTGTAGCAAAACTCATTACACTTTTAAGATTTAATTTAGGCGGGGTAGTAAAACCCCATTTATGATCTCTTTCCCTATTACCTGCAACAACAGTATCAACAGTAAGACATAATGATTTAAAACCAGAGCTTTTACATCTATCAATTAAATTATCTGTTAGTGATTGATCTTTATGAATATAAAGTTGAAACATTTTAGGTCCTCCTGAAATATTTGATATTTCCTCTATGGAAGACGTTGCCATCGTGGACATGCTGTAAAAAGTACCAAATTTTTCTGCAGCTCGTGCAGATGCTTTATCACCATCATGATGATAAAGTCTTTGCATTGCAGTTGGAGACAAGAATAGAGGCATATCAATCTTAGTTCCCATAACAGTAGTTGATAAATCTGGCTCGCCAACGCTAGCGAGAATATTTGGAACAAGGTCACATTTTGAAAATGACTCTGTATTTCTCTTTAAAGTTAATTCGTCATCTGAGCCGCCATCTATATAATGAAAAATCGGCTCGGGTAGTTTTTTCTTAGCTATTTTTCTGAAATCTTCAAAATTATAACAATCTTTTAGATCCATTAACTTTACTTTCTGAATCTTAAATTTTTTCTACTAAGTTCACTTATTTTCGTACAACCCATCAACTTCATGTCTCTTTCTAATTCAGCTTTGTACTGACCTAAAGCTCTCTCGACGCCAGCTTGTCCAGCTGCAGCTAAAGCATACAAATAAAGTCTTCCTCCTGAACATGCTTTTGCACCTAATGACAATGCTTTAAGCATATGCGTTCCTCGATGTATACCACCTTCACATATCACATCTAGTTTGTCCCCAACCGCATCAACAATTTCTGCAAGTTGATCGAAAGGAGATCTTGATCCGTCTAGTTGTCTTCCTCCATGATTAGAAACCATTATACCAGTGCAACCAATATCAACTGCTCTTTTAGCATCCTCAACGCTCATTACTCCTTTTAATGCAAAATGACCTCCCCATTGAGAGCATAATTTTTCTGCATCCTTCCAATTCATAGATTGATCAAGCATTGTGGAAAAATAATTTCCGATAGATGTATTAGTGCTTGTACCGGCCTCTAGGTAATCTTGTATATGAGGTAATTCAAATTTACCTTTTGTTAAATAGTTTATTCCCCACATAGGTTTTGTTGCAAAACTAAATAAACTAGATAAGGTTAATCTTGGAGGAGATGTAAATCCGGTTCTTAAATCTCTTTCACGATTTCCTCCCGTAATAGTATCTACAGTTAAAGCCATTACATCAAATTTTGCAGCTTTTGCCCTTTCTAGGCAAGAAGTGTTCAATCCTCTATCTTTATGGAAATAAAATTGAAACATTTTTGGTGTATTTATCATTGATGAAATTTCTTCAACACTAACGGTTGCTAAGGCCGAAACTCCAAACATTGTGTTGTATTTCTGAGCAGCTTTTCCGACTGCACGCTCACCGTCGTAGTGAAATAATCGTTGTAAAGCTGTAGGTGAGAGATAAAAAGGAAGATCAAGTTTCTTACCAAATATTGTAGTGGATAAATCAATATTCTCGACTCCCCTTAAAACATTTGGAACCAAATCAACATCATCGAAAGCGCTAGTATTTCTTCTATACGTAACTTCATCATCTGCCGCTCCATCAATATAATGAAAAATTGGACTTGGAAGTTTTCTTTTTGCAAGTTTTCTAAAGTCATCAAAATTATGGCAATTTTTTAATGACATTTTAAAATCTCTTTGAAAATGTAATTGATTGATTATCCGTTCCAGGGTTTACATCTCCCCAATCGTTATTGGAAATATGGCTGTAGCTATATCCAATTTTGGAATTTTCTAAAATATCAAATCCAATCTTAATTTCGCTTTTAAACTCAAGAACATCACCTAAATCTTTGCCATCACCTTTTTGATAATAGCCTGGTGAAAAACTTGGCAATATTTTTACAGGCCCAATATTATATTGACCTTCAACGCCAGTGTATAAATAAGATGAACCTTTACCAGTCAAGAATGCTCCTGTTATAGGTGAAAACTTACCTAGGAAGGTTTCTCTAAGTAAATTTGGGTTTTTATGCTCAAAGCCTATTAGATTAGTCTTATCGTCACCAATTTCATCTGAAATATCGAACTGTCCTGTATAAAATGAAATATCATTGTTTGAATATTGTTTTGCTATCATCTTATTTATTTTTTCTTGTTCTTTTGAAACCTTGTCATCCCTTTTTACTTTTTGATTATCATTTTTGCCAAATATCCTATCCGCAAGGTCTTTTCCAAATATTGTTTCTGCACTAGGTAGAATTTGAATTTTTTTTTTCTTTTTTTCTGTCCCTAATGAATTGTCTACATTTTCTTTTTTGTTCTCTTTTTTCCCAAATATTTTTTCAGCTAAATCTTTTCCAAAAATAGTTTCAGCTGAAGGCAAAATACCTGCTGAGACAACATTTGGACTTATTGTTAAAAATCCGACAAATAAATAAACTAGCAATTTTATTTTCATATCAAAAAAATACTATCTTAATTATGAAATGTACACCTTTAAAAATACTTTTTATTTATGCCTTTTTCTCATTAAATAAAAAAATAAAATTAAACCTGAAATCAGTATTAAATATGGTGAAGCCCATAAAATAAAGTTCGTTTTATTCATTTGTGGCTTATAAACAATCCATTCACCGTATTTGCTTACTAAAAAATCATAAATTTCATTTTCAGATTTTCCATCTTTCAACTTATCCTTAACAACAAGTTTGATAGTTTGGGCAAAATCCGAATTTGAATCTGCGACAGACTGTCCTTGACATATCAGACATCTTAAATTTTTAAAAATTTTTAATTCTTGATCATTTTTCTCCATGCAAAGTAGCGCGTTGTTCACAAATAATAAAAAGAATAATTGTAGTAAAAAGTTTTTCATTTTTATTTATTTATTATATTTTTTATTTCCATAAAATCTTCTTCCTCAATTGGTCCAATAAATTTTTTTAAAATTATAAAATTTTTATCAATTAGAATACTTTCTGGTATTCCGAAAACTCCAAAATTTACTGATGTTGTTCCGTCTTTATCTATACCTATAGTATAGTAAGGATTTCCATAATCTTTTAGAAAATTTTTCGCATGATTTTTCTTATCTTTAAAGTTAATTCCTAGTATTTTTAAACCAAGTTGATTTTTAATTTTTATCAAAGCGCTGTTTTCTTCTCTGCAAGGAGCACACCAGGAAGCCCAAAAATTTATTAAAGTATAATTATTTCCTATTAAGCTCTCTTGATTGATAAAATTTTCTTGGTTGAGAGATTTTAGTTCAAAATCTTGAATTTTTTTTCCAACTAAATTTTTGGTGGTATATTGATTTTCTCTTTCTAAAGCTAAAAAAAATATTAGCAAAATAAAAATTGGTAGGGAAAGTATTGATATATATTTAAGTATTCGATTCATTTCTAAATACTTTTGTAATTCCACCAAGAGCAATAAGGATAACAGAAACCCAAATCCAAATCATAAACGGTTTTTCTTGAAATTTTATATTATAAAATTCTGTTCTTTGTATATTGCTCATTGTTAAATATAAATCATGAGAAATGTTAGACTTGATAGAAGCTTCATATGTAATAGTTTCAGGTCTATCGTAAATTCTTATCTCGGGAGTTAATTTTTCACTTTTTTTTTTCATCTTATTTAAAATTTCAAAATTTCCTACTACAGCTTTATAATTTTTTTTCTCTTCTAAATCCAAGGACTTAAATTTTATTTGATAGTTTAAAAAATTCTTCGTTTCTCCAACTTTCAAATTAAAATCTTTTTCAATAGTAAGTGTATGATTTATTCCAATAAAAAAAATTAAAAGTCCAAAACCTAGGTGAGATATTATTCTGGAAAGTCTATTGTTTAAATCTTTTTTAAAATTTCCTCTAAATAAATCAATTAATGTGTAAATTATAAGAAAAATAGATGAAATAATTATTAAATTTGAATACCAACTGTAACTTTTGAATGCTTTTTGTATCAAGAAATTTATTAATAAAGCAAATAAAACTACGAGTAATGAGTAATATGATATGCTAAATTTAGCTTTTATCCAACCTACTCTAGGAGCGACTGCCATTAAAAATAAAATTGGAATTACCACAGGAATTAATATTGTATTATAAAATGGTGGGCCTACTGATATTTTTGAATTTATTAAGACCTCAGTAAAAATTGGATAAACTGTACCAATTAATATTGTGGCTAGAAAAAATATCATTATCCAATTATTTAATAAAATTAAAGTTTCTTTGCTTTGAGTTTCAATTAAATAGTTTTGGAGCTTAAATTTTTTTAGAAAAGTGATTATTGAAAATAAAATCATTACACTTAAAAACATAAGAATAAATAAACCTCTTGATGGATCATTAGCAAATGTATGAACTGAGTTTAATATTCCAGATCTAACTAGAAAAGTACCAGTTACTGTTAATGTAAAAGTGGTTAGGCACATTATAACTACCCAATTATAAAGTGTACCTCTTTTCTCTAAAACAATGAGTGAGTGCATTAAAGCAGTCATTACAAACCACGGCATCAAAGAAGCATTCTCTACTGGATCCCAAAACCAGAACCCTCCCCAGCCAAGTTCATAATAGGCCCAGATCGACCCAACGAGAATTCCTAGAGTTTGAAAAACCCATGATATAATTACCCAAGGTTTAATAGATAAAGCAAATTGCTTTCCACCAAAATTAGTAAATAAAGAAGATATTGCCGCTGAAAAGTAAATTGATGAACCAACAAATCCAACATAGAGCAATGGAGGATGAATTGCTAACGCCGGATCCTGCAAAATGGGATTTAATCCTAGACCCTCTAATGGAACAGGGAAAATATAACTAAAAGGATTGGAATTAAATAATAGAAATGCCAAGAAACCTAATAATAAAAAATTTTGTGTTATTATTGTTCCAAGTCTAAATTCATTGTTAAACTTTTTGCTGAAAACTAAAAATAAATAAGAAAAAATAGTTAAAACGTTTATCCATAATAGAAGGCTTCCCTCATGATTCCCCCAGGTACCAGAAATCTTATAAATTAATGGTTTTGTAGTATGCGAGTTTTGAAAAACCGTTATCAAAGAAAAATCAGAAATAACAAAACCTATTACTAAAACAACAAAGCTCATTATTGAGAAAGTCGACTGCAAGATGGAAAGTTGGTAGATGTTTTTTGAAATACTGTTAGCTGAACTCAGAATGAGTTTTGATGATTTAAAAATTACCAGTAGTGACGTTACAACTGTAAAAAAAATTAATAAATTTCCAATATTACTTAACATCTTTCATTATATCTTTTAATTCTGGGGGCATATAATTTTCATCGTGCTTAGCGAGTATTTTTTTTGCTATAACATATTTTTTATCTTTAAGCTCCCCTTCAACAACAACTCCTTTACCTTCTGCAAATAAATTTGGTATAGAACCACTGTAGCTTACAAGTATCTCATTTTTAAAATCAGTTACTATAAATTTAATTTCGTCTTTGCTAGCTTTAATAGAGTCCTTTTTTACCATGCCACCAATTCTATAGACTTTATTTAATTTGGTATCTTGAATATTTGAAATTTCAGTTGGAGTTAAAAAGTACAATAAATTTTTTTCCAAAATTTTAAATAATGTTATTGAAATTATTAAAATAGAAAAAATAACTAAAGATAAAAATATAATTCTATTTTTAACTTTTTTTGTTAGCATTAATTAATGCTTTAAATTGATTTATTGGTTGAGACTAAAATCTTATTAATTATTTTAGATTTTCTTAAAACAATTTCTCTCTTCGATTTTGGCATTTTTTTTAATTCAGAAGCAAAATCATTTTCGTATTTTTTTAAGGTTTTTAGTGTCCGTCTATAGAATAGAAAACACGCAAAAATGGTTATAAGAAAAGCAACCGCAACGAAAGTAAATTCAGAATTTATTAGAGATAAATTTTTAATCATAATTTGTTAAGTTTTTTTTCTTGATTCTAATGATTTCTGTTTTATATTTCATTAGAAAAATTAACGCACAGTATATCAAAAAAACTAATAACATTAGCACTAATGGAATAATCATTGAAGTATGTATAGTATTTGTCCCCGTTATAGTGATGCTTGAAGGTTGGTGTAAAGTATTCCACCAGTCCACTGAAAACTTTATTATTGGAATGTTTATTGCTCCTATCACAATTAAAGATGTTGAGATTTTACTTTTTAAAGAATCATTTTTTATCAATTTTATAGAAAGAATATATGATACATAAAAAATAATTAAAATTATCATAGAGGTGAGTCTGGCATCCCAAGCCCACCAAGTTCCCCAAGTTGGTTTCCCCCAAATTGATCCTGTTACAACTGCTAAACAAGTAAAAAATAAGCCGATTGGAGCTATACTTTTACTAATTATAAAAAAATTTTTTATTTTAAAAATGAAATTTAAAATTGATAAAAAGAATATTGCAGAATAACAACCTAATGCAATCCAAGCTGAAGGAACATGAATATACATTATTCTTACAGTTTCACCCTGTAAATAATCCTGCGGTGAAATTATTAATGCAAATGTCAGGCCAATTATCAAGATTATAAAAAAAATAGAATTTATGAATTTAATTAAATTTTCAATTATTTTAAAAATACTGCTGAACGAAAAATACTTAAACATTCTTTTTTTTACATTAAACTGAGATTTTAGTGAAGTTGATATTTTGCCTAATTGAGAATTGCAGAGGGAGTTAAAGAAGTATAATTGAATTCTCAATTAGGTATGATTATATTTAGTTTTCCTATTTGGCAGAGTTTTGTACCAAAATTGTTAAATTTGTGGCAATCAGTGAGAAGGTTTTACGTAAGCCGAACCTTTTCTTCCTTGAAATATTTCATTAATTAGAGGGTGCTTTATCGGCGCACCAGATTTATCAATCAACAAATTTTGCTCTGAAACGTACGCCTCATAAGTAACGTCATTACTTTCAGCAAGAAGATGATAGAAAGGTTGATCTTTTCTAGGTCTTACATTTTTTGGTATCGATTGATACCATTCTTCTGAGTTATTAAACTGGAAGTCAACATCGTAAATTACACCCCTAAAATCAAAGTGTCTATGTTTTACAACTTCTCCAATTGAAAATTTTGCATTATTTGTATTCACTTATCTAAAAGATAATAATTTTTTTAAGAAATGCAATATATAAATTTATCTCTCAAGTAATTTATGCTAATAAGTACATGTGAATAAATCTTTGGTAAAATTCATTACAGATTTTGGACCATTGTTAATTTTTTTCACAGTTTACTATAAAAGTGGTAATAATCTTAGCACTGCCATACCTCCTCTAATAATTTCAACTTTACTAGCAATTATAGTTGTTTATTTAATTGAAAGAAAAATTCCCTATGTACCCTTAATAGGTGCAACTTTAATATCTGTTTTTGGTGGTCTAACACTTTATTTTGACAATCCAGTATTTCTATACGTTAAACCAACTATCATAAATATTTTATTTGCGATTATATTAATTTCTGGAAGGTTTTTTAATAAAAATTTTTTAAAGATGGTTTTTAAGTCTGCATTTCAATTAAATGATGAAGGTTGGGCAAAATTAAATAATCGATGGATCTTATTTTTTTTATTTCTTGCTATAATCAACGAGATTGTTTGGAGAACACAGACAGAGTATTTTTGGGTAAATTTCAAAGTTTGGGGGATTTTAATATTTACTTTTTTATTCACAGCCTTTCAACTACCTTTAATTAACAAACATAAATTATGAAAAAATTTACGCTTATAACAAATAAAAATTTTAACAATAAAGATAGAGAAATATTTTTTGTAAAAAAAGAGCTGCAAGCTATTTTTAATCTTTATTCAAAAATGGTGTCTAATGGCACTTGGAGGGATTATAGCTTATCTTCAGATAAAAAAGAAATTTCTTTTGATGTTTACAAAAAAACTTCTGACAAGCCGATATTAAGAATTGCAAAAAATTTATGTCCAAAATACTTAAATGAAAAATTTTTGATAAAAGACAAAAATGGGAAAATAATTAAGAAATCTGAAAATTTAAAGTTGCTTATAAGAAAAACTAGCTGGGGAAATTTGAAAATTGTAAAATAGTTATCTTCTCTGACCGAAAATTCTTAAAAGAAATATAAACAAATTAATAAAGTCTAAGTATAAAGTAAGAGCTCCATATATTGCCTGCTTGCTTAATGTTGCTGCTGAGTTGCCTTGGCTCATTACATACATATTCTTAATTTTTTGGGTATCGTAAGCTGTTAAACCTATGAAAACTAAAACCCCAATATATGAAATTACATAATAGGTCATTGTAGACTTCGTAAAAATATTTACTAATGATGCGATAATAATTCCAAATAAACCCATCATACAAAATGAACCTAATTTTGTTAGGTCTCTTTTAGTTGTATAACCATAAATACTCATTGCACCAAAAGTTCCAGCCGTTATAAAAAAAACTCTAGTTATACTTAAACCAGTAAAAATTACGAAAAGATAAGTCAAAGAAGCTCCCATCAAAATACAAAATATCCAAAAAAGAGTTTGAGCCCTTGAAGTCGAAATTTTTGCTGCTCCGAATGACATGTAAAAAACTATAGCTAAAGGTGATAACATAATAACCCATTTCAACCCTGAGTTAAGAATTGCGTTACCGAAACTTGTCAGGCCAATTATTTGACCTTCGGCTGAAGTGATTGCTGCCATTTTAAAACAAAGCAAAGCGACAAAACCAGTCAGTAAAACACCAGTTGCCATATAGTTATAAACTTTAAGCATGTGTGTTCTTAAACCCTGATCTATAATAGCTTCAGATACTGAAGACCTTGTTGTAGAACTTTGTTTGTTAAAAACCATAACTTTAATATAAGAAATTTTATTAACTTTTCAATAGGCAATTTTTCCTTTAAAAAAACATTGCAATTATTATGAAATTCAAAAAATTAGGAAATACTGATTTAAATGTAAGCCTTATTTGTCTAGGCACAATGACTTGGGGAACTCAAAATACTGAGAAAGAAGCTTTTGAGCAAATGGACTACTCCATGGATCAAGGAATTAATTTTTTTGATACTGCCGAACTTTACTCTGTTCCTCCTACCCCAGACTCTTACGGTAAAACAGAAATAATTATTGGAAACTGGTTTAAGAAAAGAAAAAACAGAGATAAAATAATTTTGGCATCAAAAGTTGCTGGTCCTGGGTGTAATTGGATAAGAGGTGGTGGAAATAACTTCTCTGAGAAAAAAATCGGAAAGGCTATTGACGACAGTTTAAAAAGGTTAAAAACAGACTATATCGATTTGTATCAGTTACATTGGCCAGAAAGATCAACTAATTGTTTTGGCAGAAGAGAATTTTCTATAAATAAAAATGAAGGAGAATGGAATGACTTTGAATCTATACTTAAAGCTTTGGAAAAATTTATTAAAAGTGGAAAAATTAGATACATTGGAATGTCGAATGAAACACCTTACGGATTGTCAAAATATTTAGAGTTATCAAAAAACAAAAAACTGCCAAGAATGATGTCGGTTCAGAATCCCTATAGTCTTGTTAACAGAACTTATGAAGTAGGCATGTCAGAAATCTCAATTAGGGAAAAATGTGGGTTACTCGTTTATTATCCGTTAGCAGCTGGTGCACTTTCAGGAAAGTATAAAAACGGGCAAATGCCAAAAAATTCAAGAATGAGTCTGTTTAAGGGATGGGAAAGAATGTTAAATCCTTTAGCAATGAGAGCTTATGAAGAATATGAAAAATTAGCAAAAGAAAATAATATTACAATGGTTCAGCTTGCACAGTCTTTCGTTAACTCAAGACCATTTGTTACAAGCAATATAATTGGTGCTACGACTATGGATCAACTTAAAGAAAATATAGGTAGTATTGAAATTGAGTTAAATCAAGATACTTTGGATAAAATCAATTTAATTCACAATAATAATCCAAATCCTGCTCCCTGATACAAGGATTGAATTAGATTTTTTTTAGTATAAAAAAGGAATAATGATTAAGAAAATTATTACAGTTCTATTAATGACTTTTCTGTTTGCGTCAGGTGCAATGGCTAATACCCCTAAATCCTCTGGAAAATATAAGAATTGGGAAAGTTTTATCTTAACTACAGATAAAGGCAAAATTTGTTTCGCTCAAACTAAACCAATTAAAAGAGCACCAGCTGCAATTAAAAGAAATGAGTCAAGAATTTTTGTTACATTTAGACCAAATGAAAATGTAAAAGATGAAATAAGCGTTACAAGTGGTCATGCCTATAAAAATTCAACAGTATCTGCAAAGTCTGGTAAAAGAAATTACTCATTTTTTTCTCAAGGTGATTTTGCTTGGTTGCTTGACGAAAATGAGGAAAAAAAATTTATCAAACTTATGAAAAGAGCCACAGATTTGATGATCAAAGGTAGAACAAAAGACGGTGCTGAAACAACTGATCATTATTCTATGATGGGTTTTACTAAAGCTTATAATACTGCTAAGAAAACTTGTAGTTAATGAAAAAAATTGTTCTCGCGTATTCCGGCGGTTTAGATACATCAATTATTTTAAGATGGTTGCAGGAAAATTATAATTCTGAAGTAATAGCATATACTGCAGATATTGGTCAGGTCATCGATAGAAAAAAAATAATTAAAAATGCAAAGAGGCTTGGTGTAAAAAAAATTATAATAGAAAATTTAAAGAAAACTTTCGTACAAGAATACGTTTTCCCAATGATAAGGGCTCATGCGTTGTATGAGGGCATGTATTATCTTGGCACTTCAATTGCGAGACCATTGATTGGAAAAAGACAAATTTTTATTGCTAAAAAGATGAAAGCATTTGCTGTTTCTCATGGTGCAACTGGAAAAGGTAATGACCAAATAAGATTTGAGTTGGCATACGCCTACTTTGGAAAAAAAATTAAGGTAATTGCTCCATGGAGAGAATGGAAACTCCAATCAAGAAGTGACTTAATTAGATATGCCAAAAAAAATAACATTCCTATTCCTAAAGATAAAAAAGGTAAACCACCTTTTTCAGTTGATGATAATATTTTTCACACGTCAACAGAGGGTAAAGTTTTAGAAAATCCTAGAAATGCTGCGCCAGAATTTATTTTTCAAAGAATAGCTCCCTTAGAAAAAACCCCGAATAAACCAACAGTAATTAGAATCGGATTTAAAAATGGTGACGCGATATCAGTAAACAATAAAAAACTAAGTCCCGATAAATTATTAGATAAATTAAATTTAATAGGAGGGAAAAATGGAGTGGGAAGAGTCGATCTCGTTGAAAATAGATTTTTAGGAATTAAATCAAGAGGTGTTTATGAAACTCCTGGGGGTACAATATTATATTTCGCTCACAGAGCAATGGAGTCTGTTACATTAGACAAAAAAACAATGCATTTAAAAGACAGAATAATGCCAGAATACGCTGAATTAGTTTATAATGGTTACTGGTTTTCAAAAAAAAGATTTAAGCTCCAAAAAATCGTTGATAAAAAAAGAAAGCAAGTGGCGGGACAAGTTGTCTTAAAGATTTTTAAAGGTAATATGATAATTTTATCAAGGAAAACAAATAATAAAGCTTATTCGATGAAAAAAGTTTCTTTTGAGGAAAATAAGACTTTTAACAAAAAAAAGGTTGAAAAATTTATAAATTTTCATGCTAGAAGTTTAAAAAAATAGAAATGAATACAACAATAAGAAATATACAATTAACTGCAGTAATATTTGTTCTTATAGCGACAGTCATTGGCTTTCTTTTAGAAATTAGGCAAATGTATTTAAATAAAACTATTGAGCTAGCCGATCTGTTATTAATGTTTATCTATATAGAAGTAATTGGCTTAGTAAGATCCTATTGGGAGACAAGATCAGTAAGAATTTCATATCCAATGGTGATAGCTATTACAGCGCTTGCAAGATATATAATCTTACAAGATAAAAATGATGACCCTTCAAACTTGGTTTACATTTCGTCAGCAATTTTAATAGTTGCTATTGCGACTGTTATAATCAGATTAAGAAATAGTAAATTTTTAAAAATTGACGAGAAAAAATCAGGCGATATTTAAATAAGTTAATTATATAATATGAAAAAAAAATTCTTGATTGTTGGAGCAACTGGATCTGTGGGTAGAGCTTTAACAAAAAATATGAAAGATAAAAATTTAGATGCTCACTTGATCTCAAAAAATGAACAGGAGATAACTGAATTAGGTAAAGAAACTGGATTTAATTACTCTGTTGCAGATGTTTTAAATGAAAATTTTTTAGAAAAAATTGAAAAAGATTTATCAAGCACTGAGATTTTGGGAATAGCATACTGTGTTGGATCCATAGACTTGAAGCCAATAAACTTAGTTTCTAAAAAAGATTATTTAAATTGTTTAAACTTAAACTTTTTTCCTGTAGTAGAAATAATAAAAAAATTCCAAGAAAATTTGAAAAGAAATAAATCTTCGATTGTTTTGTTTTCTACCATTGCGGTAAGACAAGGTTTTCCAAATCATAGCATTATTTCCCCAGTTAAAGCATCATTAGAAGGACTTACAGTTTCACTTGCATCTGAGTTAGCACCAAACATTAGAGTAAATTGTATAGCACCAAGCTTGAGTAATTCAAAAATGGCCTCTAAGATGTTAAAAAACCCAAAAATTTCAGAAGCAATTGCAAAACAACATCCTTTAAAAAGATTAGGTGAAGGTTTTGACTCCGCGGCTTTGGCTAGCTTTTTATTATCAGAAGAAAGTTCGTGGATAACAGGGCAAGTTATAGGTGTTGATGGGGGAAGATCGTCAGTTGGTTAAAAATTTAGTTTAAGGAGATCTTAATTTGAAAAGACCCCCGTTTATAATTAGATACATAATTGTCGCTTCAGTTTTAGTTATACCTCCAATTTTGAGTGCTCACTTTGGATCAATTTATCTAGGAAAACAAAATGGAGTTTTATTAGGATTCTGTGTTGGTATACCTTGTGTAACTTGGGCTTGCTGGAAATTATTTGTTGATGGTTGGAGAGAGGAAGATGACAATGAATTTTAAAAATTCAAAAAATGAAGCACTAAAACAACTAGATTTTTTTTTAAGTGACAAAATTAAGGAGTACTCTCAGAAAAGAAATTTTGATTATGGTCCAAATAAAAGAGAGAATGTTTCTTGTTTGTCACCCTATTTTACTCATAGATTAATAAATGAGTATGATACGATCAAAAAAGTTTTGGATAAATATTCTTACATAGAAGTTGAAAAATTTATTCAAGAGATATTTTGGCGGATTTACTGGAAAGGTTGGCTTGAGCAAAGGCCCAAGGTTTGGTCAGATTTTTTATCAGACCTGAAAGAAATTAATCAAGATAGTAATTACTTAAGAGCTATTAATGGAGAAACTAATATCAATTGTTTTAACGATTGGGTGAGAGAATTGAAAGAAAATAATTATTTGCATAACCATTCAAGGATGTGGTTTGCAAGTATTTGGATATTTACGCTTAGATTACCTTGGCAAAAAGGCGCTGAATTTTTTATGAAATATTTATTAGACGGAGATGCGGCCTCTAATACTTTAAGCTGGAGATGGGTTGCTGGACTTCAAACCAAAGGTAAAAATTATTTGGCTAAATCATTTAATATTTCTAAATTTACAAATAATAGATACAACAATACTAAACTTATCGAAGACGCTATTCCGCTGAAAGATCAAAGAGATTACAAACCAAAAAAAATTGAATTATCTGATAAAATCGATAATTATGAAAATTTGATTGTATTTGAAAATGATTTAGATATCGAAAAAATTAAATTTTCTAAATACAATCAAATCCATTTTGTTCTTTTAAAAAATGATGAAAGATATCTAAAACTTGACGATAAAGTAATTAAATTCAAAAGAAAATTACTTGAGAGTAAATTTTCTTTGGTTGAGAACAAAAATGGAGTTTTAAGCGGAAATCAATTACGATCTTTTTTGGAAAACCAAAAGTTTTTTCATGTGGTTTATCCGTCGGTTGGGGAAAACTTAACTTTCTTAAAAAAATTAACGAAAGAAAAAAATTTAGAAGTGAGTTATATTATTAAGCCTGAAGATCAATATTGTTGGCAATTTTCTAATAAAGGATTCTTTAATTTTAAGTCCAACATACCAAAAATTTTAAGCCACTTAAAATTGAATTAGTATTCGCTTATACTGCCAATATAATTTAAGTTTTTGTCTGCTACTATTATCTCACCTGAAGAAGCAGATTTATCCATTATTTCCAGAATTACTACGTAGTGAGTTATCAAAATCAAATTTCCACTCTCATTCCAGTTTTCAAGATAATCCAATAGTTTTGTAATTTGTTGTTTTTTATTTTTTCTAAATTTGTCTGAAAAAAAAGAGTTCAGCCCGTCAAAAGTTTCATAGTTTTTAAAGGCAAATTTAGCAGTATCTTTACATCTACACCATTCACTACTCAAAACTTTATCAATTTTAATTTTATTTTTTTCAAAAAAATTTCCTAAATTTTTAGACTGAGAAATTCCCTCTATATTTAAATTTCTTTGTGTTTTACATTTTTTTAAATCAAAATTTTCTGGATCGCCCCCACCTGGTGCTAATGCATGCCTAATAAAAACTATTTTTTTTCCAGCTTTAAGCTTTTCGATTGTCTCTTCAGAAGCTTTAAGATCTGAGTAAAAAAGATTAATAATGATAAAAAAAATAATAAAAAATTTCATTTTTATCTCCTTGATTTAGAACATTTTTTAGAACAGTATTTTACTTTATCCCAATTTAAACGCCATTTTTTTCTCCATGAAAAGGATCTTTCACAAATAATGCAAATTTTTTTAGGTAAATTAATTTTTTTTTTCACTTTAAAAGATGCTTATTTTTTAAAAATAAAAAAAGTGCAGCTATTTCATAGAATATTTTTAGAAATAAGAATAAGGGTTTTACTTTAAAAATTTTATATAAAAAATTGTATTTCGGGACATTTTTCCAAATGATTAGAAAAGATTCGGCTCCATCAATTACTTTTCCATCTTGAATGACGTGCATTCTTCTTAAAAGCTCCCTGTAGGATTTAGAGGTTAGATCTTGTGCTAATTTATTGTTTGTGACATCAATCCACTCTAATTTGTTGTTGCTGTATTTTTTATAATGATTAATTTCTGCTCTACATATGTTGCAAGAATTATTGTAAAACACTTTAACCATTTGTATTTTCCTTTATAAAACTATTTGCAGCTTTTAAAATTCTTAATTTTCTCTCTTTGTTCATTTTTTCTGAAATTCTAACCATCATTGCCAATCTTGGGTTAGTCAAAAAAAACTTTTTATGCCTATCAATAAATTTCCAATATAATCCATCCATAATTTCACACCAAGGTCCCTTCTTAAAATGCATCATTTTCAAAAAATAACTTGATCCACATATGTAAGGTTTTGTTGCAAAAATACCTCCATCGCTAAACAGTCCCATGCCATAAACGTTTGGAGACATAACCCAGTCAGATGAGTCTACAAACATTTCCATAAACCATCTATAAACTTGTTTTGGTTCTATCTCACACAAGTTCATTACGTTTGCTAATATCATAAGTCTTTCTATATGATGTGACCACCCAAAATTAGATGCATTTTTTATCGCGTGATCTAGTGGATCTAGGCCTGTTGAACCGTTATACCAAGATTTTTTCATTTTTCTTTTATGCTTAAAAAAATTTGTATCTTCTAATTTTTGATCGTAGTTTTGATAAATTCCTCTCATAAATTCTCGCCAACCAATAATTTGTCTTATATATCCCTCAAGAGAATTTATCGGTATTTTTTTCTCAATTCTTTTTAGTTTTTCTAAAATTTCTTCAGGAGTGATTAATCCTAAATTAATAAGAGGACTTAAAGCGCTATGAAAAACTGTATTTGATTTATCTGTAACAGCATCTTCATAATCTCCAAATAGTTTTATTCTTTCTTTCAAAAATTGATCTAACCATTTGTTCGCATCTTTCCTGGTTGTTGGAAACCAAAATTTATCAGTGTCTCCTGGGTGATCTTTAAAGTTGTTATTAATAAATTTTTTTAATATTGCTGTCTGATTTGTCTCTTTTACCTTCGAAATTTGAGGAATTTTTAAAGATTTCGGAAGTTTTTTTCGGTTTTCCTCGTCAAAACTCCACTTGTTACCCTTTGGGGTACCGTTGCTGTTCATAAGCAGATTCATTTTGACTCTCACAGTTTTATAAAAATTTGCCATAAAAGGTCTTTTATTTTTAGAAAGATAGTTTTGAAACTCTTTTCTTTCGATTATAAACATTGGTGATTTAATTTGGTTAACCTTTAGTGAATTTTTTTTACTTAAACTTAAAATTTTTTTTTCAAAAAACTTATCTTCTATTTCAAAAAAAGAAATTTCTTTTATTTTTTTTTCTTTAATTATTTTTTCAAGTTTGTTTATATAAGGAATTTTAAAATCTTTATTGAGGTCTTTGTAAATTAAATTAAATTTTTTGGATTTCAGTTCATCTTTAAAAGATCTCATTGATGATAAAAATAAAAGAATCTTTAATTTATGATGTTTTTGAAAAGTACATAAACCATGATCTTCAGCCATAAAGAAAATATGATCTTTGTAATTATTAAAATATTTGGTGTTAAATAGCTGATTTCCCAGAATTAGAAATAATTTCATATCGTTAAATTATATAATGAATATAAAATTACAAACTTGTTTTTTTGAAGCACTCTAATGTATTTTTTAAGAGACATGCTATGGTCATAGGACCCACGCCACCAGGCACTGGTGTAATGGCTTTGGCCATAACTTTAGAGGAGTCAAATTCTACATCGCCAATAATCTTACCATTAGACTTATTAATCCCTACGTCTATAACGATTGCCCCTTTTTTAATCCAATCTCCTTTAACTAATTCTTTTACACCAACAGCTGCAACTAATATATCGGCCTTTTTGCATTCTGATTTCAAGTCTTTAGTTTTTGAATGTGTTATGGTTACAGTGCAATTTTCTTTTAACAACAGTTGAGCCATCGGTTTTCCATTCAAGTTTGATCTGCCTAGAATTACTGCATGTTTGCCTTCAAGATTATTTTCAACACTTTTGATTAAATATAGGCAGCCTAGTGGAGTGCATGGTGTAATGGCATTAGTTCCCGAAGCTAAGTTCCCAACATTTATTGGATGAAAACCATCAACATCTTTCAGCGGGTTAATTGCATTGATAATTTTTTCTTTTTTTATGTGGCCTGGTAAAGGCAATTGAACAAGTATGCCTGATACTTTTGAATTTTGATTGAGCTCTTCTATCTTGTTTAAAACTTCATTTTCACTCACCTCGTTTGGGTACTTAATAACTTCAGAAATTATTCCTGCCTCTTTAGCTTTTTTTTCTTTATTTTTTACATAAATTAAACTAGGTGGATATTCTCCGATTAAAATTACTGAGAGTCCAATTGATTTTCCTTGTTTTTTTAATGTCTCAACTTCTTCTTTAACTTCTTTAATAAATTCGATTGATAATTTTTTTCCGTCAATTATCATATTTAAAATAAACCTGGTGCAAGAAATTCAAAAATTAAATTTCTGAAAAACATTAATAAAAGAATTAGAATTATAGGTGATATGTCTATAGAACCTAAATTTGGTATATACCTTCTGATAAAATTTAATGGTGGTGCTGTCAACCTGTAAGAAACATCTAGGAAAGCATAAACGAGCCTATTGGCAGTATTTAAAATATTGAAGGCTACCAGCCAGCTTAAAATTGCGTTTATAATTAATACCCAAATATAAAGTGTAACAATATTATCAAACAGAATTAGTACGGACTTCATCAGTTTTTCTCCACATAAATTGATGTACTTGGAAATGCAAATGATGCGCCATTGCTCTCAACAATTTTTTTAACTTCTACAGCCAATCTTTCTTTTACTTTGAGCCATTCACTCCATTCATTGGTTTTAGTAAAACATCTAACATAAAGATCTATTGAACTATCAGAAAACTTATCAATTCTTACTGCGTGCTCAGTATCTTCTCCAATTTTAAAATCTTTATTATTCTCAATATATTTTTCAATTTGATCTCTTATGTTTTTCAATTGATCTACTGTAGAGTTGTACTGGAGTGTAATTATCCAACTTATCCTCCAATTGGTGGTCTCACTAATATTTACCACTGCATTTTCGGCGAACGAAGAATTAGGAATTGTTGCAATCGATTTATCAAATTTTCTAATTACCGTTGATCTAAATCCAATTCTTTCTACAATACCTTCTGTAATTCCTTCAACAAAAATCCAATCGCCTATTTTAAATCTTTTTTCTACTAAAACTAAAACTCCTGAAATCAAATTTTTAAATAAATCTTGGGCACCTAAAGCGACTGCAACACCAAATAAACCTAATCCAGCAATTATAGGTGCAATTTTTATGCCCCAAATATCTAATGTTGCCGCAAAACCAAAAAAAATAATTAAAATTTTATTGGCTTTTACAACCCAATTTAACAAATCTTTAGATAAAAGTTCCTCTACTCTTTTTATTAGATAAGTAAGTGGTTCAACAATTTGGTGTATAAGCCAAAATATTAAAATTGTTATTAAAGATCGGTTAATGTTATCTACAAAAACTGACATTTTTCCATCAAATTCCATATAAGAACTTGCAACGAAAATTCCTAAAACGATTGGAAGAAATTTAACTGGCCCTGTGGAAGCTTCAACCAAAGCATCGTCAAACTTATTTGATGTTTTGGCAACATAGTTTTGCAATCTTTTTAAAATAAAATTTGAGATTAAGCCTCTTAATAAGAGAAACAATAAAAAAATTACTATACCTACACCAATCTGTGTAAAATTAATTCCAGCTATCCCTTGCTGCCAAATTTCAACAAATAAGTTTGTAAAGTTTTCAAGTACATTCATTGTAGCTTTTCTAGTTCAATAATTTCTTCTCCAGGACTAAAAATTTGAATATTTGTCCATTTAGATTTTAAAAAAAAATCTTTAATTTTTTTACTTATACACATTACTTTGCATTGTGTCATCATTGGAGCTAAAGAATAATTATTGATTATATCAATAAAACTCTCAGCACTTCTTAAAGAGTAGACAAAAATAACATTCGGTGGATATTTATTTATCAAATTAAGGTTTGCATCATTTAAATCAGTTATTTTTTCAGAAAAATAATTGGTGATTTTTTTTACTTTAAAACCCTCTTTTTCCAATTCTTTATCTAAATCATAAGAAATCTGATCTCCACAAATATAAGCTAAATTATCATTTTTGTTGAGCTCTTTTGAATTTATTATTAAGTTTTTTAGGGCGTTTACATTTCCACTAGCTGAGATTGTTTTAGTAAAACCGTTAGCTCTTGCAATTTTTTCAGTTATAGTTCCTACGCAAAAACATTTTATATTTTTTTTATCTTCCTTAAGATTAATATTCTTAACCGCATTTGAACTTGTAAAAATTAATGCTTCAAAATTTTTAATGCTTATAGGGTCTAGATTTGCGCTTTTTATTTTTAAGGTAGGAATATGTATAATGTTATGTCCAATTTTAAATAAATCATTCATAAGATTCTCTGTATCGTTTATAGGTCTGGTCAATATAATATTCATCTTTTTTTTTTAAAATTACTTCCTGCTTTTTTTAGCATTTCATTTCCAAGTTTTTTTCCAAGTAAAAAAGGATTTTTTACATTTCCAGTTTTTGATAAATTAAAAACCCTAAAACCGTTGTCAGAAAAAAGTTGAGCCTTAAGTTTAATTTTTTTATTTTTTAGTTCAGCATAACAACCTAAAGCGGTATCGCAATCACCGCCCAAGGTCTTTAAAAAACTTCTCTCAGCTATTGCGCATATTTCTGTTCTTTTATGGTTTATCTTGTTGAGAATATTTTTAATTTTTTCATCTTTTGCTCTACATTGTACTGCTATGACTCCTTGACCAGCTGTTGGCAAGAATTCTTTGATAGAAAAAATCTTTTTAACACGGGCATCGAGATTAAGAGATTTAAGTCCTGCCATTGCTAAAACTACACCGTCGTACTCTCCTTGATCAATTTTTTTTATTCTTGTGTCAACATTTCCACGAATATTTTTAATTTTCAAATTATTATTTAACAACCTTATTTGTAACTCTCTTCGTCGTGAGCTCGATCCAATGATTGCAGTAGATGACACAAAAAAATTTTTTAATTTTTTAGAAACAAAAGCATCTCTAGGATCATTTCTTTTTATAAAAGCCTGTATTACAAGTCCCTTTGTTTCTAGTGAGTCCAAATCTTTTAATGAATGGACAGCTATATCAATTTCTTTATTCAAAAGTTTTTGTTCTATTTCCCTGCAAAACAAATTCTTTCCTCCTATTTGAGAAATTTTTTTTTTACTTAATAAGTCGCCTGATGTTTTTATTCCTTTAAAATAAATTTTAGACTTAGAAAACTTGCAAGATTTTGCGATTAGCTCTTTTACTTTTTTTGTGTAAGCTAATGAAAGCTTACTTTTTCTGGACCCAATTATAATTTTATTAATCATTTATAAATTAAAATATATAATTTATATTAAAGTATCTTATGAAAAAAAAACTTACTTTTTTAGGTATTGAGACTAGTTGCGACGAAACAGCCGCAGCGGTAATAAGAGAAAATCAAGCAGGAACAGCGGATATCTTAGCTAATGTAGTTTCAAGTCAAACAAAAGAACATGAAAAATTTGGTGGTGTTGTACCTGAGTTAGCGGCTCGGGCACATGTTGAGAATATTGATTTCATCATTCATAAAGCTATAAAAAAAAGTAAAGTAAGTTTAAATGAAATAGACGGGGTGGCAGCAACTGCAGGCCCCGGACTGATAGTTTGTTTGGGAGTTGGTTTAAGTATTGGAAAGACAATAGCAGGAATATTAAAAAAACCTTTTATAGCAGTTAATCATTTAGAGGGGCATGCTTTGAGTCCGGGGTTGGAAAATAAGTTAGATTTTCCCTATCTACTTCTTTTAATATCAGGTGGACATTCTCAATATCTTATTGTTCATGACGTAGATAATTATAAGCAACTAGGTACAACTATAGATGATGCATTAGGAGAGGCTTTCGACAAAACGGCAAAGATGTTAAATCTTAGTTATCCAGGAGGAAAAGTTATTGAACTTTATGCAAAAAAAGGTAACAAAAAAATTTTTAAACTTCCTCAACCTATAATTAATCGAGCAGGATGTAATTTATCTTTTGCTGGTCTCAAGACTGCAGTTTTAAGAGAAACAAAAAAAGTAAAAATGAATTCTAATTTCAAATATAATCTTGCTGCATCTTTTCAAGATACTGTTATCCAGATTCTTTCAAAAAAAACTAAAATTGCGATGGAAAAATTTACTTATGAAACAGGAAAACAAAATAGTAATTTTGTAGTTGCTGGTGGAGTTGCCGCTAATGCTGCAATAAAAAAAGAATTAATTTTAGTTTCTAAAAAGATGAAATTTATACCTCTTTTTCCAAAGCTTGAATTTTGTGGTGATAATGCGGCAATGATTGCTTGGGCTGGGATTAAGAGATTTAAAAAAAATTTAATTAATGATTTAGAATTTAAAGCAAGATCTAGATGGCCACTAGATTTGAATGCTCCCTTCATGAAAGGGCCTGGACTTAAAATTTAATGAATTATTGGTTATTAAAATCTGAGCCCGATGTATGGTCAATAGATCAACAAAAAATGGCAGGTAGAAATGGTGCTGCTTGGGATGGAGTAAGAAATTATCAGGCAGCTAATAATTTGAAAAAGATGAAAAAAGGAGATCTTGCTTTTTTTTATCATTCAAATATTGGCAAAGAAATCGTGGGTGTCGTAAAAATCATAAAAACTGCTTTTGTTGATAAAACCGATAAGGAGGGGAGATTTGTTGCTGTTCAGGTTAGGTTTGTTGAGAAATTGAAAAGACCAGTAACGCTAGAAACTATTAAAAAAACTGAGAGAATTTCACATTTACCACTGATTAAGCAAAGCAGGTTATCAGTTATGCCCGTGGATTATAAAAGCTGGAAAATAATTTATAACATGGGTAAAATCTAAGATAATTTAGGAGAAAAAAAGTGGCCAAGCGAAGTAGAAAAAATAAAAAGAAGAAAAGTAAATATAAAAAGGTTAAAAAAGTTTTTAAAAAAAAAAGAACAAAAACCTCTAATAAGAAAAATTCTAAAAAACAATTTGTAACGAAAGATAGTGATGGAAATTTAGTTATAAGAGTTTCTGATAGTTGGTCTAATCAAGCACTAGTTAATAAATCAAAATACCAGAGTAAATATAATTTATCTGTAAAAGATAATGATAAATTTTGGAAGAAAGAAGGTAAAAGAATTACTTGGATAAAGCCTTATAAAAAAATTAAAGATGTAAAATACAGCAAAGATGATGTAAAAATAAAATGGTATTACGATGGTACGCTTAATGCTTCGCAAAATTGTATAGATAGACATTTAAAAAAGAATGGAAGTAAAACAGCTATAATTTGGGTTGGGGACGATCCTTCTGTTTCAAAAAAAATTAGTTATAAAGAGTTGCACAAAAATGTTTGTAAAGCTGCCAATGTTCTTAAAAACATTGGAGTACAAAAAGGTGATAGAGTAACAATTTATCTTACTATGATCCCAGAGCTTGCTTATGTAATGCTCGCATGTGCCAGAATAGGAGCAATTCACTCTATTATTTTTGGAGGTTTTTCACCTGACTCCATTGCAACAAGAATTAATGACTGCGAGTCAGATTTTTTAATAACAGCTGATGAAGGTGTTAGAGGTGGTAAGATAATTCCTTTAAAAAAAATAGCCGACGAAGCTTTGCTTCAATGTCCAAATGTAAAAAAATGTTTAGTAGTTAAAAGAACTGGAAATCAGGTTAATTGGGACAATGAAAGAGACATATCTTTTGATGAATTGATGTCAAAAGCTAGTACAAAATGCGAACCAGAAGAGATGAATGCAGAGGATCCACTTTTCATATTATATACTTCAGGATCAACTGGTAAGCCAAAAGGCGTATTGCATACTACTGGCGGTTATATGGTTTATGCCTCACTGACTCATCAATATATTTTTGATTATAAACCTAAAGACATTTATTTTTGCAGTGCTGATATTGGTTGGGTAACTGGTCATAGTTATATTATTTATGGGCCTTTATCTAATGCGGCTACCACGATTATGTTTGAGGGTATCCCAACTTATCCAGATTTTTCGAGATGGTGGCAAATAATTGATAAGTACAAAGTAAATATTTTTTATACTGCGCCTACGGCGATTAGAGCGTTGATGAAAGAAGGCGATGAACCAGTTAAAAAAACAAGCAGAAAGTCACTTAAATTATTAGGAACCGTGGGAGAACCAATTAATCCTGAGGCTTGGATGTGGTACTACAAGATTGTTGGTGACTCAAAATGCCCAATTGTTGATACATGGTGGCAAACTGAGACAGGTGGAATTTTAATTGCCCCTCAGCCAGGTGCTATAGATTTGAAACCAGGATCTGCAACAAAACCATTTTATGGTATTAAACCCGCAATAGTAGATGAGACGGGAAAAGTTTTGAAAGGTGCTTGCAAAGGAAGATTATGCTTAACCGCATCGTGGCCTGGACAAATGAGAACTGTTTACGGTGATCACGATAGATTTATAAAGACTTATTTTTCTCAATTTGATGGTAAGTATTTTACAGGAGATGGCTGTAGGAGAGACAAAGATGGTTATTACTGGATCACTGGAAGAGTTGACGACGTAATAATAGTTTCAGGACATAACTTGGGAACAGCTGAAATTGAGAGTGCATTTGTTGCGCATCCAAAAGTTGCTGAGGCTGCGGTAGTTGGATATCCACATGATATAAAAGGAAACGGACTGTATTGTTATGTCACTTTAAAATCTGGTGAGCAAAAAAGTGGTGATCTGGAGAGAGAGCTTAAGCTTTGGGTCAGAAAACAAATAGGTCCTATTGCAACTCCAGATTTGATACAGTTTGCTCCTGGCTTACCTAAAACAAGATCTGGTAAAATTATGAGAAGAATTTTAAGAAAGATTGCTGCTAATGAGCATCACGACCTTGGTGATACAACAACACTTGCTGATCCAGGCGTTGTTGAGTCCTTAATTGAAAATAGACAAAATCAATCTTAAGTGTCTGAATAATTAGCTGATAGTTTTTTAAAATCTGAAATTACTAAGTTCCATTTGTTTTTAATTGAATTTAAAACTATTTCTTTGTCTAAAATCTTTAATTCATCAGCGATAGGTGACCAATCATACAATGAAAGTCCACTTGCTTTAAACGGATCATTATCCATATAACTTTTTAAATCTATTTCAGAGACTTTTACGCTAAATTTTTTTTTATAATCAATGACTAATTGATTTGGTATGCCATTATTTTTTTCATTATCCAAAATTTCTTCATATATTTCCTGTGGATCTAAATTATTAACACCTTTGAAGTTTTTTAAGTAAGACAAAGTGTATAATGTTAAATCGCTAACACACTCAGAAAAAATATGCCATTTTGACTTGTTGACCGACTCAACAAACACATCATCTGTGAACATCAAGTGCTGCTTTAATCCCATTCTTGTTTTTAAATATCCGTATAAGGTTGTTTGTGTAACCAAGGCAGATCTTTCTTTAATAAAAATTTTTAATTCAGTAAAATTATTTACTGAATTAAATTTTTTTTGGAGTTTTTCATAAGGGAAAAGATATTCTCTAACGGCTCCAATTACTTCTAATATGGCTTTTAAATTCAATCTCAAGTTGTGTTAAAATTGTCTCATCATTTTTTCTATATTTTGCTTGATTTATAACACTTCATTATAGGTTTTTTAACTTTTAATTACTGTCTAGATAAGTAAGATCCTTTTTAACGTTTAACGTTAACGTAAATATAGGGGGAAAAATGTCAAATAAAGAAAAACATTGGCAGAAAACTCGAGGTCATATGTTTGTAACATTGGCTTTATGGGCTTTCTTTTCAATGGTTGTTTTCCTTTTTGGATACGAAATCAACTCAATGAGCTTTCTAGGATATCCGTTAGCTTATTACATGACAGCGCAAGGATCACTTCTTGCTTTTGTCTTAATCATTTTCTGGTTTGCTAACAGGCAAGAGAAAATCGATGAAGAGTTCGGTTTTGGAGAAAAGGAGGATGACTAATGTTTAAAGGTGGATTTATACAAAATCTTCCCAAGATTTATGGATTGTATACCGGAGGCTTCTTGGTGTTCATCATTCTTATGGCGATCGCAGAGCAAGCTGGTGCTTCGGCAAAAGCAATTGGTATTATGTTTGTGGCTTTTACAGTCGCAATATATGCTTTGATTGGATATTTGTCACGTACCGTTCAGGTGGACGCCTATTATCTTGCAGGAAGACAAGTCCCAACAGTTTTTAATGGAATGGCGACAGCAGCTGACTGGATGTCAGGTGCATCGTTTGTAGCATTAGCTGGTGGTGTTTACTTTGGAGGTTATAGTTATATGGCCTTCTTAGTAGGTTGGACAGGTGGTTACGTACTTGTATCAACTTTATTAGCACCATACTTAAGAAAATTTGGATGTTATACTGTGCCAGATTTTATAGGAACACGATACGGTGGAAACGGAGTTCGTTTCTGTGCAGTGTTAGTTCTTGTATTAGCTTCTTTCACTTA
Source organism: uncultured Pelagibacteraceae bacterium (assembly GCA_902582345.1). Lineage (GTDB taxonomy): Bacteria > Pseudomonadota > Alphaproteobacteria > Pelagibacterales > Pelagibacteraceae > Pelagilacustribacter. The sequence continues at coordinate 72,935 of CACHRU010000003.1, read as the reverse complement.
TGTAACGGCTCAAATAAATGCTACTGGAACTATTGCCGCTAGAGCACTAGGTATTCCATTTGAAGCAGGTGTATGGGTTGGTTTAGTTAGTATCTTGTTATGTTCAATGCTCGGAGGAATGAGAGCAGTAACATGGACACAGGTAGCACAATATATCGTACTAATTATTGCATACTTAATTCCAGTATTCTGGATAAGTAACAAAATTGGTGCAGGTGTATTTCCTCACCTAATGTTAGGTGATGAAGTTGCCAGAATAACTGAACTTGAAAGTCAATTTGGTTTAACTAAAAACAGTGCCGCTGACGTAAAAGCAGCTGGAGTGCCTGGTGGATTAAAATCTATTGCGGTAGCTCACGCTGGAGTAGGTGCAGGTGGAATGGCAGTATGGAAATACATATCGCTGGCTATCTGTATGATGGTAGGAACTGCGTCGTTACCTCATATTTTAATGAGATACTTCACAACTCCTTCTGTAAAATCAGCTAGAAAATCAGTAGCTTGGTCGCTATTCTTTATTTTCTTGCTTTACTCTTCAGCTCCAATGCTTGCGACTTTGTCTAAAATTTCTTTAATGGATCCAAACTTACCTACAGGTATTATTGGAAAATCTATTTCTGAAGTTCAAAGTATAGAGTGGGTCAAACAATGGTCTTCTCAGAAGCAAGTGTTTATTGCTGACTTTAACGGTGATGGCATACTTCAGTTAAACGAGTGGTTTATGAGAACAGGCGTAGTAGTTCTTGCGACTCCTGAAGTTGCTGGATTACCTTACGTAATCTCTGGGCTTGTGGCTGCCGGCGGAATGGCTGCTGCGATGTCAACTGCTGATGGATTAATTTTAGCGATAGCAAACGCGTTATCACACGACGTTTACTTCAACATGATCGATCCAAAAGCGGATGTTAGAAAAAGATTAATAGTAGCACGAGTACTATTAGTCGTGATTGGTGCTGCAGGTGCATATATTGCATCAATGCGTATCACTAGTATCCTCGGTGCAGTTGCATGGGCGTTTGACTTTGCAATGTCAGGCTTATTCTTCCCACTTGTACTTGGAGTATGGTGGAAGAGAGCTACAAAAGAAGGCGCAATAGCAGGAATGCTAACGGGTCTTGCAGCTGGAACAGCTTATCTAATCTACGTTTATCCAAAATTTATGGGTAATCCGGCTTGGTTAGGTATTGACCATTTAAGATTTGGTCTAATTGGTGCTCCAGTTTGTTTAGTAGTAATGGTTGTTGTAAGTTTAATGACCAAAGCTCCTGACGCTGCTACACAAAGAATGGTTGATGAAGTTAGGGTTCCTAGCGGAAGATCTATTCTTGGTAGACAACACTAGTTGAATAATTTAGATTACAAAAAGGGGCGATTTATTCGCCCCTTTTTTTTTATTTCAATGATGGTAATAATATAAATTATGCCGATCTGGGTTCTTGTTTTAGACTATATCTTGGGAATAATAATGTACACTCTCATAGGAAGAGCAGCGATGAACATTTTTCAGAGAGAAGATTCTAACTTTTTCTTTATGAAAGTTTTTGTCAAATTTACAAATCCGGTGCTTAAAATTTTTGATAAAATTACTCCTGAGTTTTTGGCTAGACCAATAGTACCTTTATATGTTGCCTTTTATTTTTATATTATAAGATTTTATTTTATGCCTTGGTTGCTCGGCTACGGAACTATGGGTATGCTTTCTTTCCCAATAGATAGTGAGTTTTCGAGAGAACTTTACAGAATATTTAGTCCTGATAAATAATTTTTTTGACAACTTTTTTATTTAAAATATAAATAAACTATGTCATCAAGAATTAAAATATCTCCATCAATTCTCTCAGCAAACTTTAGCAAATTAGGTGAAGAAATAGTTTTACTAGATAAAGCAGGCGCAGATTATATACACGTGGACGTCATGGACGGCCATTTTGTTCCTAATATAACAATAGGTCCCGAGGTTGTAAAAAAATTAAGACCATGCACAAAAAAAATTTTTGATGTGCACTTAATGATATCTCCGGTAGATAAATATATAAAAAGTTTTTCTGATGCTGGGGCAGATATAATTACATTTCATCCAGAAGCTACTCCAAATATTGATAAAACTATAAAGTTAATAAGAGACCAGGGTAAAAAAGTAGGTATTTCACTCAAACCAAAGTCGAACATTGAATTAATTAAAGATCATATAAAAAAAATTGATCTCATTCTTATAATGAGTGTGGAGCCTGGCTTTGGTGGTCAAAAATTTATGCCTGAAGTTTTACCTAAATTAAAAGAGCTAAAAAAAATTATAACTGAAAAAAAATTAACTATCGATTTAGAAATAGATGGTGGTATCAATTTTGAGAATTGCCAGGCGGCTAAAGAGGCTGGTGCAAATATTCTTGTATCAGGATCAACAATATTTAAAGAGAATAATGGGAATTTAAAAAAAAATATTGAGCTTTTAAGAACAAATTAAAATGCAAATCTTGAAAAGTGCCTATCTTTACTTTTTGTTTAATAAAAATAATTTTTTAGATTTTTTAAAAAAAATATACTTTACAACTAACTATTATAATAGATCTTTATTAACAAAAATTCCAAGACAATTTTATTTTTATCCTAAGCCAAATCTTTTATTTTCAGAAAGTCATGAAATGAACTTTAATTTCAATTTATCAAAATTTAATACAAATGAATTTTGGAAAAAAAAATCTAATGAAAAAGATGAAAAATATATTAACAGTTTTGAATGGTTATATTTGATTAATAGAAAAAATGATGTTCTGGTAATTCAACGTCTTATCTCATTATGGATTTATAAAAATAGAAAATATCAAAAACTGACATGGGAAAATACACTCATTAGTAAAAGGATAATAAGTTGGATACTTAATGCTGATATTATTTTAAATAATGCGAATGCAACTTTTAAAAATTCATTTTACCAATCTATAGTTTCTCAAATAAATCATTTAAAAAGAAATTCAAACATAAGTGCAAATTCTACTGATAAGTTTAAAACGATAAGTGCAATAATTATCACCGGTCTAGTTTTCAAAGAGTATGAAAATAACTATGAAAACGGAATAAAAGATCTCAAAAAACTTGTTGAATTATTCTTTGATGATGACGGTTTTCCTTTAAATAGAAATTCTTCAGATTTATTTGAAATCTCTAAGTTTTTAATCTTAATTAAAGATGCTATAAAAGATGCTCAAAAATATGTTCCAGAATTTCTAGAAAAAATTGTAGAAAAAAATATTGCAAATCTTAATTATTTACTAAGTCCAAACCACAATTTGCCTTTGTTCAACGGTACCAAAATTAATAACCTAGAAGAATATATAAAGTATTTAAAAAGTCAGGATTATAAAATCAAAAAAGTAGATAAAATTATTGGAAATATACAAGTCCTTAAAAATAAAAAATGCCATGTTTTTTTTGATACTGGTTCTCCCCCAAAAAAAGGTTTTCTCGAGAGTTATCAGGCTGGTCCACTTTCTTTTGAGTATTATTTTGAAAACGAAAAGGTGATTACAAATTGTGGTTTTGGATCAGGTATATCAAAAAAGGCTATATTGCTTAGTAGGCTGTCATCTGCGCACTCTACACTTACAATTAACGACACATCTATAATCAAATTTAACCATGTAACATTAGTTGATAGAGATATGCCAATGAGTTTAAAAAATCGATTTTTAATTTCTGATACTTTAAAATCTGAGGATGATATTTTTTTAAAAATGAGAGCAACACATAATGGATACGAGAAAGAGTTTGGTTGTTCACATAAAAGAGAGATTTCACTAAATAAGAATAATTACTCTTTATTCGGTATGGATGAAATAATTAAAAATAATCACGATAAAAAAATAAAATTCAATATATATTTTCATCTATTCCCTGGAGTTAATGCTGTAAGAACTATTGGTGGGGAAAACATACTTATCCAAATAAAAAAAAATAAATCATTAATTTTTAGCTCAAAAGGTGAGAAACTCGCTTTAGAAAAAAGTTTATTTTTTGGTGGAAATAAAATATTACATAATCTCTGTATATCAATATTTGGTGAGTTTACAGAAAAGACAAGACAAATAAAATGGGAAATAAAAAAAGATTCTTAAAATGTTAAAAAAAATTGAGAGAGCAATAATTTCTGTATCAGATAAAAGTAACTTAGAAAAATTGTTAAAAATATTAAAAAAATTTAAGATTGAGATTTTAAGCTCTGGGGGGACTTTTAAAGCAATTAAAAAATTAAAGTTTAATTGCCAAGAAATTTCATCTTTCACTGGATTTAACGAAATGTTAGACGGAAGAGTAAAAACACTTCATCCAAAAATACATGCCGGAATACTTCATGACAGAAAAAATACAAAGCATAAAAAAGAGATGAGAGAAAATAACTATGATCCAATAGATTTAATAATTGTTAATTTTTATCCTTTTGAAGAAAATTTAAACGCCACTAAAAATATCAAAAGAATTATTGAAAATATTGACATTGGAGGTCCAAGTATGGTCAGGGGGGCTGCCAAAAATTATGAGAATACAACAATAGTTACCAACACGTCAGATTACGAAAATTTAATCAATGAGCTTAAAATTAATAACGGTAAAACAAGTTTAGCTTTTAGAGAAAAAATGGCTTCCAAAGCATTTGGTCTTACTGCTTTTTATGACTCTAAAATCTGTGATTGGTTTAATGATAAAACTAACAACAAGTTTCCTGAATTAAAAGTCATATCAGGTAAGAGGTTCGAAAAACTTAGATACGGAGAAAACCCTCATCAGCAAAGTGCAATTTACGTAAATGATACACTGGGTAAGGGCATTGGGTTGGAAAAATTAAATGGAAAAAATTTAAGTTATAATAATTATAATGACATCTTTGCAGCTATAGAAATTTTAAAATCAACCAAAAAAAAAAACTTAACTGTAATAATAAAACATGCAAATCCTTGTGGTGTAGCATTTAATGAATCATCTTTGAAATCGTTTCAGAATGCTTTGAAAAGCGATCCGGTAAGTGCCTTCGGCGGTATAGTTGCATGTAATTATAAAATAAACTCAAAAATAGCTTTGGAGATGAACAAAACTTTTTTTGAAGTAATCGCTGCATATGGCTTTGATAATTCTGCATTAAAGATTTTAAAAAAGAAAAAGAATTTAAGAATCATAGATCTTTCATCTTTTGATAATAAAAATAATCAAGCATATAAGTTCTTTGATAATTCTTTTTTGTTACAAGAAAAAGACGAAACTATATTTGATAAAAAAAAGTTAAAGTGCGTCACAAAAGATACGTTATCCAAAAAAGAGTTATTAGAGATAGAGTTTGCATTTAGAGTTTGTAAATTTGTGAAATCAAACGCAATAGTTTTGGTGAAAGATTTTGCTACTTTAGGCATTGGCGCTGGTCAACAAAATAGACTTGACAGTTGCAAGATTGCAATTCAAAAAGCAAAAAAATTTCATCCAACAAAAATTAAATCGTGTATAGCAGCTTCTGATGCTTTTTTTCCTTTTGCAGATGGTTTGAAATCGTTAATTAATGCTGGAGTTAAGATAGTAGTTCAACCAGGTGGATCTATTAGAGATAAAGAAGTAATTAATGAGGCTAGAAAAAGAAAAATTAAAATGATTTTCACTGGAACTAGACATTTTAATCATTAATTTATTTTATCTATTTTTGCAGCCAAGACGAAATCACTTTCAGCCAATCCTTTGATCGCATGTGTGGAAATTTTTATCGACGCGTACCCCCATCCAAAACTAATGTCTGGATGATGCCCCTCTGTTTCAGCAATTTTACCAACTTTTAAAATAAATTGCTCACTTTCAATATAATTTTTAAATTTAAATTTTTTATTAATGTAAAAATTATCTTCTGCGTCTTTTAGGACATCCCAACCATCAATCTTTTTAAGATATTTGTGAATCTCATTGATATCAAACGCTGGTATTCCCCCTTCGCAAGGAACACATTTTTTATTTGCTAAATCACTCATTTTATTTTCAACTTCTTTGGAGCGGGCAAAGGGACTTGAACCCTCGACCTTCTCGTTGGCAACGAGACGCTCTACCGCTGAGCTATGCCCGCTTAAAAGTGATTATAGTAAGTGAATTTTACAAATGCAAGTTTTTGTATTGCTTTTAATATGTTATATTAAATATAATTATATTATGAAAAGCAAGTTTCCAAATCTTATTCCGGTATTTCCTTTAAGTGGAGTCATATACTTCCCAGAAACAAATTTACCATTAAATATTTTTGAACCAAGGTACCTTAATCTGATTAATGATACTTTAAAAAAAGATAAACTAATGGGTATGGTTCAATCAAAGCGTGACAGTGAAAATGTTTATAATGTTGGTTGCTTGGGAAAGATCAACGATTACCAAAAAACAAAAGATGGGAGAGTATTAATTAATCTCGTTGGGCTAACGAGATTTGAAATCAAAAAAGAAATTTACAATGAAAAATTGTACAGAGAATTTGAAGTTGATTATGAAAGATTCAAGGTTGATCTAGAAAAAAAAGAAAATCCTAATTTTGCTGAGGATATTTTTAAATCACTAATAGAAAAAACTAAAACTTTTTTTAAAAAAAATGGACTTTTATTAAACTGGCCTGAATTTGAAAAACTTGACAAACTTCAACAAATCAACACTATAGCTATGATTTCTCCCGTAACAAACGAGGAGAAGCAAAAAGTGCTAGAAACCATAACCAACGAAGATAAAACTGAAATTTTGTCTAATATAATCGAGTTCTATTTACATGATAGAAACTCAAACAAAATTTCAATAAATTAGCTTGATTTGTTCATTGAGTTAAAGAAATCAGAATTATTTTTAGTATTTTTAATTTTTGAAATCAAAAATTCTATTCCATCCATTGTTCCCATTGGACTTATTATTCTTCTAAGAACATTCATCTTGGATAAATCATCTTTAGCAAATAGAAGTTCTTCCCTTCTTGTGCCGGACCTTGTGATGTCAAGGGCTGGGTAAATTCTTTTATCTGCAACTTTTCTATCTAATATTAATTCCGAGTTACCAGTTCCTTTAAATTCCTCAAAAATTACCTCATCCATTCTGCTTCCAGTGTCTATCAGAGCAGTTGAGATAATTGTCATGGATCCTCCTTCTTCTACATTTCTTGCAGCTCCAAAAAATCTTTTTGGACGTTGTAAAGCATTGGCATCTACACCTCCTGTTAAAACCTTTCCAGAACTTGGGACCACTGCGTTGTAAGCTCTGCCTAAACGGGTAATTGAGTCTAGTAAAATTACCACATCTTTTTTATGTTCAACTAATCTTTTTGCTTTTTCAATAACCATCTCAGCTACCGCAACGTGCCTTGAAGCTGGCTCATCAAATGTTGACGAAACTACCTCTCCTTTAACTGATCGTTGCATATCTGTTACCTCTTCTGGCCTTTCATCAATTAATAAAACCATAAGATATATTTCGGGATGATTAGCTGTTATAGACTGCGCAATATTTTGCAATATCATAGTTTTTCCTGCTCTGGGTGGAGATACAATTAGAGAACGCTGTCCTTTACCAATAGGACTCACTAAGTCTATAAGTCTAGCTGTATTGTCTGGTTTCTTTTCAATTTTAGTAGTTTCTATTTCTAATTTAATTCTTTCATTTGGATACAAAGGTGTAAGGTTATCAAAAGCAATTTTATTTCTTACTTTTTCCGGGTTATCAAAATTAATTTTATTAACTTTGAGTAATGCAAAATATCTTTCAGCATCTTTTGGCGCTCTTATTTCTCCTTCAACCGTATCACCGGTTCTTAAACCAAATCTTCTTATTTGACTTGGGCTTACATAAATATCATCTGGTCCAGGTAAATAGTTGGACTCAATAGCTCTTAAAAAACCAAAACCATCCTGTAATACTTCTAAAACACCCGACGCACTTATTTGTTCATTTTTTTCAGCAAGTTTCTTTAGTATGGCAAAGAGAATTTCCTGCTTTCTCAAAGTACTTGGATTTTCAATTCCAAGTTTTTCTGCTTCTAATATTAAATCGGCTGGGTTCTTTTGTTTTAACTCTTGTAAATTCATTTGATTGATTGGTTGAGGTAAGTGATATTAATATATGCTTTTTTTTTAAATTTTCAAGCCCTAATTATAAAGGTTTAAAAACAACAACAAAAATAGTGATTATTAGCAAAATGGTTGGTACTTCATTAATGATTTTATAAAATTTAGTTGAATTTTTGTTATCGTTGCTTTGAAACTTTTGTAAACAAATTAATAAATAAAAATGATAAAAAGTAAGAGCCGACACTAATATAATCTTAATTTTAAACCATAATGTTGTAATATTTTCTATTCCAATTGAGTGGATCAACAAAAAACCAAAAATCCATGACAAAATCATTGCTGGATTCATTATGTAAAAGAAGAGTCGTTTCTCCATTGTTTTAAAGGTTTCTAAAGTTTCTTCACTTTTTGCTTGGGTATGGTAAACAAAAATTCTAGGTAAATATAAAAGTCCAGCCATCCAAGAAATAACGCTTATGAGGTGAAGAGATTTATACAAAAAATAAAAGTTCATTTTAATACCAAATATTTTTTTATTAAATCCTCGAAGAGAACAATGTGATCTTCACTATCATTTAAACATGGTACAGCATCAAAGTTCTTTCCTCCGCTGTTTATAAAAGCTTCTCTTCCTTGAATATTAATTTCTTCCAAAGTTTCTACACAATCGGAAGAAAAGCCAGGGCAGATAACAAGGATATTTTTAATGTTCTCATCTGGTAGACTTTCGAAAGTTTTATCTGTGTAAGGTTGTAACCACTTTTGTGGTCCAAATCTTGATTGAAAAGTTGTTTTAATAGGTATCTTATTAAATTTTTCAGAAATCAATCTTGTTGTTTTCTGACAGTAGCATTGGTATGGATCTCCTTTGTCAAAATATATTTGGGGAATACCATGATAAGATGCAATTATTAAATCAGGTTTCCACTTTATTTCTGAAACTTTTTTTTCTAAACTATTAACCAAGCCTTTTATATAAAGTGGATTTGACTCGTAATGTGGAATAATTTGTAAGCTAGGCTGCCATCTCATTTTTATTAGCGTTCTGTAAACTTCGTCACAAACCGTGGCTGTTGTTGCGGCAGCATACTGGGGGTATAAAGGTAAAATTATAAGCTTTTCACACCCCTCTGCTTTAAGTTTATTAATTTGGTTTTTTATGCTTGGCTGGCCATATCTCATAGCATAATCGATTAAGATTTCTTTATTGCCAATTTTATTATTTAGCTTTTCAGACTGTTTCAAAGTGTAATATCTTAACGGGGACATGTTTTCTTTTTTCATCCATATTTTTTTGTATGCCTCTGCAGTTTTAGATGGTCTAAAGTTTAAAATAAATAAATTTAAAATAATTTTCCATAAAAATGGGTTTACCTCGATTACTCTTCTGTCAGATAAAAATTCTTTAAGATACTTCCTAATATCTAACCAGCCCGTACTATTTGGCGTACCTAGGTTAACTAAAAGGACGCCTGTTTTCCCGTAAAGAATTTTTGGATGTTTATCTGTCATTGAAAGATTTAACCTTTTTTATTATATTTTGCAAAACCTCAGGATTGGTTTGAGGTAAAATACCATGCCCAAGATTAAAAATATATGGTTGTTCTTTAAATGTTTTCATATATTTTTCAACCTCATTTATTATGACTTTTTCATCTCCTAACAAAATTTCTGGATGCATTCCACCTTGCAAACAAGTATTAAAAAGATTTTCTCTTGCCCAAATAGGATCAATTTCATAATCAATATTGAGACCATCAGGAGAAACAACATCATTAAATTTTTTATAATTATTTTTCAAACCTTTAGGAAAGCATATGACAGGAACACCTTTCTTTTTAAAATAGTTTACAATTTTCATATTTGGTTTAATGCAATATTCATCTAAACTCTCATATGGAATTAATCCTGCCCAAGAGTCAAAAATTTGGATAATATCAGCTCCAGCATTAATTTGATTATCTAAGTGTAAACAAATAAATTCGGTTAACTTATTAATTGTTTGGTTTAGAAGTTTTTTCTTTGAAAAAAAAGTTTCGTTTAATCTGTTTTCGGAGCTTTTTAAATTAAGCATATAAACCAATAATGTCCATGGTGCACCCGAAAAAGCTATCAGTGATTTTTCTGAGTTTAAATTTTTCCTTGTTTTGGTTAATGATTTATAAACGGGAGAAAGTTTTTCTTTAAAATCGCTAGTTTTGATGAGGTTAAACTTCTTTAAACTAAAATCTGACAAAACCGGACCTATATCTTCTTTGAATTTTACCTCTTGATTCATCGCGTATGGTACTAATAGAATATCAGAAAAAATTATTGCGGCATCTAAGTCAAATCTTTTAATGGGTTGTATTGTAATTTCCGAACTTAAGTCAACATCTAAACATAAATTAATAAAATTACTATTTTTAGATCTAATTTTTCTAAACTCAGGCAAATATCTTCCAGCTTGTCTCATAAACCATATAGGTGTAACTTTAGGTAATTTTTTATTCAAACATTCTAATAAAGAGTTCATTATTATATAATTATATATATATTGATATTATTAGTAATAGGGCATGTTGTTATATAAAATAAATATTTATACATAGTTTTACATATTTTATTCACTTAAAATATTTCAAATTTTCACTCTTTTTAATTTTTATTAACAATGCACAAAAACAAGAGATTTAACTATTAACAGACAATAAAATGTTAGAACTTTGTTAATTCATGTTAATATCTTTAAGCTGATTTATAAGATTTATGTATAAATGTTTGATTATAAAGGTTTGCTAACAGTAAAATGGGTATAAATTATAATGTTTATTTAATATCGGACTCAACAGGTGAAACACTTGATAGAATTTTTCTCTCTCTTAAATCACAATTTAAAAATTTTGAACATAGAAAGAGAGAATTTGTTTTTGTCAGAACTGAGCAGCAAATTGATAAAATTTTAAGTGATTGTAAAAATAATGAGAACTCTATCGTTTTGTATACAATTGTTGAAACAAAACTTGCTAAATATCTTACGAAGAAGAGCGAGGAAAATAAAATACCTTGTTTCGGAGTGCTCGGAAGTTTGATTTTAAATTTCTCAAAATTACTTAATCAAAAAGCATCTCACAAACCTAGTGCTCAACACGTTTTAGATGAAGATTATTATAAAAGAATGGAAGCCATCCAATTCACTATGAGTCATGATGATGGTAAAAAATCAGTTGATATAGAAAAATCTGATATAATATTGCTTGGTGTAAGCAGGACAAGCAAAACTCCGACATCTATATATCTTGCTAACAGGGGGTTTAAAACTATGAATATACCCCTAGTTCTTGATCAAGAGATTCCCGACAAATTGAAGTTGCCCAGTTTAAAAGTCTGCGTTGTAGGTCTTTACGCTGATCCTCAGCGTTTATCGGATATAAGGCGTAATAGAGTTAATATTATGAATGAAAAAAATATATCAAAATACACCAATCTCCAATCCATTGAAAAAGAGGTAGATGACTCAAAAAAATTATTTAAAAGATACAATTGGCCCACAATCGACGTCACACGAAAATCAGTTGAGGAAACAGCAGCGTCTATCATAAAAATATATGATATACAGAAAAGTAAATGAAAATTATTTTAGCTTCAAAAAGTGGCGTAAGAAAGAAGATTTTAGAAGACAACAAAATACAATGTGAAGCAGTTCCTTCGAATGTTGATGAAGATCAAGCAAAAGTTTCTTTACTTGCCGAGGGAGCAAATCCAGAAATAATATCAAAAAATTTAGCAGAATTAAAATCAACTAAGATAAGTAAAAAATTTCCGAATGAAATGGTTCTTGGCGCTGACAGTGTTGTCTCATTAAATAATCAAATTATTAATAAACCAAAAGATCGATCAGAAGCTTTCACAATATTAAAAAGGCTTAATGGAAAAATTCACTTTTTGATTAGTTCTGTTTGCATTTCAAAAAATGGATCTATGATATGGAATTATACAGACAAATCTGAACTTAAAATGAAAAGTTTTCAAGATAGTCAGCTTAAAAACTATTTGGATAGAATTCAAACAGAAACTCTTTTAGCTTATGGAGTGTATCAAATCGAGGCTGATGGTTTAAATCTTTTTGAATATTTTAAAGGTGATAGAAACTCAATTATGGGTTTGCCTATCACTCAAATTTTGAACTATATTAAATTACACGAAAATGAATAAAAAAAAATTTGCAATAATTGGTAAACCCATTTCACACAGCCTGTCGCCAACTTTACATAATTATTGGTTTAAAAAATATAATATCGATGCAAGTTACTCTTCAATGGAGGTAGAAGAAAATGAAATTCCCGATGTTATTAAAAAAATAAAAAATAGAGAAATCTTTGGTATAAACGTTACTCTTCCCTACAAAAAAAAAGTTATTCCTTTTCTAGATAGGCTAATCAACGATGCCGAAAAAACAAGCTCTGTTAATACTGTTTATCTAAGTCCTGACAATATTTTAATAGGAGACAACACAGATGTTTTTGGAATGCAAGCCGGATATTTAAAAAATTTATCTCATAACAACCCTAAAATCAGAAGGTGCCTTATCATTGGAGCTGGAGGTGTGTCCCCATCAATTATTGTTGCTTTACAGAAATCAAATATTTCTGACATAACAATAGTTAATAGAACTTACGATAAGTCAGTTTTCTTAAAAAATAAATTCAAAAAAATTAAAGTATCCAAGTGGCAGAATCTTTTGTCTGAGTTCGGAAATTCAGACTTAATTATAAACGCAACCAGCCTTGGTTTAAAAAATGGGTATGATTTCGATGTGGATATCAATTCTGAAAATTTTAAAAAATCTTCTACATTTATAGATACAATTTACAATCCAAAAGAGACAAATATGATTAAAAAATTAAAAAAAATCGGTTTAAAAACATTTAATGGTTTAGAAATGTTTTTATATCAAGGGCAAAAATCCTTTTATTTATGGAACAATATAAATCCAGAAATTGATGATGAATTAATAGAATTGTTAGAAAAGAAAATAGATGCATAAAATTGCAATTACAGGTTCACTTGCGTCCGGAAAGTCTTCAGCGGCAAAATTTATCAAAGAAAAAAAGTATTTAGTTTTCAGTGCCGATAAATGTGTCGATAAGATTTATAAGAAAAAAAATATAAGATTATTAATAAAAAAAAAATTAAGATTAAAAAATACTAAAAATATTAAAAAAAAAATAAAACTTCTTTTATTAAACAAAAAAATTTTAATTTCAAATTTGGAAAAAATTATTCATCCCGAGGTTAAAAAAGAGAGAAAAAAATTCATAAAGAAAAACAAAAACAAAAAAACCTTATTTTTTGAAATACCTTTGTTATTTGAAAGTAAGATAAGCAAAGAATTCGACAAAGTGTTTTTTATACATGCGAAAAGACATATTAGACTAAGAAGGTTTGTTAAAAGAGGAGGTCAAAAAAAATTTTTTTCAATTTTAGATAGAAGACAAACCAGCCCACGAGTAAAAATTCGTAAAAGTGATGAGATAATTTACAACAATAAATCTTTAAATCATTTAAAAAATAATGTATTCAGAGTTTTAAAGAGGTATGAGTGAAATTTTTTTAGATACAGAGACAACAGGGCTGTCTTATGCTGAAGGTCATAGAATTGTAGAGGTAGCCTGTATTGAGACAAAAGATTTAATTCCAACAAGCAAAGTTTTCCATAAACTTGTAAATCCTGAAAGAGACGTTACACAAGATGCCTTTGCTGTCCATGGTTATTCTTATGACTTTTTAAAAACAAAAAACAAATTTAGCGAAATTGCTGATGAGTTATTAAAATTTATTGAGGGAAAAAAAATTATAATTCATAATGCTAAATTTGATCTAGGTTTTTTAAATAGTGAATTAAAAAAATGCAAAAAAAAAATAATTAGCGAAAATGATGTTATTGATAGCTTAGAACTTGCTAGATCTAAATTTCCAGGAACACCAAATTCCTTAGATGCATTATGCAAAAAGTATAATATTGATTTATCAAGAAGAAAAAAACATAACGCATTACTTGATTGTGAGCTTTTAAGAGAAGTTTATATAAATATTCTTGAACAAAAGGAGCCTAAACTTTCCTTTTTTAACAATCAGGTAGAAAAAGATCAGGTCCCAAAAATAAAAAATGAAAAAAATTATTGCAAAAAGGTAGTATCCATCAGTCAAGAAGATCTGAATTTACATAAATCATTCATAAAGAAGGAACTTAAAAAGAATTTTTATTGAGTTTTATTTTTGCTATATAATTTCTCAAAATCTATTGTGTTATCAATTTTAACATCCTTAAAACCAGATTTTTTAAATAAAAGTACAAAACATTCTCGCAGTTCAGGATAAACCTCATTAGGGACTTTAATAAGTACAATTTTTTCCAGATCTTGCTTATTTTTTATAGTCTGTTCAAGTTCAATTAATACTGAGTATAAAATACTTGAAGTTATAGCTTCAAATTTTTCTTTCACGGGTTTAAGAGAGAGATTAATTTCAATTTCAACAATATTTTTTTCAATTTGTTTGCTTTTGATTTCAATGTTAATTTTATAATCTGAAATTTCTTTTGATAATAAAAAAAAGGTTCTAGCATTTGGGATGTTAAAATTTATATTTTTTATGTATTTAGCAGCAATCTTATAAGTCATCTTTTCTTTTATTATCCTTATCTATTATTTCTCCTTCCATAATTTCATTGTTTTGTGATGCTTTACTTTTTAAATTTCCTTTCAGCAAACGATTTATTAAAATCTTACGGGTGAATGGTATAATGATTAAAAAACCTATCGTATCCGTTATGAATCCGGGAATAATTAATAGAATTGAGCCAAACGCAATCGATGCCCCAGATATTATTTCGTATAAAGGAGGTTTATTCTGATAAATATTACCTAACGCAGATTTTATTGTGTTCAATCCTTGTATCCTGGCGTAATAAAGGCCCAATATGGCAGTGAGGAAAATCAATAGTATTGTATTTAAAGCACCCACCTGCTGCCCAACTTTTATTAATACAAATATTTCAATAGCTGGAAGACCTAATATAAGTAGAAAAAATGAGTTCATTTGTCTGATACAAAAATATAATATTAATGTATATTTATCAAATTATGAGTAATAATTTTGGGTATATAGACATAATTTTACTAGCAATGATTGCTGGTTTTATCATTTTAAGGCTTAGGAGTATTTTAGGTCGAAAAACTGGTCACGAAGACAGAAAAATCTATCCTGGATTTAATGAGAGTGAATTTGAAAGTTTAAAAAAGAAGAAAACTGAAAATACAAAAGCTACATCTAGCAATGAACTAATCGGAGAAGAAAGAGAAAACTTTCTTAAAGGTGCTGAAATAGCTTACGAAAGCATTATTACATCCTTCGCTAAAGGTGATAAAGATAAATTAAAAGGTTTATTAAGCAGAGATATGGCAACTTCATTTGAGGAAGCTATTAAAACAAGAGAAAAAAACAATATCCAATCTGAATTAACATTTATTGGAATGAAAGAAACTCAATTAGAGAAATATGAAAAAATCAAGACCGAAATTTATGCAACAGTAAAATTTGTTTGCGAAATTATATCTGTGAAAAAAGATAAAAATGATAAAATAATTGAAGGAAATCCAAATAAGATTAAAACCGTCACAGATCACTGGAAATTCTCAAAAAATATTTTTAGTAAAAATCCAAATTGGTATCTCTGCGAGATTATCAATAAGTGAAAGATAAAGATAAAATATCAAAAAAAGATAAAAAAACCTGGGAAGAATATACAAAGAACCCAAAAGACATTATTGATAAAGAAGAAGTATTTTCAAAAATTATAAATAAAAAAAGATATAAATTTGATCTCCATGGTTTTAATTACACAGATGCAAAAATTAAAGTCGAGGAGATTATAAATTTTTGTTCGAAAAACCGAGTTACTGAAATTTTATTAATTACTGGTAAGGGGCTTCATACTAACAATGAAAAAAATATTTATGTTTCAAAAGATTATAGTAAATTACAATATCTAATACCAAATTATATTCAAACGGACGAAAACCTTTCACAAAAAATTATTGATATTAAAAAGGCGGATAAAGCTGATGGCGGCGATGGAGCTCTGCTTATTAAACTGAAAAAATTATAAAATAAATTTTGATAAATCAGTGTCTTTTACCAAATTTCCAAGATTTTTTAGGACGTAGTTTTTATCAATTATAACTTTTTCTCCTGATTTATCTGATGCAGTAAAACTGATTTCGTCTAGAACTTTTTCAATAATTGTGTGAAGTCTTCTTGCTCCAATATTCTCAACTGAAGAATTAACTTCTGCTGATAATTTAGCCAACATATCTATACCGTCATCTGTAAATTGGAGTTCAACATTTTCTGTCTTAAGTAAAGCTTTATATTGTTTAATTAAGCTGTTATCTGGCTCTTTTAATATTCTTTTAAAATCATTCTCATTCAATGCACTTAATTCAACTCTAATTGGCAATCTTCCTTGGAGTTCAGGAAGCAAGTCCGAGGGCTTGGCTAATTGAAAAGCTCCCGATGCTATAAAAAGAATATGATCGGTCTTTATTGGTCCATGTTTTGTATTTACTGTAGTACCTTCTATGAGTGGTAAAAGATCTCTTTGGACTCCTTCCCTTGAAACGTCACCGCCGACTCTATCACCCCTTGCTGAAACTTTATCTATTTCATCTAGAAATACTATTCCGTTTTCCTCAGTAGTTTTTTTCGCTTCCAAAATAATTTTATCTTCCTCAATCATTTTATCAGATTCTTGAGCAACCAAAATTTCGTGAGATTCTTTGACTGTCATTTTTTTCTTTTTACTTTTCTTATTACCCATAGATTTTCCTAAAATATCTCCTATATTGATCATACCAACGTTTGCACCTGGCATTCCTGGTATTTCAAAACTCTGAGAATTTGTTGTCATATCGTTGACCTCAATTTGAATTTCATTGTTATCTAAATCACCACTTCTAAGTCTTTTTCTAAAACTTTCTCTTGTTGCTACACTCGCTTTATTTCCAACTAATGCATCTAAAACTTTTTCTTCAGCAGCCTGCTGTGCCTTAGCATTTACCTCTTTTCTTCTTTTCTCTCTTTCCATAGCTATTGCTATTTCAATCAAATCTCTGATAATTTGTTCTACGTCTCTTCCTACGTACCCTACTTCTGTGAATCTAGTAGCCTCGACTTTAATGAATGGAGCTTCCGCTAGTCTTGAGAGTCTTCTGGATATTTCTGTTTTACCTACCCCAGTAGGTCCTATCATAAGGATATTTTTGGGAAGAACTTCTTGTCTCATTTCATCATTGAGGGCCTGTCTTCTCCATCTATTCCTTAAAGCTACGGCTACAGCTTTTTTAGCTTCCTTTTGCCCAATAACATATCTATCTAATTCAGATACAATCTCCCTGGGCGACAGAGCGCTTACTTTAGTTTCTTTTTTTGATTTTGTTTTTTTTACTAAATTTAAATTTGTAATTTTTTTTGATCCAGACATAATTAAACTTTTTCTATAGTGATGTTATTATTTGTAAAAACACAAATATCAGATGCTACTTTAATTGCTTTTTTAACTATTTCTTCTGCATCCAAATCTGTCTCAATTAAAACTTTAGCTGCAGCTAGAGCGTAATTTCCACCAGACCCTATTCCAATGATGCCATCTTCAGGTTCAAGAACATCACCAGTGCCTGAGATGATATAACTGTTTTTACTGTCAGCAACAGCCATAAGTGCTTCTAGTCTTCTTAAATATTTGTCACTTCTCCAGTCTTTAGCTAATTCAACCGCGGCTCTTGATAGATTACCAGCATGTTTTTCTAATTTTGCTTCCAATCTTTCAAATAAAGTTAATGCATCAGCAGTCGATCCTGCAAATCCAGCTATAACACCTCTCTTTTCAATTTTTCTTACTTTTTTTGCTTTACTCTTTAGCACAGTATTACCAAGGCTAACCTGTCCATCCCCTGCCACAACAGTTTTGTTGTCTTTTCTTATCAAAACAATTGTTGTTCCATGCCATTTTTCAGCTGTATTCATACTATTATATGTGGAGATTAATTTAAGATCTTCAATAGTGATTTATTGATAAATCGACCATTTAAATATATATCAAAGGTTATTCGGCTTATTTATGAACAGAAAAGCAAAAATTACTCGGAAAACTAAAGAAACAAGTATATCTGTTACTGTAAATTTAGATGGTAAAGGAAAGTATAAAATTAAAACTGGAATAGGCTTTTTAGATCACATGCTTGAACAATTATCCAAACACTCTTTGATAGACTTAGATGTAAAAGCTAAAGGCGATAAACATGTTGATCTACACCACACGACAGAAGACACGGGTATTGCTATTGGTGAGGCTATTAAAAAAGCTGCTGGGAACAGAAAGGGAATCACAAGATACGCATCAACTATGATACCAATGGATGAGACACTTAGCCGTGTCTCAATTGATGTATCTAATAGACCTTATCTAATTTGGAAAGTAGATTTGCCAGTTGAGAAACTTGGTGAGATGGACACAGAATTATTCAAGGAGTGGTTCCAAGCTTTCTCACAATCAGCTGGAGTAACTTTACATATTGAAAACATCTACGGAGAAAATAGTCACCACAAAATTGAGTCATGTTATAAAGGTTTAGCTAGATCATTAAAAGATGCTCTAGCGATTGATAAAAGAATTAAAAACTCAATACCTTCGACAAAAGGCTCTATTTAAATTTGATGAACGTCACAATTGTTGACTACCAATCGGGCAATATAAGCTCAGTCATTAACTCTTTTACAGAGGTGGCTAAAGGTAAAGTTAATCTAGAGGTTACTTCAAATATTAAAAAAATTAAATCTAGCGACAAGATTGTCTTGCCTGGCCAAGGATCCTTTAAAAGCTGCGTAGACTCTCTCAATAAGATTAATGGATTAGTAGATACACTTAAAGAATTTGCAATTACAAATAAGAAACCCTTGCTAGGAATCTGTGTAGGCTTACAAATGTTTGCAGAAATTGGTTATGAAGAAGCAGAAACAAAAGGACTAGGTTGGATTTCTGGTAAAGTTTCAAAAATTGATAATCAGAATGGAAAATTTAAACTTCCGCACATTGGTTGGAACGAAATTGAAATTCAAAAGGAAGGCAAAATATTTAAAGATATTAAAAACAAATCTCATATGTACTTTGTGCACAGTTATGAGTTTATTCCTGAGGATAAATCAGTCATTTTAGCTACAACAGACTATTCGTCTAAAATTGTATGTGCAGTTGAAAGAGATAATTTATTTGGAACACAATTTCACCCAGAGAAGAGCGACAAAACAGGATTAAAAATAATTGATAATTTTATAAAACTATAATGAAAATATTTCCAGCAATAGACATTAAAGATAAAAAATGTGTGAGATTAATCAAAGGAGACTTTGAAAATAAAACTGAATATCAAACCTCACCTATTGATCAAGCCGGTAAATATAAAGATCATGGTTTTAAAAATTTACACATTGTTGATTTAGATGGAGCACTAACTGGTAAGACAGTTAATTTAAACATTATTCAAAAAATAGTAAGTAAATACGACTTAAAAATTGAAATAGGAGGTGGTGTTAGATCTCTGAATAGTGTTCAGCGATATATCGATGTAGGTGTTGAGAAAGTTATTTTAAGTAGTGGCGCAATTAAAAATAAAGAATTTTTAAAAGAGGCTTGTGAAAAGTTTAAAGGTCAAATTGCTTTAGGGTTAGACGCGAAGGATGGAAATCTCTCCGTATCAGGTTGGAAAGAAAACTTAGATATTAAAACTGTAGACTTTCTTAAAGAAGTTAATAGCTATGGAGTGAGCCGAATTATTTACACAGATATTAATAGAGACGGCATGAAAACTAGCCCTAATTTCAATGAAACTGTTAAAATTGCAGAACTTTCTAATTGCCCTGTTGTGATTTCAGGAGGCGTTTCTTCAATAAATGATATTAAGCAAGCAAAAGAATTAAACAATAAAAAAATTGAAGGCATTATTGTTGGTAAAGCTATTTATGATGGTGATATTAAACTTGAGGAGTTAGCGAAGGAGATTGATGCTTAAAAATAGAATTATACCTTGTCTTGATGTTAAAAACGGAAGAGTTGTTAAGGGCATTAACTTTGTCGAATTAAAAGATGCTGGAGATCCAGTTGAACAAGCAAAGATTTATAGTGATGGGGGTGCTGATGAAATTTGTTTTTTAGATATCACTGCATCTAATGAAAATAGAAATACGATTATCGACATTGTAAGAAAAACTGCCAAGAAATGCTTCGTCCCTTTAACTGTTGGAGGTGGCATTAGAACTATTCAAAATATAACTGATTTACTTCTAGCCGGAGCAGATAAGGTTTCTATAAATACAGCAGCAGTAAAAGATGTTAATTTTGTAAAAGAAGCCTCAAAAAAATTTGGATCCCAATGCATTGTTGTTGCGATTGATGCCAAAAAAATCTCAGAAAATAAATGGGAAGTATTTACGCACGGTGGAAGAAATAAAACAGGCATTGACGCTGTGGAGTTTGCAAAAAAAGTAGAAGTAAATGGAGGCGGTGAAATTTTATTAACCTCAATGGATAAAGATGGAACTAAATCTGGTTACGACGTTGATTTATTAAAGTCAATTACAAATAGCACTAATATTCCAGTTATTGCATCAGGAGGCGTGGGAACTTTAGACCACCTATATGATGGTATAGTAAAAGGTGGAGCAAGTGCAGTTTTAGCAGCTTCTATTTTTCACTATGGTGAGTATAAAATTAAAGAGGCTAAAGAATATTTGAATTCTAAGAATGTATCAGTAAGGTTATAGAATGTTTGAAAACTTAGAACAATTAATAAGAACAATCAGAGAGAGAAAAAATTCTTCTCCAGATAAATCTTATACAAATAAACTACTTAATGATAAAAACTTAAGTGTTTCAAAAGTAAAAGAAGAAATAGGTGAACTAATAGAATCTGTGGAAAAAAATTCAAACAAGATACATGAAGCTACAGATGTGATTTATCATTTGATGGTTTACTTAGAGTCTAATAATATAAAGATTGAAGATGTGATGAGCGAACTTAAGAAAAGACAGAAATGAGTTACGATAAGAATAATATATTTGCAAAAATCCTGAGAGGGGAAATTCCTTGTAAAAAAGTTTATGAAAACGATGATGTCTTAGCTTTTCATGATATTAATCCTCAAAAGAAAGTCCATGTTTTAGTAATTCCAAAAGGCGAGTACGTAGATCTCGACGATTTTAATAGCAATGCCTCAGATAAAGAAATTGTAGAACTAAATAAAGCTTTGACGCACGTTGCCAATATGATGGGTGCAAAAGATAAAGGTTATAGGGCTCTTACAAATATTGGTAGCGATGGAGGGCAAGAAGTTCCACACTTACATTTTCATATTTTTGCAGGTGAAAAAATTGGAAAGATGGTAAGCTAATGGTTTCAAGAGTAAAAAGATATTTTTTAGAAATTAAAGATTTCTCAAAAACAGTAGATTTAAATCTTCCAGAAAATTTTAAAGTCATTTTAGATGATAAAGATGATTTTCACTTAAATAGATTTTTTTATAAGCAAATAGGCGTAGATCATTACTGGAGGGATAGATTGTTATGGTCTGATCACGAATGGAAAAAATATGTTACGAATAAAAATTTAGAAACTCATATTCTTAAAAAAGGCAAAGAACTGGTTGGGTATTATGAACAAGAGTACCATCCTGATATAAATGAGGTAGAACTTATCAACCTAGGAATATTAAAAGAATTTAGAGGTCTAAAACTTGGATCGACATTAGTAAATCATGCAATTGCCAGCGCTTCTAGAAAAAACCCAAAAAGAATGTGGGTTCATACCTGCAGCTTAGATCATAAGCACGCTTTAAGGAATTATATATCAAAAGGTTTTGAAATTTTTAAAGAAGAAGAAATAGATTTTGTTGCCTAGTTTATTTTAGGGAGTTGAAAAGTACTTTTTTCAAAAATATCATTTTTAGCAACAATATTTAGGGAGAAATTAATATTATTATTATATTGATCTTTAATTTCCCACCCTTTTAGATCTAGACTTTTTTTATCGAAAAAAACTGTTATCTCTTTATTATCAAAATAAATAAGCTTTATTATTTTATCAGTAAATTCTAATTCACCTGATTGCACAATTTTTAAAAGTTTATCTTTATAAAGAATGTCTAAGAATGGAGATTTTGAAATTGGATAGTGATAAGTTTTATTATATCTTTTTTGTGTTATTGCTAATCTTTTATTATTAATAACTAGTTCTTTTTTTTTATCATCAAAGTAATTACATTTTAATTTTCCAGGAAATTCTAAAAGACAACTACCCTTTTCAGATTTCCTGTTAATCAATTGATCAAACGTAAATTCTAAAGAATTAATACTTTCTAATTTAGAGATTATTTGATCTTTTTCGTTAGCAAAAAGACTCGAAGATATTAAAAACAAAACTGAGGCTAAGAATATTTTTTTACAGAACTTCACGTTTCCCAACATGATTTGCTTTACTGACAATACCTTTTTCTTCCATCATATCAATAATTCTAGCCGCTCTGTTATATCCAATTTGGAGTTTTCTTTGAAGGAAGCTCGTTGAGGCTTTGCCCTCTTGTTTAATTATTTCTAAGGCTTGATTGTATAGTTCGTCTTCTTCTCCTTCATTAACTTGATCACCTGAAACGTTCTGTTCATTTGAGGTTATTTCATCTATATAGTCCGGCTCTCCCTGAGCTCTTAATATGCTTGTTATTCTCTCAATTTCACTTTCTGATACATAAGGACCATGAATTCTTACGATTCTGTTAGCTGAAGACATAAATAACATATCTCCTTTTCCTAGCAATTGTTCTGCTCCTTGTTCTCCTAAAATAGTTCTGCTGTCAATTTTTGAGCTAACTTGGAATGAAATTCTTGTCGGAAAATTTGCTTTTATTGTCCCTGTTATTACATCTACGCTTGGTCTTTGAGTTGCCATTATAATATGTATACCTGCAGCTCTAGCCATTTGTGAGAGTTTTTGAATATAATTTTCAATCTCTTTTCCAGCTACAAGCATTAAATCAGACATTTCATCTACTATTAAAACAATGTATGGCATTTTGAGTTTGTGCTTAGAATTGTATCCATCTATATTTCGTACACCAACTTTACTCATTAATTTATATCTACTATTCATCTCTTTAACCGCCCAACCTAGAGCGGATGTTGCTTTTTTTGCATCTGTTATTACAGGAGTTAATAAGTGGGGAATACCCTCATAAGCTGTTAGTTCAAGCATTTTAGGATCAATCAAAATTAATTTGCATAAGTTCGGGTCTAGTTTGAAAAGCAAAGAAACAATAATAGTGTTAATACATACCGATTTACCAGAACCAGTAGTGCCAGCAATTAAAAGATGTGGCATTGAAGTTAGATCACCAATTATCGGTGCCCCAGAAATACTCTTACCAAGTGCAATTGGTAGCTTTATTTCTTTTCTAGTAAATCGTTCGTTAGAAATAATTTCTCTTAAGAAAACTTCTTCACGATTATCGTTAGGTATTTCTATTCCCACAGTGCTTTTTCCTGGTATAACCGAAACCCTTGTTGAAGTTGAACTCGTATTTCTCGCCAAATCATCTGATAAATTAATAATCTTAGAGACTTTGACACCAGGAGCAGGCTCAAATTCGTATAAACTTACAACTGGACCGTTGTTAATTTTTCTAATTTTCCCGTCTATGCCGAAATCTAACAAAACTTTTTCCATGAATTCCGCATTAGGTTTGTTTTTATTAGTCTGCACTTTTCCAGTTTTTGATACATTTTCCTCAAGCAAATCAATTGATGGGAGTTTAAAAGTTATCGTATTTTTTTCCTTAACATTTTCATTTATAATTTCCTTATCTTTTGAAAACAAAAATGACTGTTGTGAAAGCTCTTTATTTTCATTTTGACTGTTATAATTATTATTTAGATCTACTCTAGTTTGTTCAGACCCGTTAATATTTTTTCTTCTGAATGAATTTAAAACAAATTTTAATAAATTTTTTGAGAAAAAAATAAGATTTATCCCAGATGCTAAAATAAAAAAAGCAAACGTTAACAATACAAATAGTAAGCTTAAATATTCATTTTCAGAGATAGGTAAATAAAATTTTATAAATTCATAAATCTTCTCCCCAACAAATCCAGCATTTCCATTATCTATTAACCAAAAAGAGTTATTAAATTTTGAGTAAATAAAAGTACAACCAGTTATGAGATAAATTGTTAAAAAAGAAAATTTAAATATAATTTTTTCAATTTTTTTATCTTTAACTAATTTTACTCCCCAAGAAATCAAAGTTAATAGCAATAAAAAAGAAATTAACCCAAAGCTCTGAAGTAAAAAGTCAGATATTGTACTTCCATAAATTCCAAAGAAGTTTTCGATATAGATACTTTCTCCATAAACAAAAGTCGGATCACCTGGTGAATATGTCGCAAAAGATATTGAAAGCGCTATACCTAAAAAAATTAGCAGTAAACCGATAAACTCAAAGGTTCGTTTTTTCAAAAAATTTGTTACACTATTTAAAAAGTTAGTATTCATAACGAATCGTAATACTTACTTTTTATCATTAATATGAAAAAACATAAAATATGCATTGTTGGAGGGGGTTTAACTGGTCTCATATCTGCACTTGTTTTAAGTGAGAAAGGATTAGATATAGATTTAATAGTTGAAAATACCACTTCTAAAATCAAAGATTTAAGGGTTACAGCAATATCTGAGAAAAATATGTATTATTTAAAATCTAAGATAAAAAATATTAACTCTAAATTATTTTACCCAGTAAAAAAAATTAATCTCTTTTTCGATAATAATAACCAACTAAAAAATTTTTTAAATTTTGATGAAAATAAAAACTTAATGTTCTTTTTTGAAAACAGAGTTACGAAAAAACATCTATTTAGATTATTGAAAAAAACTAAAATTAAAGTTCATAAAAAAACAATAAAATCAATTGATTTAGCGGCAAATAAAGTTTCAACTAGTTCTTCTTCAAAATCTTATGATTTAATATTTTTATGCTTAGGCTCTAATTCTCCAATTTATCAAAAGATAAACGGTAACAGGGAAATTCAAAAAAATTACAAAGAGCATTCCATAACTTGCTCTGTAAAACATCAGATTAAAGATCTTGGAGCACAGCAGTTTTTTTTAAAAGAGGGACCGCTTGCAATTCTGCCTTATAACAAAAAAAAATTCTCTGTAGTATGGAGCATTGAAGATAGATATTTTATAAAAAATAAAAAAAATATTTCAAAATATTTAAAAAATAAACTTTTAAATTTAATAAAAAAAAATAAATTAACTTTAGGAAAGATACAAAGTTATCCTTTAAAGTTGTCGTTAAAAAAAAACTATTATAAAAAAAATATAATAATTTTAGGAGATGGTCTGCATGTTGTTCACCCTTTGGCAGGACAAGGATTTAATTTAATTCTAAGAGATATTGAAAAATTAGATGAACTTATTACTTACAATCTTAAGTTGGGTCTTTCTATAAAAGATTCAAACATTCCAAAAGATTTATCAGATAGTAGGAAGCCAGAAAATTTACTAATGGGACTAGGTATTGATACAACTAGAAAATTTTTTATGAGCAATAAATATCTTGATCCAATTAAAGAGAATATTTTAAACAATTTTTCCAAATCAAAATTATTAAAAAAGATAACTAAAAGAGTTGCAAACTTAGGTTTAGAATAATGAATATTTTTGCTTTGTCTTCTGGTAGAGGTCCATGTGGTATAGCTATTATAAGAATGTCAGGCCCTGATACTTTAAGTATTTGCAAACTGATTTCCAAAGAAAAAAAGATCAAAGAAAATGAGATAAATCTTTGTAAATTCTTTGACCCAAGTAATGATACTATTATTGATCCAGAAGCTTTAATTTTATGGTTTCCAAAGCCAAATAGTTTTACTGGTGATGATTTAGCAGAATTTCATGTTCACGGAAGTAACGCAATTATAAGTTATTTTCTTAAAGTATTATCAAATCAAAAAAACTGCAGAATGGCTGAACCAGGAGAATTCACAAAAATAGCTTTTCATAATAATAAAATTGATCTTTTAAAAGCAGAGAGTATTGGAGATTTAATACATTCTGAAACTGAACTACAAAGAAAGCAAGCGGTAAATATAGTAAATGGTCATGCTTCCAAATACTACGATGATTTAAGATCTAAATTAATAAAATCCCTCTCTTTTATCGAAGCTAAAATTGATTTTGCTGAAGACGATCTTCCTGAAAATGTTTTAAAAGATGCTCATAAAACAATTAAATCAATATATAGTGACATAAGTAAAATTATTAATGATAACAAAGTAGGTGAAAAAATCAGGGATGGATTTAGAGTATCAATTATTGGAGAAACAAATGTTGGGAAATCTTCTTTATTAAATTTATTATCAAAGAGAGATGCAGCCATAGTGTCTGATGAAGCTGGAACAACTAGGGATGTCATTGAGACGTATCTAAATTTAGATGGTTATCCAGTTATTCTTGCAGATACAGCTGGGATCAGAGAAGCAAAAAATGATGTTGAAAAAAAGGGAATATCATTAGCGTTAAATAAATTTAAAGAAGCCGATTTAAATATTGTAGTAGTTGATAATTCAAACAAAAAAATTAGTGAAAAAATAAGGTCTATGATTAATAAAGATTCAATAGTTTTGCTAAATAAATCTGATGTTCAAGCTAAAGAAAATCATAAATTTGATGTAGATGCAGTACTAGCTTCTGTAAAAGATAATAAAAATATTGATAAGTTAATAAATTTAATCAAACAAAAACTTAATAAAAAATTTTCATCAAATAACAGTGCTTTAATTACAAGAGAGAGACATAGAGTAAAGCTAAATGAGTGTTTGAAAGAGATAGATAAGTTTCTAAAGAAAGATCAAAACAAAGACTTAGAATTAGCTGCTGAGGACCTAAGAATGGCTACACGACACCTTGGTAGTATAGTTGGCAAGGTAGATGTAGAAGAAATACTCGGATCTATATTTAAGGACTTCTGTATAGGCAAATAAAATAGCTCTTGTATTATTAATTTAGAGCGTTACATTTACCACATGACTAAAGAAAGCTATGATGTAGTAGTTATAGGTGGTGGACACGCAGGATGCGAGGCTGCTGCAGCGTCAGCTAGAATGGGCGTAAATACTGCACTTTTTACTCATAAAATTGAAACTATAGGTGAAATGTCTTGTAATCCAGCGATAGGAGGACTGGGTAAAGGTCACCTTGTGAGAGAGATAGATGCATTAGACGGAGTGATGGGTATTGTAGCTGACAAATCTGGCATTCAGTTCAGATTATTGAATAGAAGTAGAGGACCAGCAGTAAGAGGACCTAGAACTCAATCAGATAGAGCTCTCTATAAAAAGTATATGCAGAAAATTTTACTTAATTATAGAAATTTGACAATAAAAGCTGATCCAGTTGTTAAATTTTTATTTAAGAAGAGTCATATCATTGGATTTATATGTCAAAGTGGAAAAGAGATAAGATGTAAAGAATTAATTCTTACAACTGGGACTTTCCTAAACGGATTAATACACATCGGTGAGACACAAATCCCTGCAGGTCGATATGACGAGAAACCATCCACTGGATTAAGTGAACAATTATCAAAATTTAAAATGAAAATTGGTAGACTTAAGACAGGTACACCTCCAAGACTAGATGGATCAACAATAAATTACGATGATTTAGAAATGCAGCCAGCAGATGAAGATCCCTTTTTCTTTTCATTCTTAACAACTAAATTAAAAAATAAGCAGATTTCATGTGGAATGACTTATACTAACGATAAAGTTCATAAGATCATAAGTGATAACATTAAAAGAAGCGCGATGTATTCAGGAAGCATAAAGGGAGTTGGTCCAAGATACTGTCCTTCAATCGAAGATAAGATTGTTAAATTTAAAGAAAAACATAAGCATCAAATATTTCTTGAACCAGAAGGATTAAAGGACAACACTGTTTACCCAAATGGTATATCAACTTCCCTACCTGAAGAGATACAGCTCAAAATATTGGCTAAAATCAAGGGTTTAGAGTCAGTAAAGATGAAAAGAGCAGGATACGCTATAGAGTATGATTACGTTGATCCTAGAGAGTTAAATGCCACTTTAGAGACAAAAAAAATTAAGTCACTTTTTTTAGCAGGACAAATTAATGGAACGACCGGATATGAAGAAGCTGCAGCACAAGGTCTTATCGCTGGAATTAATGCTGCATTAAAAGTTTTTGGGAAAGACGAATTTATTTTAGATAGATCGGACTCTTATATTGGTGTGATGATAGATGATTTGATCACAAAAGGAGTTACAGAACCTTATAGAATGTTTACCTCCAGAGCAGAGTATAGATTAACCCTTAGAGCTGATAACGCTGATCAGAGACTTACTCCTATAGGCATAAAAAAAAATATTGTTCAAACGGAAAGAACAAATTTATTTTTTGATAAACAAAAAAAATTAGTTCAAGTTATAGACGATTTAAAATCTAGAACCTTAACACCTAACTCAGCTGAAAAATTCTCAATTAAAATTTCAAAAGATGGAGTAAGAAGAAGTGCATTTAATATTTTAGGTCAGCGTAGTGTGACCATAAAACAAATTAGATCGATTTGGCCTGAAATAACCCAAAATGGACAGTCTATTGATAATCAAGTTGAAATTGATGCTCACTATGCTGGATACCTGAAAAGGCAGTCTCATGATATTCAAGCTTTTAAAAAAGATGAAAAGATACGTATACCAGATTCAATAGACTTTGATAGTTTAAGTGGTTTATCAAATGAAATAAAATCAAAACTTAAAACAATCAAGCCTAAAACGTTGGGCCAAGCTTTAAGAATTGATGGTTTTACCCCGGCTGCTGCTATATTGTTATTGGGTCATATTAAAAGGTCAAAATTCAAGGCCACAGCTTGATATCAAATGAATATATAAGCGATAAATTAAAAAATACTTATAATTTCAGTGTAAATGATATCGATAAGATAAGTAAATTTTGTCGAGAACTTTTGTATTTTAACAAAAAATATAATTTGATATCAAAATCAACCGAAAAAAGCATATTGCATAGACACGTGCTAGACTCCGCACAGTTATTGGCTTTTTTTAAATTTAAGGAAGGTAGTTCTTTATCGGATCTCGGCACAGGTGGAGGATTTCCAGGTTTAATTTTAGCTATAGCAAATAAGAGCAAATCTTTTCACGTGAAATTGTATGAAAAATCCAGCGTAAAGTGTGATTTTTTAAGAAAAACTATAAAAAAGCTTAAAATAAATCAATGTAAGGTAATCGAGGGAGATTTAAGGTCAAATAAAATCAATTCTGATATTATTGTCTGTAGAGCATTCCGCAAATTAGAGGAAATTTTGAAAATTTCACGTGAAAATTGTAAAAAACCGCATAAAATAATCATTTTAAAAGGAAAAGATGCACAGGCAGAGGTAAATAAAGCTTTAATGAACTTTACTTTTAAGTATAAGCTAAATGATAGCGTGACTGAGAAAAGTTCAAAAATACTTATAATTGAAGCTTATTAATGTGAGTAAAAAAATTATATCAGTTATTAATCAAAAAGGTGGAGTAGGGAAAACAACTACCGTGATTAATCTGGCAGCTGCATTAGCTCAAAAAGGCAAAAACATATTAGTAATTGATTTGGACCCTCAAGGAAATGCTACAACTGGTCTTGGCAAATCCAACAACGATGAAGCTAGTAATATTTATAATATTTTGATTGGCAAACGTAAACTTTCTCAATGCATAAACTCCTCAGCTATAAGCGGTCTAGATTTGATTGGGTCTAATGTTAATTTATCTGGTTTAGAAGTTGAAACAGCGAATGACACAAATAGAGCATACCTGTTGAAAGAGATTTTAACTAATAATCTTAACGACATAAAAAATTATGATATTATTTTTATTGATTGTCCTCCGTCATTAAGCTTGCTTACGATAATGTCTTTAGTGGCGGCAAATGAAATTTTGGTTCCATTACAAACAGAATTTTTTGCCCTAGAAGGAATTACTCAGCTTGTTAAAACCATTGATAGAATCAAAATAAATCTTAATCCGAATTTATCGATCAGAGGCATACTTCTAACAATGTTCGATAAAAGAAATAAATTATCTAGTCAGGTAGATAAAGAGGCAAGATCTTTTTTTAAAGACAAAGTGTACGACTCTGTAATTCCAAGAAACGTAAGATTATCAGAAGCTCCCTCACATGGAATGCCATGCGTAATTTATGATAAAAACTGCTCTGGCAGTAAATCTTATATTTCACTAGCTGATGAATTTTTAAATCAAAAATCTGAAAACATTGGGAGCGCGGCATGAATAAACGTGGTTTAGGTAAAGGTCTTTCAGCTTTATTTGGTGATATAAAAAAGGTTGATATAAATTCTGAGAACATTAGTAACCAAAAATTTTTGTCTATAGGTGAACTTAATAGAAATAAATATCAACCTAGAACTAATTTTGATGAAGAAAAATTAAATGAATTGGCAAAGTCGATAAAACAAAGTGGTGTTATTCAGCCCATAGCCGTTAGAGAGGACAAAGGAGATCCCGGTAAATATGAAATAGTTGCAGGAGAAAGACGTTGGCTTGCTGCTCAGAAAGCTGGGTTGCATAAAGTTCCAGTGGTAATTCTAACTTTAAGCGACAACCAAACGTTAGAAATTGCAATAGTCGAAAATATACAAAGAGAAAACTTAAATGCAGTTGAAGAAGCTAAAGCTTACAACAGGCTCACAAAAGAATTTGGTTACGATCAAGACAAGATAGCCAACATGATGTCTAAAAGCAGAAGTCATATAAGTAATACTTTAAGATTGTTAACTTTACCAGCTGACGTAATAGGTTTAATTGAGGAGGGTATGATTTCAGCTGGTCAGGCCCGTCCTTTAGTTGGTATGCCTAACGCATCGAGTATTGCTGAAGAAATATTAAAAAAAAGAATGAGCGCAAGAACAGTAGAAAATTTGGTTAAACAAAAAAAAACAAAAAACAGATCATTAACACCTCAAGACTCTAATATTATACAAGAGCAAAATGAGATCGAAAATAAGCTTGGTTTGAAAGTTTCAATCTCTAATAAAAAAAATAATTCTGGTAAAATTATAATCGAATACAAAAATTTAGATCAATTCGATGCTGTATCAAAATTACTCAAGCGTGACTAGATATTTTAGCGCCTATAGAAATAATTAATTTTTTTAATAGTAAATCACTTCTAATATAGGAATTTTTTTTCATTAAAATTTCTGTATCGCTAATTTCAATTATAATATTTTTTAATAATGATAAATTCACTTTTCGAGCTTGTTGAATAAATTGGTTTTTGTCTTTCCAAAAAATTTTAGGTTTGAGCATTTCAACTGATTTTTCTAAATTTTTAACTTTCTTATCTATCTCATGAACTTCGATAAGTTTGTTAATTCTCAAGTATATTTGGTTTAAGTAATAAAAATTGTCCTCATTAAGGAATTGAGTTTCTGAAATTAATTTATTTAATTTAGTTAAATTTCCATTAAAAATGGCATCTCTTAAATCTTCAAAAACATTATCGTACTTTATGTTGAGTAATTGATTTAATTCCTCAGATGAAATTTTTTTATTTTCAAAAAATGTAGTTATTTTTTTTATTTCATTATCAACTATTTCACGTTTTCCAGAAGAATTTTCAATTATTAGATTTATAATCTCAGGTGTTAGTCCATTTAAATTTCTTAGTTTATTTTTAATGTAGTAGTTTAAAGTTTGAAAATTATCAGCATAACAAGGCACTACAACTAACGCTTTCTCCTTTTCAAATAAACTTCTTAGCTTGGATTTTTTGTCTAAATTATTAGAAAAAATAAAAATTTTAGCATCTGAAAAATTTTGATCTAAAATTTTTAACATAATTTCACAAATTTTATCTGACGCCTCTTGAATTAAGAATATCTTCTTTGAGTAAAAAAGAGATGAATTATGCAAATTATTAAATAATTTTTCTTCATCTTTTATGATCTCGTCTTGAAATAAATTAAATATTTCAGCATTTTTATAATTAATCCTGATTAAATCCCTAAAGTTTTTTTTTAAACCTTCATTTTCTCCGTAGAATAAAATTAATTTAAATTTATTTAATTCGTCAAAGGATTTTTCAATAATATAACTTTTAGTAATCACTTTTGATCATTATATAGGATAATAAAATTTAGTATATCCGACCGTACAAGTTCTGTAAGATTTTTTGTGCTAATCTTTTCATTCGTTTTTGTGTCAGAGTGATTTTTTTCCACACTGTAATCAACAGCTTGAGAAAAATTTTTACTTATTTTTTTCAAGTTTTTTAAGTCATTTAATGTCATTGAAACCTTTAATTCTAAATTATATTTTGTGACTCTACCGGATATATTTTTTTCTTTAATAGACTTAATTTTTTTTAAATCTAACGTCACATCGTAATTACTACTTGAATTTAAAGAGGAATTTAATTTTAAAAATTTTTTGATCTCATAGCCAATTCTATTTTCCCCGCTCGTTGATATTTTGTTAATTTTGAAATTTTTTGTCGTTTCAAGGTATAGATTTTTGTATCCACAACTAGAGATTAAAATAAAACTAAAAAAAATTAAAAAAATTTTTCTTTTCATAAATTATTTTACCAAAAAATTAATAACTTTATTTTTAACAAAAATTGTTTTGAAAATTTTTTTGTCAGAAATATTTTTACTTATCTTACTATTTTTCTGTCCTAATTCTATTGCTGCTTTTTCACTTAAATTGCTGTCCATTTCTTCTATATCTTTTGTTTTACCGTTAATTTGAAGAGCAACCTTGACTGTCTTCTTTGTGGAAAATTTTTTGTCAATATTTGGCCACTCAGAAAAATCTTCTATTTTCATTTTTTCAAGACATTCTGATGCCAAATGCGGAATAAAAGGTAAAAGAATTTTCATAAAATTGGTAAGATGGTCTTTCAATTTTTTATTACTTACTTCTTTATTTTGATAGCTAGCAAGAACCCTGTACATCTCATAAATATTTGCCACAGCAACATTTAAGTGAAAATTTTCGATTAAATTTTCAAATTTTAAAATATAATTATTAAATTCGAAATCTAATTTTTCCTCTTCGTCAGATGATATTTTATTTTCGCGCCTACTTAATATAATTTCTTTAAGGTTCCATATTTTTTGTAGAAACTTGTTAGAGGCATTCACACCCTGGTTTGACCATTGAACATCTTTCTCAGGTGGACTATCAGATAATATAAACCAGCGTATAGCATCTGCCCCATAAATTTTTATCATGCTTTCGGGATCAATCACGTTTTTTTTTGATTTAGACATTGCTTCTGATGGTCCAATTATAACTTTAGAATTTTTATTTTTAAGATTAATAATTTTATTTCCCTCTTTTTTAACCTCTTCTGGACTTAGCCACATTCCGCTTTCATCTCTATAAGTTTCGTGGCAAACCATACCTTGAGTAAATAAACCCTGGAAAGGCTCAACAGTTTTAATATCTTTATTACATAATTTTACAGCTCGCATAAAGAAACGTGAATATAACAAGTGTAAAATAGCATGCTCTATACCTCCAATATATTGGTTAACAGGGAGCCATTTATTTAGCTCTTTAATGTCGAATGGTCCTTTTGTAAACTTTGGAGAGCAAAATCTCATGTAGTACCAAGATGAGTCGACAAAAGTATCTAAAGTATCAGTTTCTCTTATAGCTTTTTTACCTGTTTTTTTATCAGTAGTATGCTTCCAATTTGGATCCTTATCCAAAGGATTTCCATCTACTTCAAAATTCACTTTATCAGGTAATTTTACTGGAAGTTCAGATTTCTCTACAGGCTTGACCGTTCCGTCTTCTAAGTAGATCATTGGTATTGGGCAGCCCCAATATCTTTGTCTTGATATACCCCAATCCTTAAGTCTATAATTAATTTTTTTTTCACCAATCCCCCTTGTTTGGATTTCTTGAATTATCTTATTTTTTGCATCAGTGGTGCTAAGACCATTTAAAATATCTGAATTAATAATTTTTCCGTCACCAGTAAATGCTGTTTTATTAATTTGAATTTTTTTTCCGTCTTCAACAACTTTTATAACTTCAATTTTGTATTTGTTTGCAAAATCTAAATCTCTTTGATCATGAGCAGGGCATCCAAATATTGCTCCTAAACCATAATCCATTAAAACAAAGTTGGCGAAATAAATTGGTATTTCTTTGTCTTTTATAAAAGGATGTTGGGCTTTTAATTTTGTATCAAATCCTAATTTATCAGCTTCAGCAAGAGCTTCTTCTGTGGTTCCTGTTTTTAGACATTTATTTTTGAATTCATTAAACTCATTATTATTTTGAAATTTTGTTGCTATAGGATGATCTACAGACAAAGCAAGGAATGTTGCACCAAAAATGGTATCTGGACGAGTTGTAAAAACTTTAATTACTTCATTTTTTTTTGAAGAAGAAATACTAAAATTTAATTCACAACCAACAGATTTACCTATCCAATTTTTTTGCATTAATTTTACTTTATTTGGCCAGGTATTTAGTTTATCTAAGTCATTTAATAGTTCTTCCGAATATTTAGATATATTAAAGAACCATTGATGAAGCTTTTTTCTTTCAACAATGGCGTTAGACCTCCAACCTCTTCCATTAATCACTTGTTCATTAGCCAAAACTGTTTTTTCCACAGGATCCCAATTGACGTAGGTTTCTTTTCTAGAAACTAATCCTGCATTGTAGAAGTCAATAAATAATTCTTGTTGATGCTTATAGTAACTCTCATCGCAGGTAGCAATTTCGAGTTCCCAATCAATTGATAAACCAAGCATTTTTAATTGTCGTTTCATTTCTTGTATATTTTTCTTTGTCCAGTTACTAGGACTCATTTTATTTTCTTTAGCCGCATTTTCTGCAGGTAGTCCAAATGCATCCCAACCCATTGGATGAAGTACGTTATAATTTTTCATAAATTTATATCTCGCTATCACATCACCAATTGTATAATTTCTGACGTGACCCATGTGTATTTTTCCTGAGGGATAAGGAAACATTTCCAGGCAATAAAAATTCTTCTTAAATTTGGAATTATAGAGTTTCTTTTTATTCCAATTTTTTTGCCATTTTTCTTCTAGTAAATGAAAATTCACTCTTTCCATTTTATCTATTTCTTTTTTTTCTTTTTATCTTGTTTTTGAATTAATGCCGCTTTTTTTAAAATGGAAATTTTTAATTCCTCTTTAATTTTTGAGTCTATTTTATTTATTTTACAATTTATTTGTGTCTTACATATTTTTTGATGAACTATCACATCTAAACTGTTAGAACTTATTTCGTTATTTAAAAATCGTACAGTTACTTTAATGGAGTCATTTTGTGAAGCTTCCCCAAAATACCAGTCTGAAATTATCATGCCGCCTGCATAATCAACCGTTGAAAGTGGAATAAAATCTAAAACCTCCAATGAAGCTCTCCATAGAGGATTTGAAGTAGAGAATTGAAATGTTGTTTTTTTATTTCCGCCAGCCAAACCTTTAAGAGATATGCCTCTGCCTTCCTCTACATTTTTTTTCGCTTTTGCGACCGCACCTGTAGGCATCTCACGCTGATCAACTTTTTTGTAAATCCCACAGGAATTCAAAATAAGAAACAGTGATAATAAGAATATAAAAATTCGTTTATTCGGCATGAATTAAATGTATTATCATTTTAATAGTTTAACTCCAAATTAACCTAACCACCTGAAGTAGAATTAAAAAAAAGCCAATGAAATTAAGGATTTTGAGTGTGATAAAATTACAACACATATGCTTAAAAGTGAGATTTTTATTAGATTTCAGTGATTTTTGTTACTTCAATAAATTATAAATACTCTGTTAAATTAATTTAACATTAACAAAGGAAAAAATATGAAAAACATAATCAAACTAACATTTGTAGTGTTATCATCTTTTGCTTTAATCGGTTCTGCAAACGCAGGAGACTTGACTGTTGGAGGTACAGCGAAAGCTACTTACAGTATTCAAAGTTCTGATTCAACTACTGGTAAAAACAATGCTGGTAAGAACATCGGTATAGCGAACGAGTTAACATTTACAGCTACAGGTGAGTTGGACAACGGTTTTACTTGGAAATACCAAATAGAACACGATGATACAACAGCGGGAACATTCGTTGCAACAGACGACTCACGTTTAGAGATTACTACTCCGTACGGTACAGTAGGATTGTACAATACAGAAGGTAGCTTATCTACTAAATACGGTTCATCACAAGGTGCTTACGCTCCTGCATCAGACTATGGTCTAGGTGGAAACATTCAGTACGGTGGAAACATTGACGGTTTCAACAACATTCAATATCACACACCAGCTGACATGTTACCATATGGTACAACGTTTAAAGTTGCAGTAGCTCCAAGTGCTACAGGTGCTAAATCAAGCTCAAACTCAGGCGGTGACGAAAATACAGCCTCTAAGGGTCAAAAAGTAACTCAATACCAAATTAAAACAGCTCCAATCGACGGTTTAGGAATTGGTGCATCTTACCTAGAGAGAAGCGGTGAGAATGGTATTCAAGGTTATGAGCAAGGTGGTGCGTACGTAACTTACAAATACGGAAACTTTGGTTTTGGTTTAGGCCAACACAGAGTATCGAACAACGTTACATCATCTGTTGATGGTGTTGCACAAGCTACTGAAATGACTACAGCAGCTGTGTTAAACACGATTAAGAGATATGACAACGAGTCAATTTCTGTATCATTTGCAGTTAACGATGCATTAACACTTTCTGCTGAAAGAGAAACTTCTGAAGCTTACAAGAGAACTCTTGCAGCTGGAACAGCAGCAGACACAGCTAATAACGTAGAGATGGAAATCCAATCAATTCAAGCAGCTTACACAATGGGTGGTATGACTTTATCACTTGCTATGAAAGACTGTGAAAATTGTAACTACGGTTTAGACGTAGGCGATAAAGAAACAATCGCTGCAGTAGTAATGGCGTTCTAAAGTTATTAGGTAACTAATATTTAAAAAAGCCGGCTAATAATAGCCGGCTTTTTTTTTACCTCGGACATTAATACAAATGAATCTGATCTAACTAACTTCAACTTATTTAAATTTTTTAATCTAATCCCTCCTAATGGAATCATTTCAAAGCCACTTATATTAAATGTTAAATTAAATTTTGAGATTCCAAGAAACGACTTCTTATTTTCATAATCAGTTTTAAATAATCGAGAAAAAACTATTTTTTTACAGCCTTGTTTTTTCTTTTCAAATATTTCTTTGTAATTGTGAGCTGATCCAATTATGTCAAAATGCTCTGTATTTAATGGATATGACTTATTGTAAGATGATATATATAAGCCATCAGCATTACATAAGTTAGCAATTTTTTGATTATTTGCTATATAAAATGAAATCTTCTTTTTTTTACATTTTTTCCTGATTGTTTTTAATGTTTTAATTTTACTCTTTTTTATATTACCATCATAAATTACAGAGAATTTATTTTTGATCTTAATTAAATTAAGGTCAAATTTGTAGTAATCTTTGAGATATAAATAATAATGTTTTTTTGTACTCAACATGTATGAACATAATAATTGAAAGATTTAATAAAATAAAATCTAATATTGATCAAAATGTAGAAATTGTTGCTATTAGCAAAACTTTCCCAATAGATCATATCAAACCATTAATTGATCACGGACATAGACATTTTGGTGAAAATAAAGTCCAAGAAGCTGAGGCGAAATGGAAATCAATTAAAAGTGAAATTAAAGATCTAAATTTACATATGGTAGGAAAACTGCAGACGAATAAAGCTAAAAAGGCGGTTGAAGTTTTTGATTATATTCATTCACTAGATAGTCAAAAACTTGCAGATAACTTAAGTAAATTTGAAATCCAACTTAAAAAAAAAAGAAAGTATTTTATTCAGGTCAACGTTGGAAAGGAAAAACAAAAATCTGGTATTGACCCTGATCAGCTCGATCCTTTTTACAACTATTGTATTAATGAAAAAAATTTAAATATCATTGGTTTAATGACAATACCTCCAAATGATGGAAATGCAGAAAAATACTTCAAGTATCTATACGAAACAAACGCAGCTTTGGGACTTGAGCATTTAAGCATGGGAATGTCAGCAGATTATAAAAAGGCAATTGAATTCAAAACTACCTTTGTAAGAATAGGATCACTTATTTTTGGAGAAAGATCATGAAATAATTAGTTTACTTTTCAAATTTATTTTTTTTATTATCTTTTTCATATCTATGAGTTTAATTGCTATACAACCTTTTGTTGGAGAAAAATCTTTAGTCGCCAAATGCACAAATATAGCGCTACCTTTATTTTTTTTAATTGGATTTGTATTATAGTTAGTCACTAAAATTATATCATAAATATGTTTTTTTAAATAAAGTTTTTCAGCTTTCATTGAAAACGGAAATTTTATCAATTTATTATAAAATTTAGAGTTTATATCATCGCACCAACCCATATTTTTTTTTATGGGTATTTTTTTTAGTTTTGATTTGATTTCGCTTACCCTATCTTTTCGATATAATATGTATTTGAACTTAAATTTACCAGCCGGGGTTTTTTTATCACCCTCAACTTTACGTAATGAAATTCCTCTTTTACCTACAGCACATTTTGCACTATAATCTAAATAATATATTTTTTTATTTTTTAACTTTATATGCATAGCAATTCTTTTAGTACAGATGTTCTTTTCTTAACATCAATTAAATTTAACAATTCTATAAATGAACTTAAAGATAATTTAAGTTTTAAATTTACTTTATCCAAAGATTTCTTTCAGGATCTTAAAGAGGGAGAATTTGAAATAATCCTTATTGATGATGAAATTTTTAAGGATAAAAAATTACTCAATGATCTTAAAAATTTAAAACATAAAGGGAAAGTTGGTATTTTTTCAAATAATAACTCAAAAGATCTATCCTTAGATGAAATACTTTTAAAGCCAATCAATATAAATGATCTCAACAATAAAATAAAAAATTTACTAGCAACAAGAAAGTATAGCGAAAACTCTTCACTAAAAGTAAAAGATTATATATTAGATAAAAATGAAAAAAAATTTAAAAAAAAAGACAAATTTATTAATGTTACCGAAAAAGAAATACAACTTATTGAGTTGTTATTTTTTGAAAAATCATCTGTATCAAGAGCAAAGATTCTCGAAACTATTTGGCATTATTCCTCAGAGGCTGATACACATACAGTTGAAACTCATATTTATAGATTAAGAAAAAAAATTCTAGAAAAATTTCAAGATGAAAATTTGATAATTAATTCAAAAGAGGGTTATACTATCTGAAAAAAAGAAATAAATTTGCAAAAGATTTAATGACATCTAAATATAGAGTTAGAATTGTTAAAGCAAAAAAAGGAAAAGGAAGTTATAAAAGAAAAAAAAAATTTAAGGAAAAAGATCAGTAGTTACAATCGTGCTCCAACCTGTTGAATAATTTTGGAAGATAATTCAGTTCCTTTTTCCAAACAATTTCTTAAAGATAGATTGTTAATATAACCATGTAAAAATCCGGCGGCGAATAAATCGCCGGCTCCTGTTAAATCTCTTATTTTCAAATTTTTTATTGCATTACACTGCTCTACTTCATGATTTTGTATTGCAACGGCACCACTTTTTCCTCTGGTGACAACCACTAATTTTTTTGTTTTTTTTGCAAATTCAATTACATCATTGAAATTAGATGTACCAATTAATGCCATCATTTCTTGTTCATTTGCAAATGTAATGTTTAATTTATTCTGTACTAAATCTAAAAAAAAATTTTTATGTCTTTCAACACAAAACAAATCAGATAAAGACATCGCTGATATCGTTGAGTTTTTTATTGCCTTATTAAGAGCTTTTTGAGGGTCTCCTAAATCCCATAAGTACCCTTCAAGAAAAGTAATTTTACTTTGTTTTACAATATCTGCATTTATATCTTTTTCACTTATTTTACCTGCTATCCCAAGAAAAGTGCACATTGTTCTTTCCGAGTCCGGAGTAATCAAAATCAGACAAGTGCCGGTAGGAACTTTTTCGGATTTTATATCATAATAAAATTTGACTTTTTCTTTTGTAAGTCCTTCCGAATACTTTCTGCCCAAATCATCATCGTTAACTTTTCCAATAAAGCCTACGTCATTCCCAAGTTGAGATAGACCAACTATAGAATTTGCTACCGACCCGCCAGAGATAGTTTTTTCAATTTTTAAATT
Organism: uncultured Pelagibacteraceae bacterium; assembly: GCA_902582345.1. GTDB lineage: Bacteria > Pseudomonadota > Alphaproteobacteria > Pelagibacterales > Pelagibacteraceae > Pelagilacustribacter. The sequence goes on along the minus strand of CACHRU010000003.1, from coordinate 32,475 downwards.
AGAAAGTAGTTTTTTTAATTCAGCCTCATCAACTAACTTCATAGTGCTTTTTATAAGACCGTTATTTGCTAAGAAATTTTCGTCAATCTTACATATAACATCAACTATTGCGTTACCGATTCCTAAAATTTTCATACTATGCTTTTTTTGCTATAAACTTCTTTTTTCTATTTGGGTAACAGTTTTTACAAATTTTGCAAGTTATACCAAAACAATCTCTCGCCTTGCAGTATTCTCTTCCATACCAGATGATTTGAAGATGTAGCCTATTCCAATTTTTTTTTGGAAATATGGCTTTTAGATCTTTTTCAGTTTGTACAACACTCTTTCCGTTTGTTAAACCCCATCTCTGAGCCAGGCGATGTATATGAGTATCAACAGGAAAAGCAGGATAACCAAATCCTTGTGACATTACAACACTAGCTGTTTTATGTCCTACGCCAGGAAGTTTTTCCAATTCTTCATATGTGTTAGGAACAGAACCATTAAATTTTTCTTCCAAGGTTTTGGAGAGATTAAAAATACTTTTTGCCTTTATTCGAAAAATTCCAATTTTTTTTATTAATCGCTCTATTTTTTTTCTACCCAATTTGACGAAATGTTTGGGGTGATAATATTTTGGATATATGCTCTTTGTAACATTATTTACATTTACGTCAGTACATTGTGCAGAAAGCAATACAGAAATAAGTAAGGTAAATGTATTTTTATAATTAAGTGGAATTGGAACTTTAGGATAGGTTTTATTTAATATCCTCTGAATAATTTTTGATTTTTTTTTGTTATTCACTTGAAATTAAGTAGATCTCGCATTGAATAAAGACCTGGTTTTTTTCTCATTAACCATTTTGATGCAGCTAGTGCTCCTTCAGAATATAAAGCTCTATCAAAAGACTCATGGTTTAAAGTTACTATTTCTTTACCACTTGAAAATTTAACTTCATGTTCACCAATTATATTGCCTTTTCTAATTGAATTGAAATTTATTTTACTACCGTATGGAAATGATTTTTTATTTAAATATTTTTTTCCGATCATATTATAAAAATTTTTATTTTTTCCCTCAGCTATACCTTTCCCTATCATCAAGGCTGTTCCTGATGGATGATCTTTTTTGTGTTTGTGATGAACTTCATAAACTTTAGTAAGAAAATTCTTACTCAGTGATCTTGAAGCAATCTCAGTTAAATATATTAAAAGATTTACACCCAAACTCATGTTCCCAGCCTTTAATATAGGAATTTTTCTAGAGAATTTCTTTATTAAATTTTCTTCTTTTTTAGAAAAACCTGTTGTTCCTATAACTACTCTTTTTTTTAATTTCGAAGCAATTTTTAAAACCTGAAGAGTACATTTTGGAACTGTAAAATCTATAATTATATGTGCATTTTTAAAAGCATTAGAGGTATTAAGTTCAGGTTTAATTCCAAATATTTTTTTCGATACTTTTCTATTTTCTGTTAATGATACTAATTTAAAATTTTTATTTTTTTTTGATGATTTGATTATTTGTTGACCCATTCTCCCTAGGCATCCAGTGATAGATAAATTAATTTTTTTCATAATTAGATAAAATAAATAACTACAATAATAACAGAGACAATTATAGCCCAAATGGATAAATTTTTAAAAAATTGTTTAATTCTGTTATTAGTAGATAAAAAGGCGGGTAGAATTAGCACAAGTACAGCAATTAAAAAAATTGCTGACATTATTTCATCAAGTTGCATTTATTTCCTTAATTTCCCCAAAATTTTTTAGCTCTATCTATGAAATTTTTTATAACCGGACTAGTTTTGCTCTCTTCAATTTTCTTAAATTCTTCAAGTAGTTCTTTCTGCCTTTTTGTCAATGAAACAGGAACTTCTGTTATAATTCTTATATAAAGATCCCCGAATGTATTTCTTCTTAGAATCGGCATACCTTTGCCTTTCAATCTAAACTGTTTTCCATTTTGTGCTCCAGGAGGTATCTTTATCTTTGACTTTCCACCGTCTATAGATGGAACCTCTACAGTTGTACCTAATGCAGCGTTCGAAAATGTTATTGGTAAATCAAAGAATAAATTCTCTTCAGCTCTTTTAAAAATACTATGAGTATCAATAGATATAAAAAGATATAAGTCCCCTGACCCTCCACCTTTACTACCAGCCTCTCCTTTGCCAGTTAATCTTATTCTTGTACCGTCATCTACACCTTTAGGAATTTTAACTGTCAAATTTTCATTTTCTTGGTTTTTCCCATTTCCATTACAGTTCCCGCAAGGTTTCCCAATTGTCTCACCATATCCGCTACACTGTGGACAAGTTTGTTGAATCGTAAAAAAACCTTGGCTCGTTCTAACTTTACCTCTTCCATTACAATATTCACAATTGATTGGTTTAGAACCTTTCTCAGCACCACTTCCAGAGCAATCTTTACATTTTTTATATGTAGTGTATTTAATATTTTTCTCTACCCCCCTAAATGCTTCTTCAAGGTTAATTGCTAAATCATATCTTAAATCATTTCCTCTTAAACTAGATCTTCTTGATGTTCTAGCTCCTCCTATGAAATCATCACCAAAAAAGTCTTCAAAAATATCTGAGAATGATGAGCTAAAGTCAAAATTTCCAAAACCTTGATTGCTACCAGATCCAAATGCTGCGTGACCAAATTGATCGTAATTATTTTTTCTTTTCTCGTCAGAGAGAACATGGTAGGCTTCACTTGCTTCCTTAAACTTTTCTTCCGCCGCCTTATTGTCTTTATTCTTATCCGGATGATATTTAAGAGCTAATTTTCTGTAAGCTTTTTTTATTTCGTCTTTTGAAGCTGATTTTGCTACACCTAAGATGTCATAATAATCTCTTTTAGTCACAAGAAATTGCTCCTTTTTTTATCTTAGGCGCTTTTTTCTTTATCTTCTTTTACGTCTTCAAAGTCTGCATCGACAACATTTTCTTTATCTTTAGAACTCGTTTTGTCTTGGGGTTTGTTATCTTTTTTTCCAGCATCGTTTTTTTGTTGACTTTTGTATACCGCTTCACCTAACTTCATGGAAACTTGTACTAAGCTCTGAGTTTTTTTCTTAATATCGTCAGCATCAGTCCCTTTAAGACTTTCTTTAAGATCTGATATAGCTGTTTCAATAGATTTTTTTTCCTCTGCGGATACTTTATCACCATGCTCTTTCAGGCTTTTCTCTGTTGAAAAAATTAAACTATCAGCTTGATTTCTGACGTCCACCGCTTCTCTCTTTTTCTTGTCAGCTTCTTTGTTAGCTTCTGCATCTTTAACCATATTTTTAATTTCTTCATCTGATAGACCTCCAGAGGCCTGAATTTGAATTTTTTGCTCTTTCCCTGTTCCTTTATCTTTGGCTGAAACACTCACTATTCCATTAGCGTCTATATCAAATGTCACCTCAATTTGAGGGGTTCCTCTTGCAGCTGGTGGAATACCAACTAATTCAAAATTTCCAAGTAGTTTATTATCTGCTGCCATTTCTCTTTCACCTTGAAGAACTCTTATAGAAACAGCCGGCTGGTTGTCTTCCGCCGTAGAAAAAACCTGACTTTTTTTTGTTGGGATTGTAGTATTTTTATCAATCAGTTTAGTTGAAACTCCACCTAAAGTTTCTATTCCTAATGATAACGGTGTCACGTCCAGCAACAATACGTCTTTTACATCTCCTTGTAATACTCCCGCCTGTATTGCAGCTCCCATAGCTACTACTTCATCAGGATTAACACTTTTGTTAGGCTCTTTCCCAAAAAAGTTTTTGACCGTATCAATAATTTTTGGCATTCTTGTCATTCCGCCAACTAAAACAACCTCATTTATTTCTGCAGCAGAAAAGCCAGAGTCCTTGAGTGCAGTTTTACAAGGTTCTAAAGTTCTATCAATAAGACTTTGAACTAATGCTTCCAGTTTTGCTCTAGTAAATTTCAAGTTCAAGTGTTTTGGACCCGATTTATCAGCAGTAATAAATGGCAAATTTATCTCTGTTTGCGCAGATGAGGATAATTCAATTTTAGCTTTTTCAGCTGCTTCTTTTAATCTTTGGAGAGCCAACTTATCATTTTTTAAATCTATACCGTTATCTTTCTTAAATTCACTAGCTAAATATTCGACAATGGCATCGTCAAAATCCTCACCACCTAAAAATGTATCACCGTTAGTAGATTTTACTTCAAAAACACCATCGCCTATTTCAAGAATGGAAATATCGAATGTTCCACCGCCAAGGTCATAAACTGCAATTTTTTTTCCACCTTTTTTATCCAAACCATAAGCTAATGATGCAGCAGTTGGTTCATTAATAATTCTTAAAACTTCCAAACCTGCGATTTTACCTGCATCTTTCGTTGCTTGTCTTTGGGAGTCATTAAAGTATGCCGGAACCGTAATCACTGCTTTTGTTACTTCTTGCCCTAAATATTTTTCAGCTGTTTCTTTCATTTTTTGCAAAATAAATGCTGAAATTTGTGATGGTGAATATTTTTTAGATTTTCCCTCTACCCAAGCATCTCCATTCTCGGCTTTTACTATATTATATGGAACTCTTTTAATATCTTTTTGAACTGAAGGTCCGTCAAATTTTCTACCTATTAATCTTTTTACTGCAAAAACTGTATCATTTGGATTTGTTACAGCCTGTCTTTTTGCTGGTTGACCGACGAGTCTTTCGTCTTTTTCTAAAAACGCTACAACAGAAGGTGTCGTTCTCGCTCCCTCAGTGTTTTCTAAAACTTTAGCTTGCTTGCCATCCATTATGGCTACACAAGAGTTTGTTGTTCCTAAATCTATTCCAATTACTCTACTCATTTAATGTCCCTTTCATAGCGTATATGGGTGTTTTTTTTACATCTACAAGTCTATTTTTTCTCATTTTTAGTTGATTTTTCGCCATTTTTATCTTTTTTCGTCTTAGAAACACCGACAAAAGATGGTCTCAACAGTCTATCTCCAAACATATACCCAGGTTGAATTTCTTGAATAATAACACCAGGTTCAGTTTTATCATCTTCAATTTCAAGCATTGCTTGATGATAATTAGGATCAAATTTTTTATTAACAGAATTTATTTTTGTGATTTTATTTTTTTCAAAAATTGAAATTAAATCTTTTTCTATAATTTCGATATTTTTTACAAACTTATCGAAATCTTTATTTTTTGAAAGATGTTCGTCATTTTTAATTGATTTTTTAGCTCTATCCAGGTTATCAAGAATAGCCAAAGTCTCTTTGGCAAAGTTAAATCCACCAAAATCAAAAGCATCTTTAATCTCTTTTTCGAATCTTTTCCTTTGGTTTTCTATTTCCGCTAAAGATCTTAATAATTTTTCTTCTGTATCTTTGAGTTTTTCTTCAGTAGAAATTGTTTTTTTATCAAGATTCTCATCATCGTCCTTTTTCTCAACAAGATCTTTTTGTTCATTACTTATTTCTTCGCTCATAATTATAATATATAGTAATAAAAATTCTAATTACCAGGCAGTTAATGAAAAAAGTAAAAAAAATATTAATAGGTACCCACAATCAAGGCAAATATAAAGAAATTAGCCAATTATTGCCAAAAGAAATTAAAAAAGTTTCTCCAATTAACCTTAAGATAAAAAGTCCAAAAGAAACAGGAAAGTCATTTTTAGCAAACTCAAAGTTAAAAGCTAATTACTTTTTTAGAAAATCAAATATACCTTCTTTATCTGATGACTCAGGCTTATGTATAGAATGTTTAAACGGAAAACCAGGTATATATTCTGCTAGATGGGCAAATAAGTACGGATCTTTCCAAAAGGCAATGGTCAAGATTTTGTCTTTAGTAGAAAAAAAAAATCGAAATAAAAGTCGCAAAAACTTTAGAGCAAAATTTGTATGCTGCCTGACATTTAAAATATCAAGTAAAAAAATAATTTCTGTAACTGGAGAAGCAAGAGGAAAAATTTCTAGCAAAATAATCGGTAAAAAAGGTTTTGGTTATGATCCTATATTTATGCCAAACAAATTTAAGGTAACCTATGCGCAGATGAATAAAAAGAAGAAAATTATGATAGATCATAGATATTTAGCCTTTAAAAAATTAAAAAAAAAATTAATAGCGTGTAAATTTTTTATCTTTTAGTCGATACATTTTTAATTCTTGTGAAACCTTTCTATCCTTAAAGCTAAATACTCCAATTTTTCCTCTAATTTTATCCTTAATCAAAAAGTCGTTAATAGATGAAATCTTTTTATTCTTTTTCCAAATAAAATATATTAATCCAATTGCATCATAAGATAAGATAGTAATTTCATTTGGTTGAGAATTAAAAGTTTTTGTGTAAACTTTATTATACTTTTGAAATTCTTTTAAATCTACTGATGGATAATAGAGATTATTTATTGTATTTTCGAAAAAAATACTTTCATCAAACCATTGATTGATAGTAGTGAATAAAACAGTGTTTTCGTTTACATCAGAGAAAACAAGGGAAGTTAAAAGACTTTTTAAGCTGCTTCCAAAATCTATGACAATAATTGAGTCAAAGTTAACATTTCCAATTGTATATAATTGTTCAAGATAATTTAATTCTTTTTTGGATTGTTCATCTTCTTTATCTTCTAACATTTTTTTTCTCAATTCTAAATTTCTTTTTCTTTGTGCATAGTTAGTTAAATTTTGAATTTCTCCCGTGAGTATTTTAGGATCTGGACTATATTTAAAAACCTTAAAGTTTTTTATTTTAAGATCTTTAATTTTGTCTTCCACAAACTCGGCATAGTTATTATTTGGAAATAGTATTAAAGTTTTTTTTCTTTTTTCTTTTTTAATAAATTTTTCTAATATATCAAGTTGTGACTCAAGACTTATTCCAATACTTATTACATTGCTTCTTATTTCAGGGTATTTATTTGATAAAGATATAAAAATTGTATTTTTATACTTTTCTAATTCATTGAAATAATTTGATTGAATAGGACCCACAATAATTTTTATTTCTTGGTTTATAAGATCTTTAATAGACTCATTAAGTTTTTTCTTATCATCTGACCCTGAGTCTCGAGGGACAATAATTATATTTTTGTCTCCTATTTCATTTAAAGCTAGTTGAGATGACAAAAGTAGTGAATTTCCAAGATTTTCATACTCTCCAGAAAATGGAGCCAATAAACCAATCTTCAACTTTTCACTTTCTTCACCTAGTAGATTGGTGTTAAAAAATAAAATTAACGATGATATGAAAATAAAATAAAATCTGGTCATTTAATGAAAAATTCTAAATCTGTTTTATACATAGTTTCAACACCAATAGGCAACTTAGATGATATAACATTAAGATCATTAAATGTATTAAAAAATTCTGACATAATTTTGTGCGAGGACACAAGGAGAACCTTAAAAATTTGTAATCATTATGGCATACAAAAAAAACTGATGTCTTATCATAAATTTAATGAGCGAAAAGAACTTAACAAAATATTAAATTTTCTTAAAAAAGGAATGAAAATTTGCCTTGTCTCGGATGCAGGTACACCCTTAATATCAGATCCAGGGAATTTATTAATCAATGAATGTATAAAATCTAATATAAGCTTAGTACCTATCCCAGGAGCTTCCTCAATCACGGCAGCATTTAGTGTATCGGGTTTCGAAGATAAGTTTTTATTTTATGGATTCTTACCCAAAACCAAATTTCAAATAGATAAGGTTCTCTCGTCTCTGAAAGATCTTAATTTCGCTTTAATGTTTTTTATTCCAGGTTTAAAAATTAACAGTTATTTAATATCATTCAAAAAGTATTTCAAAAATCGAAATATTCTTATTGCAAGGGAAATTACAAAGATTCATGAAACATTTTATAGAGGTGAAATAAGCAATATTGATCTTTTTAAGGAAAGCTTAAAAGGTGAAATAACAGTTGTAATATCAAAAAAAGTTACTAATGATGAAGCATCTGATTCCCAAATAAAAAATATGGCAAAAACTTTGTTAGAAAAAAATAGTTTAAAAGACACAGTAAATAAAATTTCTAAAAATGAAAAAATTTCAAAAAATAAAATTTATAAAATTTGTCTGGAATTAAAAAAATGAAAAAAATTATAAGCTTTTTTTCAGCATTTTCTATTATAATTTTTTTGAATGCCTGTGCTTCAAAAAATGTAGGCACTTTCGGTAAAGGAGTGAGTATTAGCTTTGACCCAAGGACAGTTGGGATGCAAATAGATGATACTATAATGCAAAAAAGCTTAATTGGCCGTTTAACTTTTACAGAAAAAAAATATTTTTTAGCAATACAGGTTGAGGTATTAGATGGAAGAATTTTCTTAACTGGAAAGGTAGAGGAACCTGAAGAAAAGATTAAAATAACAAAAATGGCATGGGAAACAAAGGGTGTTAGATCTGTAAATAATGCTATTGAAATAAAAGGAAATTCATCTTTTAAATCAGCTGCGCAGGATGTTTTGATTACTTCTCAGCTTAGAACTGCAATGATATTAAGTAAAAAAATAAAATCTTCGAATTACACCTTGGAAACAATAAATAAAAAGATTTATATATTTGGTATAGCGATGAATGATGAAGAAAGAGACACAGTAATTGAAGAAGCTAATAAAATTTATAATGTAAAAACGGTTTTACCAACTATTTACTTGGTTTCTGATTTAAGCAGAAATAGAAACTAATTTTTTTTGTAATCAATTACGTGTGATGAAAAAGCAGCAATCGACGCTAAATTTAAAATATCTGAAGTTGAAGATCTAAGCGGAGCTACTTCTATAGGCAGGTCAAGTCCAATGAGTAGAGGCCCTATTAATTTTGCTCCACCAAAAGATTTCATTAATTTAGTTGATATAGCAGCACTATGCAAAGCTGGCATAATCAAAATATTAGCTTTACCAACAATTTTAGAAAAAGGATATATTTCTTTATAAATTGGGTTTAGTGCTACATCAGGCTGCATCTCTCCATCAAAGTCAAAATCTACTTTTTCTTTTTTTAAGGACTCTATTGCATCTCTGACATGCTTCGTATTCCTTGAAATAGGTTTTCCAAAAGTTGAGTGTGATAAGAAAGCTACTTTTGGATCAAAACCAAATAATCTTGAAACCCTTACACATGATTTTGAAACTGCTATAAGCCTTTCTGAACTTGGAAAATCCTGAACATTGGTATCAGCAACTAAAACAGTTCTTCCCTTGAACACAATCATTGTCATTCCAAAAATTGGTTCACCCTCTCTAGCGTTACAAACTTCTTTAAGTTTTTCTATAGATGCAGCATAATGTCTAATATTTCCTGTTACCATTGCATCTGCATCTTTGCATGCAACCATTGATGCACCAAATGCAACTCTTTCATTTCTTATTAGCCTATCAACATCTCTCTCCAACTGACCTGTTCTTTGAAGTTTTTTATATAAAAATTTCACGTACTTTTCTCTTTTTTCTTTATCCGTAGAGTTTACAATCCTAATTTTGTGGTTCTCATCTAAACCAATTTTAGATAAAGTTTCTTTAACTCTTTTTTCATTCCCTATTACAATTGACTCGCCCATTTTATTTTTATTAAATTCAATTGCAGCTTTCAGCATATTTTCATCTTCTCCTTCTGCAAAAACAACCCTTTTTGGATTTTTTTTAACTTTAGCGTTAATTCCTTGCATTAATGACATTGAAGGGTCTAATCGATTTGTAAGTTCATCTTTGTAATCATCAATATTTTTAATTTGCTTTCTTGCGACACCTGATTTCATAGCAGCTGTAGCTACAGCTGCCGGAATAACACTCATTAGTCTTGGATCAAAAGTTGAGGGAATAATATAATTCTTCCCATATTTAGGTCTTTCGCCGCCGTACGCTGATACAACTTCGTCAGGAACATCCTCTCTTGCCAGCAAAGCGATGGCTTGTGCAGCTGCAATTTTCATTTCTTCATTAATTTCTTTTGCTCTTACATCTAACGCACCACGAAAAATATATGGAAAACCTATTAAATTATTTACCTGATTTGGATAATCTGATCTGCCTGTTGCAATAATTGCATCTTTTCTAGCCTCTTCGATTAGCTCAGGTTTGATTTCAGGGTCAGGATTTGCACATGCAAATATAATAGGATTTTTATTCATGGACTTTATCATTTCTTTTGAAACAACATCTTTTGCTGATAAGCCTAAAAAAACATCAGCATCTTCCATAGCATCTTTTAAATTTCTTTTACTTGTGTCGATTGCATGTTTTTTCTTAAATTCATCTACATTTTCTCTTCCTTTATATATAACTCCTTTTCTGTCACACATAATTACATTCTCATTTTTGACGCCAGAAAGTTTAAATAAATTTACGCAGGCTATAGCTGATGCTCCTGCACCATTTACAACTATTTTAACTTCTTCAATTTTTTTTTTTGAAATGTCTAACGCATTAATAAGTGCGGCAGTTGTAATTATAGCAGTCCCATGTTGGTCGTCATGAAAGATAGGAATGTCCAGTATCTCTTTAAGTTTTTTTTCAATTATAAAACATTGAGGTGCTGCAATATCTTCAAGATTTATTCCACCAAATGTTCCAGAAATATTTTTTATAGTTTTTATAATTTCGTTAGTATCGATACTGTCTACTTCAATATCTATAGAATCGATATCAGCAAATCTTTTAAATAAAACTGCTTTCCCTTCCATGACTGGTTTTGACGCAAGTGACCCTAGATTACCAAGACCTAAAATCGCTGTACCGTTGCTTATTACTGCTACGAGGTTACCTTTAGAGGTGTAATCATAGGCAGAATTGGGATTTTTAGAAATTTCTTTGACTGGAGCTGCTACTCCAGGTGAGTATGCTAAAGATAAATCTCTTTTAGTTGTTAATGATTTCGATGAGTTAACCTCAATTTTGCCAGACTTACCATTTACATGGAAATCTAAGGCTTCTTTATCAGAATAGTGATCAATTTTTGATTTTTTTGTCATTAGTTTCTTTAGTATGTAATATAAATGAGAATTAATCACTGATAATTTTGGCTTTATTATGAATTTATTGTCAACGACCACAGTATTTAGTTTTTTTACCCTTATTAGTAGGATTCTTGGTTATTTCAGAGATATACTTATTGCTATTTTTCTTGGGGCATCAATTTATGCGGATGCTTTTTTTGTGGCTTTTCGACTTCCAAATACTTTCAGAAGACTATTTGCAGAGGGAACATTTAATGCTGCTTTTATACCAGGGTATTCTGCAGAAAAACTTAAAAGTAAAAAATCAGGTAAAAAATTTGCTGACGAAGTATTAGCTCTAATCTCATTGGTATTACTGTTTATTGTTATACTAGCTGAAATATTCACACCATTCTTTGTTTTTTTTATTGCGCCTGGTTTTATTGAAAATAATTTAAAATTTGAACTTGCGATAGAGTTAACACGAATAACTTTCCCTTTTTTGCTTTTAGTAAGTTTGTCATCTTTTTTTTCAGGAATTCTAAATTCTCATAACAAATTTGCAGTAGCAGCTGCAGCTCCAATAATTCTAAACTTATTAATGATAGCTTCGATAATTTTTTCATACCTTTATGATAACAACTATTCAAAAAATTTATCTTATAGTGTAACTTTTGCTGGCTTATTACAACTTATCTTTTTAATATTTTTTACAAGGAAATATTATAAACCATCAATTAAACTTAAGACCAAAATTAGCAATAAAGTTAAATTCTTTGTTAAAAGATTATTGCCCAGTATTTTTTCATCAGGCGTGACCCAGATTAACATTCTTATTGGAACTATAATAGCTTCATTCCAAGTTGGAGCGGTTTCTTATTTATACTATGCTGATAGAATTTATCAGATTAATTTAGCTATAGCTGGTATAGCTGTAAGCACTGTCTCACTGCCGATTTTGTCATCAGCGCTGAAATTAAGAAATTTCAAAAAAGTTCATGATATTCAAAATAAATCATTAGAACTTTCACTTCTACTTTCAGTGCCAGCTTTTGCTGGTTTATATATAGCATCAGAGGAAATTATAAACGCTCTTTTTGGGTATGGATCTTTTAACATTGAGGATGTGAGACTAACAGCAGAAGCTTTAAAATATTTTAGCTTTGGTATTCCAGCTTTTGCAGTTTTAAAGATATTTGCAAATCTTTTTTTTGCAAGACTTGATACGAAAACACCCTTTTATATTTCAATCTTTATGGTTTTTATAAATGTTTCTATAAGCCTGCTCTTTTTTAAAAAAATTGGTTTCATTATTATCCCTATCGCAACATCTACTTCAGCATGGATGGGCAGCATAGTTTATCTATATATACTCTCTAATAAGAAATATTTTAACATTAGAAAATATAATATAATAAATCTTTCAAAAATCTTATTATCAACTACAGCTATGTCCATATTTTTGATTTTTGCTATAAACTTTTTTAATTTACAATTATTATATTCAAATTTCTTTAAGTTCGGTTATTTATTATTTATTGTATTATCATCAGCAATGATTTATTTATTAACATGTAACCTTTTAGGAGTGCTTAAACTAAACAAAAATAACTATCGTGTATGAGTGACAAAAAAATAGTTTTTTCAGGTGTTCAACCTACAGGCAATCTTCATTTAGGAAACTATCTTGGAGCATTAAAAAATTTCGTTTCTTTACAAAAAAAAATGGAATGTATTTATTGTGTTGTTGATTTACATGCGATAACAACTTTCCAAAATCCTAAAATACTAAAATCCAATATTCTTGAAACTACCGCAGGATTTATTGCTTCAGGACTCGATCACGAAAACAGTATTATATTTAATCAATCTTCAGTGAGCGGACATGCTGAATTAGCTTGGATTTTAAATTGTGTTTCAAGAGTTGGGTGGCTTAATAGAATGACACAATTTAAAGATAAAGCTGGAACAGACAAAGAAAAAGCAAGTGTCGGTCTTTATATATATCCCAATCTAATGGCCGCAGATATATTATTGTATAAAGCTACACATGTTCCAGTAGGCGCTGACCAAAAACAACATATAGAACTTTCAAGAGATATAGCTCAAAAATTTAATAATGATTTTCAAGTTGAAAATTTTTTTCCTTTACCTGAGCCTTTAATACCAAAAAAAATTTCCAGAATCATGAGCTTAAGAGACGGAACAAAGAAAATGAGTAAATCAGAAGAATCAGAATATTCAAGAATTAATCTTAAGGACGATGCAGATGAAATTGTAAAAAAAATAAAAAAAGCAAAAACAGACTCTGAACCTATACCGTCAAACGAAGTAGAGCTTAATAAAAGACCCGAAGCATTAAACTTGATAACTATTTATTCAGATCTGACTAACACACCAGTAGGGGAAGTTTTAAAACAAATGTCCGGGAAAGACTTTACACATCTTAAAAAAAATTTATCGGATGCACTTGTAGAAAAAATATGTCCGATAGGCAAAGAAATAAAAAAAATGATTAAAGATAGAATTTTTTTAGAAAAAATTTTAAAAAAAGGCAGTGAAAAAGCTAATTTAAAAGCTGAGGAAAACTTAAAAAAGATACGTGATATAGTTGGCTTAATATAATATAATAAACCTCATGATAACAACTGAAATAACACCTAACCCGAATTCTTTAAAGTTTCTTTCCGAGAAAACTATATCGGAAATTGGATCAGAAGAATTTCAAAAAAAGGATTTAGAAAATATAAGAAACCCATTCATCAAAGATTTATTGAACTTTGAAGGAGTGGAGTTAGTTTTATTATCAAAAAATTTTTTATCCGTAAAAAAAAATGATAAAACTTCTTGGGACTCACTTAAACCCACAGTTATTTCTCACATAAATGATTATTTTCAAAATAACAAGGGACCAATTTTAGCAAACAATTCAGAGCGTGAAAGTGATAATGATAGTCAGACTGTAAAAAAAATTAAAGAAATCCTTAACACAAAAATTAGACCTGCGGTTGCAAGGGATGGTGGGGATATTAAATTTAAATCTTTTGAAAATGGTATCGTGTTAGTTGAACTTCAAGGGAGCTGCTCTGGATGCCCAAGCTCTTTAATGACTTTGAAACAAGGAGTTCAAAACTTATTATGTCACTATATAAAAGAGGTAAAATCTGTTAAAGCATTGTAAAAAATGAAAAAAATTTTATCGTATAGAGAAAAATTAATTGAATTAGCTAATATTTATAAAATAAGCGATATAAATAATTACATAAAAAATAAAAAATATTTAACAACAGCGCAAATTGAGCATATTTTAAAAAAAAATAATGTTCCAATACCAACAGAAATAAACAAAAGTATTTTAGAAATTCAAACAAAAAAAATAAAAAAACCAATAGGATCTTTAAATAGATCAATAGCAGATTTTTTTTTATCTCTGACCAAAGGTATCTTTAAGATATTCAGAAACATTCAAAATTTTTTCGTATCGTTTATTAATGCCATATTTAAATTAATAAATTTTATAAATAGAAGTACAGTAAAAATTCTTAATAGTGCCCACAACTTTCAAGTTCAAGAAAGAAAAGCGAATAAAATTGTTACAACGTTTATTGCTTCAGCCTTCGTGGTTTTGGTGATAGTGAGTGGCTTTTACATAAAAGACATAATTAATGAATTTGAAATAGCGGAAAAAGATCAAACCGTAAAAGATGAAATTAAATTAGAAAAATCTAAAGCTCAAAAAAAACAGCCAGAAAATAAACCAAAGATTAAAGATAAAAAAACAAGTGATCAAAAAGTTGTAAAAAAACAGACAAAGCCAAAAAAAACCCAAAAAAGTAAAGATGTTGCAAAAGAATTTGTTTTACCAAATTTAAACTTAAAAACAGATACAATTTTAAGCCTTTTCAAAGATGTTGATTACGATTTAAAGACAGTTAGATTTCAAAAAAGAGTTAAACCCATTTATTTTACTCAATTCCCTAAAGACTTAGATGAAATTAAAGATACTAAACTAAAGAAAGAAACTTTTATACAGATCGTTCTTCCTCTTATAGTAGCTGAAAATGAAAAAATCTTTGATGATAGGATAAAATTAAAAAAAATTACTTCAAAAAAAATGACCACAGAAAAAGAGAAACTTTGGTTAAGACAAAAGTTAAGAGAATATAAAGTAAAAAATTCTAACATTAAAGAGTTAGAAAAACGTATGGATATAATTCCAGTTTCTATTGCTTTAGCTCAAGCTGCAAAAGAGAGTGGATGGGGAACATCCAGATTTGCATTAGAAGGAAATGCAATTTTTGGACAGTGGACCTGGACAGGACAAGGTATAGAACCTCTGTCAAAAGGAAAAAATGAGGGACATAAGATATTGAGATTTCCAATTTTAAGAGCATCAGTAAAAGCTTACAAAAATAATTTAAATACGCACAAGGGTTATGCAGATTTCAGAGAAAAAAGATATAATTTGAGAAAAAGGAATAAAAAAATCAAAGGCCTAGACTTAACGGAAACATTAGATAAATATGCTCAAACAGGAAAAGAATATACAGAAATTTTAAAACAAATAATTAAGCAAAATAGTCTTTCAGATTTCGAAACTGTTCAACTAACTAACTCTATAATCAAGAAAGAATTAAATCTTTAATTAATTTCTGCGATTACAAATTGTAAACCAAGCCATCTATAAAATCCATTTTTCTCTCTTAAAGAACAGTTTATTCTTCCTCGCTCTGTTACAAATTTACCTTGTAATATTATTTCCAACTCATTTTCACTTTTAAATTTTATTTTTGAATTTCTCCATTTATCCTCCTCATTTGAAAAACAATTTATAGATTTTAAATTTTTTAAATCGTTACTAAATTCTATAAAAACTTTAGGAGGATTATCCTTTTCATAAATATACCTTTCTTCAGGAAAAATTTTTTCATATTTTAATGGCAAGGTTTTTAAAATAGTTTTAAACCTATCTTGTTTCCCGTATTTTTCATTAATGGGAAACCGCGGCAGCTCCAGCATATTGTCGGACTCAAATATAACACCGGAATGTTGACCGAAGGCATATTTAAATTTTAATTCACTCACTATTTTTTTAAATATATTACTATATTCCCCAAATGGATAAGAAAAAAATGTAGAATTAGATCCAAGCTCTTTTTTAAAAATAGAAATAGATTTTAATAAATCTTTTTTAATCAAATTTAAGTCTTCATCAACAAGATATTCATGTGAATGACTATGATTTCCGATAAATCCAAGTTCACTTTTATAAATCTCTTTAATTTGACTCCAATTCATATAACCTTTTTTTCCAACCTCCCTAGTGCTTACAAAAAGAATAAAAGGAATTTTATTTTCTTTCAGAAAAGGCCAGGCTTTTTCATAAAATGATAAGAAACCATCATCAATTGTTAGTAAAATTTTCCTTTTTTTATTTTTTTTTAAATTTGATTCAAAATCTTTTGGATTTACAAATTCAATACCTTCATTTTTTATTGTATAAATATGTTCTTTAAAATCTCCCATTCTAATATTTGTAGACGGATATTTGTTTTCATCAAATCTGTGATACATTAAACTAATAATTCCATAGTCATCGATAGTTTCTGCTTTGGAATTTGAATTGTAAAATGAATTTATAATATTTATAAACAAGATAATGATTAAAAATTTTTTAATAATAAATTGCACAGGCAAAAAAGATACTTTAGGTTTAAAAATAGGTAAAAAATTTATCATTCATCAAATAAAAGAATTTCATCATAATAGCGATTTATTATCAAAGATTATATTAGATTTTTTAAAAATAAATAAAACAATTGTTGATAATAAGTTTTCTATAATTGTAAACCAAGGTCCAGGCAAATTTTCATCAATTAGAACTTCGTTAAGTGTGGCAAAAGGCATTAAAATTTCAACAGGTGCTAAAATTTATGGATATAAAGAAAACCAATTATTGAACTTTAACCTTGAAAATATTGAAAAATTAATAATTAAAAAAAAATTAGAAAATAAATTGATTAAA
This sequence comes from uncultured Pelagibacteraceae bacterium, assembly GCA_902582345.1. GTDB lineage: Bacteria > Pseudomonadota > Alphaproteobacteria > Pelagibacterales > Pelagibacteraceae > Pelagilacustribacter. Next base: position 15,555 of record CACHRU010000003.1, on the reverse strand, counting down.
CCTATGTATTTAAGTTAAATTAAATAATTATATGAGTGTAATAGAAAATAAATGCAAAGAAAAAGGAGTTAGGCTAACTGACCAAAGAAAAATTATTGCAAAAGTTTTGTCTGAATCAAAAGAAATTTACGGGTCAAAAGATCATCCAGATGTTGATGAGCTTCATAAACGTGTAACAGTTATTGATGATAAAATAAGTATTGCAACAGTCTATCGAACTGTAAAATTATTTGAGGAAGCAGGAATATTAATTAAACATGATTTTAAAGCCGGGAAGGCAAGATATGAAATTAATGATAATCATAATCACTTAATTGATATTAATAGCGGGGAAATAGTTGAATTTGTGGATAAAGATATTGAAGAGTTACAGATTAAAATTGCGGAAAAATTAGGTTATAAGTTAGTCGATCATAAATTAGAGCTTTACGGCTCAAAAATTAAAAAATAATTTGTCAAAAAAAATCTTCATAAAAACTTTTGGATGTCAAATGAACGAGTACGATACTGATCGTATTTTTGATTTTGTAAAAAAAATAGATTATGAAAAAACTGAAAATCCAAAAACCGCTGATTGTTATTTGATAAACACTTGTCATATTCGGGAAAAAGCGACAGAAAAAGTTTATCACGATGTAGGAAGGATTAAAAAAAACTACAGAAATAAAAATAAACCAATAGTAATAATAGCTGGTTGTGTTGCTCAGGCTGAAGGTGAAATAATATTACAAAACGACAGATATATAGATGCAGTGATAGGTCCGCAATCTTATCATGAATTAGCAAAAATAATTAAAGGTATAGAGGAAAAAAGAGACAGGATTAATCTAACAGAGTTCGAAACTATAAAAAAATTTGATCAGATCAATTTAATAAGAAATTATAATTCGAAAATATCATCTTATTTAACAATTCAAGAAGGCTGTGATAAATTTTGTAAATTTTGTGTAGTTCCTTACACACGCGGTCCAGAATTATCAAGATCATTTAATGATATTTTTGATGAAGCAAAGTTATTAGTAGATAATGGAACTAAAGAAATTATACTTTTAGGACAAAATGTAAATGCGTACCTATTTAATAATAAAAGATTATCAGATCTTATTATAGAGCTTGAAAAATTAGAGGGTTTAAAAAGAATTAGATATACCACTTCTCATCCCATCGATATGACTGATGATCTAATAGATGTCCACGGTAGTTCAAAAAAATTAATGCCTCTTTTACATTTACCAATACAGTCTGGCTCAGATAAGATTTTAAATGAGATGAACAGAAAACACTCGGTTGAAGATTACATTAAAAAAATCGAAAAATTAAAGCAAAAAAAAACAAATATTAAATTTTCAAGTGATTTTATTATTGCCTATCCAGGTGAAACAAAAAAAGATTTTAATGATACTTTAAAAATTTTAAAAAAGATAGAATTTATCAATACGTATTCTTTCAATTTTAGTCCTAGGCCAGGTACGCCCGCAGATTCTCTCAAACTCATTAAGACGGAGGATGCAAAAAAAAGACTTAAAACATTCCAAGGTGCTGCAGAAAATATTAAAATAAATTACAGAAAAAGTCTCATCGGCAAAAAGGTAAAAGTTTTATTTGAAAATAAGATCTCAAAAAATCAATACTTTGGCCGTGATGAATTTTTTAATTCAGTAATAGTATCAAATAATTCAAATTTAACAGGTGGTATATTTGAAACTAACATAAAAAGCTTTAATCACCGTACGTTATTTGGAAGTATTTTTAATGAGAATAGAAAAAAAAATTTTGCAGCATAGATGTCCCAGATTTCAAAAACAGATCAAAAATTATTAGTAAAAAAAATAGACAAGCAAACAATAAATATTCAAATTTTTGATAACGATATGTTAGCGTCTATTGTTGGTGAATTTAATAAAAATCTAATAGAGATTGAAAAATTAACAAATTCAAAAATTTTTTTCAGAGGCAATTCACTTACAATTAAAGGTGATAGTGAAGTTGTAATAAAGACAGCTAATGCTATTAAATTTTTAGGAAATAAATATATTTTGACAAATCTGATAGATAGTAATGATATAATCCATTCTGTGAAAAATGAAAAAGACTTAAGCGAGACAAACATTCATCCATTAGGAGAGCTAATCAAGACTCCTAAACAATCAGTGATCGCAAGATCAAAAAAGCAGTCAGAATACATTAAGGCTCTCAAAAATAATCAAATTATAATGGCACTAGGCCCCGCCGGTACTGGTAAAAGTTTTTTAGCAGTTTCTGTAGCTATAACTATGTTGATGGAAAAAAAAATAGATAGAGTTATTTTATCAAGACCGGCAGTAGAAGCTGGGGAAAAATTAGGCTTCTTACCTGGTGACATGAAAGAGAAGGTGGATCCATACCTTAGACCATTGTATGACGCACTGTATGATTTATTTGGATTTGAAAAAATACAAAAAAAAATTGAAACTGGAGAGATTGAAATTGCACCTTTGGCTTTTATGAGAGGACGTACATTAAAAAACTCTTTTGCTATTCTTGATGAGGCTCAAAATGCAACTTCTACACAAATTAAGATGTTTCTTACAAGGATAGGTGAAAATTCTAAGCTAGTTGTTAATGGTGATCCTTCCCAAATAGATTTATTAAACAAATCACACTCTGGATTAATCAAATCAAAAAAAATACTTGAAAAAATTAAGGAGATTAAAATTTTAGAATTTGATCATAAAGATGTAGTCAGACACCCACTTGTTTCAAAAATTATTCAAGCTTATCAAAAAGTTGATGATAAAAATTAATGTTTTTATCGATAATAAGATTTGGAAATCTAAATTTAAAAACCCAGAGAGTTATTTAAAAAGATATATTAAAAAGCTTGAAAACTTTGAATATTTTAAGAAAAAAAATATTGAATTTTCAATCTTATTAACAGGAAATCAAAATATAAAAAAATTAAACAATAGATTTAGAGGCAAAAATAGGGCTACCGATGTACTCTCGTTTCCTTTTTTCAAAAAAGAAATTTTAAAGAAAATTATTAAAAAAAAAATAAATATTTATGTTGGGGACATTGTTATTAATTTCAATAAGATTAAAGATAACAAGGAATATAATTTTTATTCAGAATTAAATAAGTTATGGATACATGGTTTAGTTCATTTATTTGGATTTAAACATTATAAAATTACTGATTATAAAAAAATGAACGTTTTAGAAAAAAAGATACTTAATCATATTAATAAATGATTTTTCAAGGAATTATTAGCAGTAGAGTTTTTATGATTTTTCTCATTCCCTTTTTATTGGGATTGATAAGTGTATTAAGCTTTCAACCTTTTAATTTAACTTTTATTAATTTCTTTATCTTCCCATCTTTGTTCTTTGTTCTAACTTTTGTTAATAAACGATCAAGGAATATTTACAGAAAAAAACCATTCTTAAGAAATTTATTTTTTGTTGGTCACTCTTTTGGTGTTGGTTTTTTTATTTCATGTACTTATTGGATTTCAAACTCCTTAACTTTTGATGAGAGTTTCAAACTTCTTATTCCTTTTGCAATTTTTGTTTTGCCTGTTTTTCTTGGACTCTTTTTTGGCTTTGGCACTTTAGCTATTGGTCCATTTCTAAAAAATAACTTAAATTCCTTAATTTTATTTAGCTTAACCTTTTCATTAATTGATTTTATTAGAGGTAAAATTTTAACAGGTTTCCCTTGGAACCTTTGGGCTTACAGTTGGTCTTGGTTTGAAGAAGCAATTCAAATTTTAAGTATAATAGGTTTATATGCATTTAATTTTCTAACAATAACTCTATTTTTATTTCCAGCTTTATTTTTTTTAAATAAAAAAAAAATTGCCTATCTGATCGCGGCATCTTTGATATTAATTTTTTTTTCAAATTATATTTATGGATCAATTCAAATTAATAATAAGAAAGACAATTATATATCTGATACTATTACTAAAAACCAAAAAGCGATCAAAATAATCTCTCCTAATTTTGATCTAAGATATGATTTAAACCTAGAGGAAATTGGAATAAATATTGATAAATTGATTAAATTTAGCGCACCAGAAAAGGATAAAAAAACTATTTTTGTTTGGCCTGAGGGAGTTTTTTCTGGTTATAATTTTGATGAAATTAAAATATTTAAGAACAAATTTAATAAAAATTTTAATAAAAATCACTTAATAATATTTGGTATTAACAAAAAAAATGAAAAAAATATTTTTAATAGTTTTGTAATGATAAATAATGAGTTTGAGATTTTGTATCAATACAATAAAAGAAAATTAGTTCCATTTGGGGAATTCTTACCTTTTGAATCATTAATTAAAAAGATTGGTTTTAAAACAATTACCAGAGGCTATAGTTCTTTTACTCCAGGAAAAAATTTAAAAACTTTAGATATAGATAATTATAAAATTTTACCATTAATTTGTTATGAAATAATTTTTCCAGAATTAATACAGAAGATTGATAAAACAAATCTTATAATAAACTTATCTGAGGATGCGTGGTTTGGAAAATCTATAGGACCATATCAACATTTCTCAAAATCAATTTTTAGAGCTATTGAAAACAATAGTTATCTCATAAGAGCTACAAACCAGGGTATTTCTGCTTTTATAAATCACAAAGGTCAGGTGGTAAAATTTTTAAAACCTAATGAAGCCGGAAATATAGAGTTAAACGTTCCTATTGTAGATAATAAAAATAAAAACAAAAATGATTTGATATTTTTTATACTTTTATTTACATATATATCGTTCTTCTTTTTATTAAAAAAATATGAAAAATAAAAATAATTATTTATTTACAAGTGAGTCAGTATCAGAAGGTCATCCCGATAAAGTTTGCGATAGGATTTCTGACATGGTTGTTGATAGTTATCTAGCAAAAGATCCATATGCAAGAGTTGCTTGTGAAACTTTGACAACTACAAATAAAGTTGTGTTAGCTGGGGAAGTAAGAGGACCTAAAATTGAAACAGAAAATTTAATTCAAAAAGTAAGAGAATGTATTAAAGATATAGGTTACGATCAGTCAGGTTTTAGCTGGAGATCAGCCAAAATAGAAAGCCATCTTCATGAACAATCTGCTGATATAGCAATGGGGGTTGATGCCAAAGGGAACAAAGATGAGGGAGCTGGCGACCAAGGTATAATGTTTGGTTTTGCTTGTAACGAAACAAAAGATCTTATGCCGGCACCAATTTATTATTCCCATAAAATTTTGAGATTAATAGCAGAAGATAGAAAGAATGGTAAATTAATTGGGATTGAACCAGATTCTAAAAGTCAAATTTCCATGATGTATGAGAATTATAAACCTAAGAAAGTCACATCAGTAGTAATTTCAACTCAACACTCTCAAGATTTGGACCAAAAAAGAGTAAGAGAATTGATTATACCATATATAAAAAAAGCAATACCTGAAAATTTAATAAGTGATCTTAAGGATGATGAAATTTATATAAATCCAACTGGCCAATTTATTATTGGTGGTCCTGATGGTGACTCTGGACTTACCGGTAGAAAAATCATTGTAGATACTTATGGAGGCGCTGCTCCTCACGGTGGAGGCGCTTTTTCTGGAAAAGACCCTACTAAAGTTGATCGTTCGGCTGCTTACGTTGCAAGATATTTAGCAAAAAATATAGTTGCAGCAGGAATATCTGATAAATGTTTAATCCAACTAGCTTACGCCATAGGTGTTTCAAAACCTTTATCAATTTATATAAAATTATCAGAGGGTGATGAAGATAAGGTAAAAGATTTAGAGGGTTTAGTAGAAAAAAATTTTGATCTATCACCCCGAGGTATTAGAGAATTATTAGGACTCAACAAACCAATTTATGAAGTTACATCCGCATACGGTCATTTTGGCAGAATTCCTCAAAATAATGGTCAATTTTCATGGGAAAAAACTGATAAAATCAAAATTTTTAAATAGATAACTTGAAAAAAATTTAAAATGGATTAAAAATAGATCAATTTTGGAGAGTACAAAATGGGCATTTGCCCATTTTTTTTTGGAATAAAGAAATACACAATGCTTAATAGAGGATTAGATAAATTAGAGTTATTAAGAATAGTAGATGCAGTAGCAAACGAAAAATCTATTGATAAAGAGCTAGTTATTGAATCAATGGAAAGCGCTATACAAAAAGCTGCATTAACAAAATTTGGTAATGATAATAATATTGAGGTAAAAATAAGTAGAGAAACAGGTGAAATTAAAATCAATAAAGTAATAGAGATTGTAGAAAAAGTTGAAGATCCCAGCAAGGAAATTTCACTTGACTTAGCGCAAAAATCATCAAAAAAAAATAAAGATTTAAAAATTGGTGATAAAATATCAGAAGAATTACCACAAATCGATTTTGGTAGAATAGCAGCGCAAAGTGCAAAACAGGTAATTAGTTTCAAAGTAAGAGAAGCAGAAAAAAATCGTCAATATGAAGAATTTATAGATAAGCAAGGTCAGGTTCTTAGTGGAATTATAAAAAGACTTGAATATGGAAATGTAATTGTTGATTTAGGAAAAGCTGAAGGTGTTATTAAAAAAGATGAATTAATTCCTAGAGAAATATTAAAAAATGGAGATAGAGTAAAAGCTTACTGTTACGAAGTAAAAAAAGAAATTAAAGGCCACCAAATATTCTTATCTAGAGCTCACCCTCAATTTTTGGCTAAATTGTTTTTTCAAGAAGTGCCTGAAATCTATGAAGGGGTGATCGAAATAAAAGCTGTTGCCAGAGATCCTGGAAGCAGAGCTAAAATATGTGTCAACTCCAAAGATAGCTCTATAGATCCTGTTGGTGCTTGTGTAGGTATGAGAGGAAGTAGAGTTCAAAGTATTGTTAATGAACTTCATGGAGAAAAAATTGATATTATAAAATGGACTGAAGACCTCCCGACACTAATTTCAGAGTCTCTTTCTCCCGCTGAAATTCAAAAAGTTTTAATAGATCAAGATAATAAAAGGATAGATGTAATTCTATCAGAGGAAAATTTGAGTAAAGCAATCGGTAGAAGAGGTCAAAATGTAAGACTTGCCTCTAAATTAACTAATTTTGAAATTGATATTCTTACTGATAAAGAAGATTCAGATAGAAGACAGTCAGAGTTTAAAGAAAGAACTGAAACTTTAATTAAAAGTTTAGAGGTAGATGAGACTTTAGGACAGTTACTAGTTTCTGAGGGATTTCAAGGTATTGAGGAAATTTCTCAAGCAAATCCTGAGGACATATCTAAGATTGATGGAATTGATGAAAGTACGGCTCAAGAACTAATTAACAGATCTAAAGAAAATTTAGTCAAACAAAAAGATGAAATAGCAAAAAAATTAAAAGAATTAGGTGTTGAGGAAAAATTAATTAATTTGAAGGGCCTTACCCAAGGTATGTTGGTATTACTTGGCCAGCGTAATATAAAAAAATTAAGCGATTTCGCGGATCTCTCATCAGATGAATTAATAGGTGGATTTGACGAAGTCAAAGGTAAAAAAATAAGAATTGAAGGATATCTAGAAGAATTTTCTTTATCTAGAGATGAAGCAGATCAACTTATTATGGCTGCTAGAGAAATTGTGTTTAAATAATTATGGATGATAAAAAAAATAAAAAAAAAACGTTAACTATCTCTACCAATTTTTCCAAAAAAATTGATATTTCATCTCTTGGAAAAGGGTCAAAAAAATCTTTTTCGATATCAAAAAAAAAACCTTTTAGACCATCAAAAAACAATCCAAGTTTAAACTTAGGCAACCAATCAAATAAACAAAATTTCTTTAAAAAAAATCTTAATAGGAAATTTATTGAGCAGCAAGCTACAAAAGCTTTCATTAAAAGAGATGAAAAGCCCCAAAACAAAGGTAAAATAAAACTTAAAAGCTCTATTGATCGAAGAAACCTTAAGTTAACAGTTTCTAGAGCGTTAAATGTTGAGGAAATTGAGATTAAACAAAGAAGTTTAGCATCTGTAAAAAGAGCAAGACTAAAAGAAAAAAAGAGTTTACCCACTGAAGAAAAAAAAGAATTCAAAAAAGTTGTACGTGATGTAAAAATCCCGGAACAAATATCTATTCAAGAACTTTCAAACCGAATGGCCGAAAGGTCAAGTGATATAATTAAATTTCTTTTAAATATGAAAGTCTTAGCAACAATAAATCATATTATCGATAAAGATACTGCTGAATATATAGTTAAAGAGTTTGGCCACAAACCCATAATCGAAGAAGTTCCAAAATTTGAGGTTAACAAGAATATTAAGCAAAATGCAGTATCGGCAAAAAAAAGAGCGCCTGTTGTTACTATCATGGGCCATGTAGATCACGGTAAAACCTCTCTCCTTGACGCTTTAAGGGACACTAATATTGTATCAGGTGAATTTGGCGGAATTACACAACACATTGGCGCTTATCAAGTTAAAGCAAACAATAAAGACCTTATTACATTTATTGATACACCCGGCCATGCCGCTTTTACTGAAATGAGAGCTCGTGGTTCAAAAGTAACAGATATAGTTGTATTAGTAGTAGCTGCTGATGACGGAATAAAACCACAAACTGTAGAAGCTATCCAACATGCTAAAGCCGCAAAAGTACCAATTATAGTTGCTATAAATAAATGTGATTTACCTAACAAAAATATAAGTAAAATTAAAAATGATTTAATGCAGTACGAGCTAATTGCAGAGGATTTAAGCGGTGAAACTTTATTTGTTGAGGTTTCAGCCACAAAAAAAGATAACTTAGAAAAACTAAAAGAAAGCATACTGTTGCAATCAGAAATTTTAGATTTAAAAGCTTCATTCGATGGACCAGCTTCAGGTGTAGTTTTAGAATCAAAAATTGATAAAGGAAAAGGCCCAGTTTCAACTATACTTATTTCAAATGGTCAATTAAAAAAAGGTGATCACTTTGTTTGTGGTAACACTTGGGGAAAAGTAAGAGCAATGATTAATCATGAGGCAAAAACAATACACGAAGCTTTACCTTCAATGCCTGTAGAAATATTGGGTATGAATGACTCCGCTTTTGCAGGAGCAGAGTTTTTTGTTACTGAAAATGAGGAAAAAGCGAAAGAAATCATAGAATTTAAGAAAAGTGAACAGGGTTCATCCAATAAATTGATAGCAAAAGATAAAAAAACATTATTTGAAAATGAGAATAATAAAGAAGTTTTAAATATAATCATTAAATCAGATGTTCAGGGATCAAGCGAGGCTTTAAAAACTGCAATAAACAAAATAAAGCATGAGGAAGTAAAGTCAAAAATAATTTTATCAGATATTGGAATGATAAATGAAACAGACGTTTCATTAGCAAAAGCATCAAAAGCTTTATTGATTGGTTTTAATGTGAAACCCAATAGAGAGGCAAAAAAACTTGCCGAAGAACAAAAAGTTGATGTAAAATATTTTAATATTATATATGAAGCATTAGAATATGTAGAAAAGGGTCTATCAGGATTATTAGAGCCTGATGTAAAAGAGGTTGTAAACGGTTCAGCTGAAATTCAAAAAGTTTTTAATGTTTCTAAAGCTGGAAAAATTGCAGGCTCAAAAGTTCTTAGTGGTGAAATAAAAAATAAAACCAAGGCCAGGTTAATTAGAGATGGAGTTGTTGTATATAACGGCGAAATTTCAAGTATTTATAGGGAAAAAAATCAGGTTAAAGACGTAAAATCTGGGTTAGAATGCGGAATAGCTTTAAAAGACTTTATAGATTTTAAAGAAAAAGATATTATTGAGTCTTATTCTTCAGAGAAAATTGAAAGAAAAATTTGATGAAAAAAAGAAGTAGATATCCCGAATATAGTCAAAGACAACTGAGAGTTGGAGAGCTAGTTAAACAAAAACTAGGAGAAATTTTCATTAGAAATGAAGCTAAAATACCCTCTATGAATACAGAAATAATAACCGTGACAGAGGTGAGAATGACCCCAGATCTTAAAACTGCCAGAGCATACGTTATACCACTTGGAGGCATCGAAATGTCAGAGTCAGTAAGTATCTTGACTGAATACGCTCATCTTGTTAGAAAAGCATTATCAAAAAAACTTGACATTAAGTTTCTTCCTAAACTTGCATTTGTAGAAGATAAATCCTTTGAATATGCTGAAAAGATAGAAAGATTGATCAAAAAAAATAGAAATGATGAAACAGAAAAAAAAAGATATAATTAAGAGTTTAGCAATCAACAGCAAAGATGTTGGCTCAGCAGAAATTCAGATAGGTTTATTAAGTCAAAAAATTGAAAGGTTGGCAGAACATTTTAAGAAATTTAAAAAAGATAAACATTCTACTATTGGACTTAATAAGTCGGTAAATAGACGAAAAAAACTTTTGAGTTATTTAAAAAAAAACAACATCGACTCATATAATCAGGTAATAAAAAAACTAAATTTAAGGAAGTAATGTTTAAAACATTTAAAGAAGAAATAGAGATAAATGGAAAAAAAATTTCTTTAGAAACAGGAAAAATTGCTAGACAGGCAGATGGAGCAATTATTGCCACTTGTGGTGAAACTGTTATCATTGCAACGGCAGTAGGTGCAAAAAAAGTGAATGATGGTCAAGATTATTTTCCTTTATCAGTAAATTATCAAGAAAAGTATTATGCGGCAGGAAAAATTCCAGGAGGGTATTTTAAAAGAGAAGCACGTCCCACAGAGTCAGAAACACTTATCTCTAGATTAATTGACAGGCCTTTAAGACCTTTATTTCCAAGCAATTTTTTAAATGAAGTTCAGATTTTACCTACAGTTTTATCATATGACGGTGAAAACCAACCTGATATACTTTCAATGATCGCATCTTCAGCTGCTTTAGCAATTTCAGGACTACCTTTTAAAGGGCCAATAGCTGCTAGTAGAGTAGGTTATAATAATGGAAAATACCTTTTAAACCCTTCACCTGAACAACTTAAGGACTCAGATTTAGACCTAGTTGTTGCAGGCACTAAGGATGCTGTTTTAATGGTCGAGTCTGAGACAACAGGTTTATCAGAGAAAATTATGCTGGAGGCCGTAAAATTTGGTCATGAAAATTTTGTCCCAATTATCGAAATGATCGAAAAACTCGCAAAAAAAGCCGGTAAAGAAAAATGGGAAGTTGAGGAAATTGATCATTCAGACTTAAAAAAAGAGATTGCTAGTGCATTTGAAAATGATTTAAGGAAAGCTTTTAAAGAAATTGATAAAAAAAAGAGATCAACTGCTATTTCTGAAATTGACAGTAAATGCAAAGAAATGTTTTTAGAAAATGATAAGGTGACTGAAAATCAAGCAATGGCTCAACTAAAATCAATTGAGAAAGATATCGTAAGAACTGCAATTCTAAAAGATAAAAAGAGAATAGACGGAAGAGGACTTGCTGATGTAAGACAAATTAAATGTGAAGTTGGAGTTTTACCTAGGGCTCACGGGTCTGCACTATTTACAAGAGGTGAAACACAAGCACTTGTTGTAACAACACTCGGAATGTCAGAAGATGAACAGAGATTTGAAAGTTTGGATGGTATGCAACGTTCAAATTTTATGCTTCATTATAATTTTCCGCCATTTTCTGTAGGAGAATGTGGAAGGATCGGAACTGGGAGAAGAGAAATTGGTCATGGAAAACTTGCCTGGAGAGCAATTAACTCATCTCTACCAAAAAAAGAAAATTTTCCGTACACTCTTAGAGTTGTTTCTGAGATAACTGAGTCAAATGGATCTTCTTCGATGGCAACAGTTTGTGGAACCTCATTATCTCTAATGGATGCTGGTGTTCCTATTAAAGAACCTGTGGCAGGTATTGCTATGGGTCTTATAAAAGAAGGTAATGAATTTTCAGTTTTATCAGACATTTTAGGGGACGAAGACCATCTTGGTGACATGGATTTTAAAGTAGCTGGAACCAAAGACGGCATTACTTCTCTACAAATGGATATCAAAATTACAGGTATAACTTTTGAAATAATGGAAAAAGCATTAGCTCAAGCTAAAAATGGTCGGGAAAAAATTTTATTAGAGATGAATAAAGCTATAAAATCTTCTAGGAAAGAGCTATCAAAACATACTCCTAAAATGGAAACAATTCAGGTAGATAAAAAAGATATCGCGACCGTTATAGGAAAAGGTGGAGCAACAATAAGAGAAATTGTCGAGACATCTGGCGCAAAAGTTGATGTTAAAGATACTGGAGAAGTTACAGTTGCTGCACCTGATGAAGCATCAAGAAATAAAGCTATTGATTTTATAAAAAATTTAATCGCGAAACCTGAAGTTGGAAAAATTTACAAAGGAAAAGTTGTAAAGATTATGGAATTCGGCGCCTTTGTAAATTTTTTGGGCAAACAAGACGGTTTAGTTCACATTTCAGAGTTAGCCAAAAAAAGGGTAGCTAAAGTAACTGACGTAGTTAAAGAAGGGGATGAAGTTTCAGTTAAAGTCGTTGGATTTGATAGGGGAAAAGTAAAATTATCTATAAAACAAGCAGTTGCTTAAATATTAAATTTTGTATTCGAAATTCTGGCTCTCCTCATTTATTTGTAACTCAATTGCACCATTTCTTAGGTGAAAATTTCTTGCCATGTCAGTTAATGGTGACAAGGTAATTAATCTGTTTAAGTGGTTAGATCTTTTAATTTTTTTAAAAACCTCTTTTACTATTAATTTGCCGCCCCCTTTCTTTTTGGACCAAACGGTATAAGCTATCGCGATCTTTCCAACATTCTTATTTCTTAGTGTTGCTTGCAAGTGAGCATCTTTCGTCATTAAGTCTAATTCCTTTACATTTTTAGGAATTTCGTTTGTATAACCAAAGCACATAATAGCACATATTTCTTTTTTATATTTTACTCCAAATATTTTACGTCCATAACTTGTTCTAAATTTAACATCTAATTCTGGCCTTACAGGATCCTCGTCTACATTACATGAATTAAGTTCAACGAGTTCTGCACCCTTTATCCAATCAAATAAATTTTCTATTTTATTTTTTACTGTTTGATTTAATTTAATCATTTATTTCTTATTTTTTAAATTTTTTTACTATGAAAGGGACTGTTAAATTTGTAATTTAGCCATGCAAAATTTACAACTTGGAAATATTTTTAGGATCCGGCATTCCAACTTTATTATAACCTGCGTCAACGTAATGAATTTCACCCGTTACACCTGCTGCTAAATCACTTAGAAGATATAAAGCTGAATTTCCTACATCTTTTATATCAACATTTCTCTTTAAGAAAGAGTGATCCTCATTCCATTTGTACAAAAATTTTGCATCACCTATCGCTGAAGCTGCAAGAGTTTTAATGGGACCAGCACTGATTGCATTTACTCTTATTCTTTTTTTACCCAGGTCTCTTGCCAGATATTTAACGCTGGCTTCCAGAGCTGATTTACACACACCCATAACATTATAATTTGGAATAGCCTTTGTCGATTCGTAAGTAAGGGTTAATAAACTTCCACTATCATTCATTATTTTAGAGGCTTCCTTTGAAACTTCTGTAAATGAAAAACAAGAAATTAGCATACTTTTTAAAAAATTTTCTCTTGTAGTATTTAAATACTCTCCAGACAATTCAGACTTATCAGAGAATGCTACAGCATGAACCACAAAATCAATTTGACCCCATTGAGATTTGATGTCTTTGAAAAGTTTAATAACATCATCTTTTTTTTCTACATCACAATTAAAAGTAACTTTTGAGTTTAATTTTTCTGCTAAAGGTATTACCCTTTTTTTTAACGCATCACCTAAATACGTAAAAGCTAATTCAGCACCGGACTCAGCAAGTTTTTGAGAAATTCCCCAAGCAATAGATCTTTCATTGGCAACCCCCATAATTAGTCCTTTTTTTCCTTTCATCAAATTCATAATTTATACTTTCTCAAAAACTAAAGTGGCATTGGTACCACCAAAACCAAAGCTATTAGACATTACAGAGTTTACATCAATATTTTTTTCGACTTTTGTCACGATGGGAAATTTTTTTGCTTCGTCATCCATATCGCTGATATTAGCAGAAGCTGCAATAAATCTATTTTTCATCATTATAAGACAATAAACTGCTTCATGAACAGATGTTGCACCTAAAGAATGACCTGCTAAAGATTTTGTTGAACTAATCTTAGGTTTATAATCTTTAAAAACTTCACCAACAGCTTTTAATTCTGTAATATCTCCGACTGGAGTTGAGGTTCCATGCGTATTTATGTAATCAATCTTATTTTTAGATGTGTTTAATGCCATTTTCATACATCTAATTGCCCCCTCACCTGATGGAGCCACCATATCATAGCCATCGGAGGTAGCTCCGTAACCTGTCAGCTCAGCATAAATTTTTGCCCCTCTGGCTTTCGCGTGCTCATATTCTTCTAATACAAGAACGCCTCCACCACCTGATATGACAAACCCATCTCTAGTTTTGTCATAAGGTCTTGAAGCTTTTTCAGGTGTCGAATTATATTTAGAAGATAAAGCGGTCATAGCATCAAACATTGCAGTCATAGCAAAATGAACTTCATCGCTTCCTCCTGCAAATATAATTTTTTGTTTTCCTAGTTGGATTAGTTCCATAGCGTTTCCAATACAATGACCACTTGTTGCACATGCGGAACTTATAGTATAATTAACTCCTTTTATTTTAAATGGGACAGCTAATGTAGCAGAAGCTGTACTCGACATTGTTCGTGGAACCACGAATGGCCCCATCCTTTTTGGACTTTTTTCTCTTGTTTTATCTGCAGCTAAAATTACATTTTCTATTGATGGTCCACCGGAACCCATAATCATACCAGTAGAAATATTGCTTACATCTTTTTCCTCTAAACCAGAATCTTTTACCGCTTCATTCATTGCAACATAATTATAGGCAGAGCCAGGTCCCATGAACCGAATAAATTTTCTATCCACGTAATCCTCAAGTTTGATATTTGGTTTTCCATGAACGTTACTCTTTAAATTATACTCCTTATATTCCTCTGAAAAAGTAATCCCAGACTTTCCATTTAATAATGACTTGTACACTTCATCTTGATTATTACCTAAACAAGATACAACTCCTAAACCAGTAATAACTACTCTCTTCATGATCTAAATAATCCTACTTTTAAATTTTCCGCACGATAAATTATCTTTCCGTCAGCGTCTAGAATACCGTCTGCTAATCCAACCACAGCACCTTCTTTTTTCAAAATTCTTTTCATATCTATTTTATAAGTTGCCATCTTTACATTTTGAAGAACTTCTCCTGTAAATTTTACAGCACTAACTCCAAGAGCTCTACCTTTTCCAGGCTCTCCTTTCCAGCCTAAAAAAAAACCTACTAATTGCCACATCGCATCTAATCCCAAACATCCTGGCATAACCGGATCTTCTTTAAAGTGACAATTAAAGAACCATAGATTTTCCCTTATGTCTAGTTCTGCGTTTATAAATCCTTTTTTATATTTGCCTTTGTTTTCCTCAATTTTCGTAATACGATCAAACATTAACATTGGGGGAAGAGGTAATTTTGCATTACCTTTTCCAAAAAGTAATCCATTACCACAGTCTATTAATTCTTGAT